>JAFPZP010000097.1 GCA_017417215.1 Candidatus Rifleibacteriota bacterium | reverse complement strand
CCATTAAAACTGTTCCTAATAAGGCGCTGGAAGGTCGGCCGATAGGAAGAATGCTTAATCGTCTGAAAGAAATAAGTATAAAAGTTATAGCAAAAATAATCGCTGCCGCTATTGGATGTCTAAATGCTATTTCTGTTGTTCCGTCCATTTTTATTGCTTTCTGTTTATATTCTGAAGATTATTGTTATATATATAACAAAGTTTAATAAAATAATAGAAAGAAAATGAAATTATATTTGTTTTCTTTTAATGCTGAATTATAGAAATTCCTAATTTAAATATTCGCTCTGTGGTCACAAAATATGAAATATGATATAATCACTCTGCGATGGAAAAGATTATACTACCATTTTTAATATCTTGGGTGGCAGGGCTAATTTTAGTCCCGCTAGTTCGTCGTATTGCTTTAAAACTAGGTCTTGTGGACAGACCCGGCGGACGAAAGATTCATACCAAACCTATTCCTAGAATAGGTGGTCTTGCTATATATGTTGGCAGTATGATTGGCGCATTGCCATTTTTGTCTGAAAGTTCTCCTACACTAGGCGTAATGCTAGCTGGAACCTTTGTTTTCATCATAGGTTTTTTAGATGATTTATTGGATTTAAAGGCAAAAATAAAGCTGGCAGGTCAGATAGTCGGTTGCGGAATACTTTTTGCTTATGGTGTTAAGATTAGTTTTATGACTAACTTTTTATCCGGGCAAGGTATGTTTGCTCTGGGGCTTTTGACTTACCCATTAACATTGCTTTGGGTCATTGGTTTAACGAATACAGTCAACCTGGTTGATGGTGTAGACGGCTTAGCTGGTGGAATAGTCTTCATTGCTTTATCAACTTTGATTGCTGTTAGAGCTTTAACTCCCCAAATGCAAGACCCTGAACTAATGAACAATGTTATGGCCTTGTCTGCAGCTTTGATGGGATCTTTATTTGGATTTCTCAAGTATAATGTTTCCCCAGCTTCAATATTTATGGGTGATTCCGGGGCTTATTATCTTGGTTTTATGACCGCAGCACTTTCAGTTGCTGGTGGTGCAAAAGGATCTATTCTTTTCCCTTTGATAATTCCTTTAATTGCTTTTGGTTTGCCTATAATAGACGTTATTTTTGCAATATTAAGACGTTATTTTAAAAAGGTTCCTATATTCCAGGCCGATAAAGGGCATTTGCATCACAGACTTTTAAATCGCGGTTTTACCCAGAAGCAAACTACCAGATTTCTTTGGATGGTTTCCGCTTGTTTTGGTTTTGTAGCAATTCTGGCGGCCGATATTCCCCACAGAGGTATTCAGACTGCTGCTGCTATAATGCTCGTTATAATGCTATTCTTGAGCGTATTCTATTTTATTAGGCACAGCAATAATGCTAAGAAAAACGAATAATTTCTCTGATATACTTCTTCAGGAAAACCCTTCTGATGTTTTGAGACGTTCTTTTGAAGGCGGACGTATTGCTCAGACTTATCTCTTTGCAGGAAAAGCCTCTGTTGGAAGAATGGCTGTTGCGAAAGCTTTTTCTGCTTTATTGCAATGCAAGTCTCCTATAAAAGATGAAAATGGAAGACTCGATTCCTGCGGTAAATGCGAAGATTGTAAAAGAATTATCAGCAATTCTCATCCTGACGTTAAGCTTATTACACCCAATGGGAACGAAATAAAAATAGATCAGATTAGAGAATTGCAAGATATCGCTGTGTTGAAGCCAACTTTGGGAAATTGGCAGATTTTTATTATAGACCCTGCTGAAAAACTCAATCAATCATCTTCCAATGCTTTGCTAAAAACCTTAGAAGAAGCTCCAGCTCACAGCTTATTTATTTTGCTTGCTTCCGATACTGGTGCTGTTCTGCCTACGGTATTAAGCCGTTCTGAAATAGTCAGATTTAATAGCCCTTCTCATCAACAGGTTCGCGAAATATTGCAAAATAAATTCAATATGAAACCAGAGGCTGCCGCTGCCTGTTATGCTTTGTCTGAGGGAAACTTCGGACAGGCTCTTTCTATGGCAGAAGACTATGAGTATGACCCAGAGGTTTTTACTATAAAACGAGCCCACACAACATATTTGCTTCAACTGCAAATGTTTGCACAACTAATAGAAAATGATTTTTCATCGGTAAATACTTTGGAAAAAGCTGTAAATAAGGCTTGGCAGTTACAAACGATGACTTACCAGCCTTTGTTAGAGGCTAGAAAACAGCTTTGTCGTTCCCTTGCAATGAATACTGGTTTGCCAAAGGCGTTCCCATTGATGTTTTCACAAGAAATAATCAATACTATAGATTCAGCAAGTGCATTTATAAGAAAGAGTCTGGATCCTATGCTTTCTGAAAGCAAAAAGTCTTATCCAAGTGCTGTTATAAAGGATATAGAGACTCAGATTTCTGCAGCAACTGATAAATGGGGCAGTGATCAGATAGAAAAACTCTTTATATGCCTTATGAACTTATATACAGACGCTATGTTAATGGCTGCTAATGCCGAAGAAACTTTATTGTTGAACCTTGACCGTAAAGAGGATATTATTACAATAGCAAGGGTTGAAGGTTTTGCTTTATTAAGATCTCGAATAGAAATGCTTGAAAAAAGCATTAATTTGTTGAGAAGATATATACAGCCTCTCTTAATTCTTGAAAACGTTATTACGCAGATCGGAGGAGCCGAAGCGTGACTTTATATATAGCTCTCAGACTAAGAAAACTCTCAGTCGTTTATTGGTTTAAAAAACCAGAAGATGTTGAACTTCATGAAACTCAAGATATAATCGTAAACACTCAACATGGTGTTGAAGTCGGTCGTATTCTCAGAATTACGAGTACAAAACCAGCCAATCTTGATGAAGAAACACCTTTCGTAACTGAATTTGTCAGAGTTGTTAATGACGATGATAGAGCTCAGTTAAGAGATTTGTGTTCAAAAGAAAAGGAAGCTTTTATTCAGGCTCGTAAAAAGATAGAAGAACATCAGCTTCCAATGAAGCTTTTAAAAGCTGAATACCTCTTTGATTGCAGTCGTCTGATTTTTTATTTTAAATCGGACAACAAAGTTGATTTCAGAGAACTGTTAAAATCGTTAGCTAGTCTTTTCAGAACAAGAATAGAATTGAGACAGATTGGCGTAAGAGACGAAACAAAGCTTTTGGGTGGTATTGGCTGTTGTGGCAAACCTGTTTGTTGTTCTCAGTTCATGAATGTTTTTTACCCAGTATCAACCAAAATGGCTAAAGAACAGAATCTGAGCCTTAATCCGGCAAAACTATCGGGTATTTGTGGCAGATTGTTGTGTTGCCTTGCTCATGAGCATGAATATTATGCTTCTTTCCATGGAAAATATCCAAGAATTACTGCTGAAGTTGTCGTAGGTGAAGAAACCGGACGAGTAATGGATATCAACTATATTACAAGAAAGATAATAATAGGTTTTGCAGACAAACGAAAAGCCACTTACAGTTTCGATGATATCAAAGGCAGAAAAGATAATTCAACAGGTCGTAATCTTTGGTGGGTCAAGACTGATGGAGAAAAAGAACCTGATTTAAGCGTTTTGCTTAAAAATCTGAATCCTCCAGGCACAGGTAAAAAGAAAAGAAAATTTGATCCAACTCAGAATGATGGCGCTGAAAATATTCCTGACGAACCAGATGATTCGGACGACTTTGAAGATGACGATTTAGATAATTAAACTAACTGCTATTAGTTATAAACAGCCAATTTCATTAACAAATGGATTGGCTGTTTTATTTTTTACCTAAGAGCTTTGCATAAGAATAAAAGATTTTTGTATAGACTTATATAAAAATCGTGTTATAATCTCTAGACTAATGTTAATCTCAGACAAAAATTTTGCTTGAGAATTCAGAAAAGCGAGGAAAGACATAGTGTCTCGTATTGGATTATTAGCTGGTTGTGGAAGGTTTCCACAGTTTTTTGCCAAGGCAGCAAAAAAAAGCGGCTATGAAGTTATAACAGTTGCTATAGAAGGTGAAACTTCAAAAGAAATAGAGCCTTTGGTAGACCAGATCCATTGGTTTAATATCGGTAGCCTGCAAAGCATGATAGATGTTTTTGTTAAGGCTGGCATTGACCAGATGGTAATGGCTGGCGGGGTTACTAAGACTTTGATGTTTGAAAAAATTCAGCCTGATGCCAGATTTCTAAAAGTGTTTTCTAAGGTTAAGAACAACAACGATGACGCTTTATTACGTCAGTTGTGTGAAGAATTTGAACAAGAAGGTATTCATGTCTGCGATTCAACCACATTCCTATCTGTTTTGCTTCCTGAAAAAGGTGTGTTAACTAAACGCCAGCCGACTCAGGAAGAAGAATTAGATATAGAATATGGTCATAAGATTGCAAAAGAAATCGCAGGTTTAGATATAGGCCAGACTGTTGTTGTTAAAAATCGTGTAATACTTGCAGTTGAAGCTATAGAAGGCACAAATAAAGCTATTATGCGTGGGAGCGAGCTCGGCAATGGTGACATTACCGTTGTTAAAGTTGCTAGACCTAATCAAGATATGCGTTACGATATTCCAACAGTAGGGATTGAAACCATTAATACCTTGAAAAAAGCTAAGGCAAAATGTTTGGCTTTCGAAGAAGGCAAAACTCTTCTGCTCGACAGAGAAGAAGTTATTAAAATGGCTGATGAAGCAGGTATAGCAATTAAGGTTGTTGACAAGAGGTAATAAATGAAAGCAGTTGATATTGGTGTTATCGGTGTAGGTCATTTAGGTCAGCATCACGCAAGAATACTTCATGAAATAGAAGGTGCTAATCTTGTTGGAATTTCAGATGTAAATGAAGAAGCAGGTAAAGCTCAGGCCGATAAATACGGAGTTAAATACTTTAAAGATTTTCGTGAACTGGCTAATCATGTAGAAGCTGTAACTGTAGTTGTTCCGACTTTTTTACATCATGATGTGGCAAAATATTTCCTCGAAAACAATATACACACCTTTATCGAAAAACCAATTACCAAGACTTTACAAGACGCAAACGATTTAGTAGCTATTGCTGGTGAAAAACAACTTACTTTGCAGGTTGGTCACGTAGAAAGATTTAATGCAGCTATTGTTAAATTACAGTCTTTGATAGAAAATCCTCGCTTTATAGAATGTCAGAGAATGTGTAAGTTTTCAAACCGCATTCAAGATGTTGGTGTTGTTCTAGATATGATGATTCACGACATAGACATCGTTCTTTCTCTTGTTAAATCACCGATTAAGAATATTGATGCTGTTGGAATCCCTGTTTTAACAGCAAACGAAGATATTGCAAATGCTCATATCGTATTTGAAAATGGTTGTATTGCAAATCTTACTGCTTCAAGAATAAGCGAAGAAATGGTTAGAAAATTAAGAATTTTCGAAATGGACAAATATTGTTCATTAGATTATGCAGAACAGACTATTACAATGGCTCACAAGAGCAATGAAGAACAAAAAATAGTCTGTGAAGCCTTAGATGTTCAGAAAGCAGAACCACTTCGCAAAGAATTAGAGCACTTTATCAGATGTATTCAAGAAAGGAGAAAGCCACTTGTATCAATAGAAGATGGCAAAAATGCTCTTGAAGTAGCTCTTGAAATACTTACTAAGTGTAAAAATAGTATAAAAGTTTGATTATTGGTAAAATCTTTGGAAAATACTTCTCAGGATAAAAACAAAATAAAAAAGATTTTTTTCCTTGCAGGTGAACATAGTGGAGACCTGCAAGGTTCTATTGTTATTAGGCATTTGAAAAAAATAATGCCTGATATTGAAATTACTGGTGTTGGCGGCAAGCTCATGAAAGAAGCTGGCATGACTTGCATACACAGCAGTGATGAAATGGCTGTTATAGGTATTATAGAAGTTATTAAAAATTTCAAATGCCTTAAACATATAAAATCCGATATTCAAAATTGGCTGAGTGCTAATCGGCCAGACATGGTTGTTTTAATAGATTATCCTGATTTTAATAAACTTATAGCTACTTATGCTAAATCAATAGGTTTACACGTTTTATATTATATTACTCCACAGGTTTGGGCATGGCGTTCGGGCAGAGTTAAAGACTTTGTTCAGGTTATTGACGAAGCTGTAGTCTTTTTCCCATTTGAAGTAGATATTTGGAGTAAAGCAGGAACAACTGTTAATTGGTTCGGTCACCCCTTAGTTGGTAAGGCCGTTCCATCAGCTTCTAAAGAAGAAATCAGAGAAAAGTTCGGGGTAACTGGTGAGCAGGTTATAGGTATATTACCTGGCAGTCGAACTCAAGAAATAGATTATATTCTTCCTGAAATATTAACTGCTGCTGATATTATTTTGAAAAAGTATCCTAAGACTGAATTCCTTCTTCCCTTAGCTTCAACAATTGAAGAATCTCATGTAAGATCTTATTTAAACCTCCATCCAAATCTGAAAGTTAAGATTATTAGAGATAAAGCTTATGATGTTATGGAAGCTTCAGATGTATGTATAGTTACTTCTGGTACTGCAACCCTAGAAACCGCTATTATTGGCACCCCTATGGTTGTTGTATACCGCACCAACTGGATAACTTCTATTTTAACAAAGTATTTTATTGAATCTGAATATATTGCTTTGCCTAACGTCATAGCTAATAAACGTATCGTTCCAGAGTTAATCAGAGAAAACTTCAAGGCTAACAATATTGCTTATGCAGCTATAGAAATCTTAGAGGATAAAAAGGTTCAGGCTCGTATCAGAGAAGAGCTTAAGAAGGTAAAAGAAAGCCTTGGCGAACCTGGGGCTGGCGAAAGGGTTGCTGAACATATTGCTAACAGGCTTAAGGAGCTTGAAAAGAAATGAGCAATAATGTAAGCAAACGAGATAATAAAAAAACAGTAGCTCGTATATTAGCATACTGTAAGGAACATATCTGGCTTCTTTTTATAAGCCTTTTATGTAGCAGTGTTGCTGCACTCTGCACAGTTTATCCGGCTTACGTAGTCAAAGATTTAGTTAACGAAGTATTGGTTAACGGTAAAGAAGAATACGTAATAGGCATTTCTGTTGGCGTTATCGTAGTAATGTTTATTAAAGGTCTTTTTTCTTTCAGCAGTATGTATTTGATGCAGTATGCAACTCAAAGAATGCTTTTGAAGATACGCTCAAGCTGTTTCGATAAATTGCTTCAATTGCCTCTTTCTTTTTTTGAAACTCAAAAAACTGGTCATTTAATGAGCCGAGTTACCAATGACGTTTCTGTTTTGCAAATGCTTGTTCATAATTTTGTTAGATTCATCAGAGATGTTGTTGAAGTAGTAGGGTTGACTATTTATATCTTTTGGTTGAATTGGAAACTTTACCTTCTTTCTATGGTCATTATTCCTTTGATAATTTTGATGATTCAGGCATTTGGTCGCAAAATGAAGAAAATAGGAACTAGAATGCAGGAAAAAGTTGGAGACATCAACTCTTCTTTACATGAGTACATTACTGGTGTAAAAGTTGTTAAGTCTTTTACTCTTGAAAAATATATGCTTGAAAAGTATGAAAATTCCAACGAAGAAAGTTTTAAAGTGACAATGAAAGGTCAAAGAATTCACTGCTCTGTAACTCCTATTATAGAGTTTTTGAATGCTATCAGCCTTGTTATTATTTTCTGGTTTGGAAGCAAAGGGGTTTTGGCAGGGAAAATAGATGCTGGTGTTATAGTTAGTTTTATAGCTGCTTTAACAAGCCTATATAAGCCTGGCAGAAATCTTGCTGAAATATATAATACTACAGCTCAGGCTTTAGGTGCTGCTGATCGTGTATTTGAACTTATAGACACTCCTGTGGTTTTAAAAGAACCAGAAAATCCTGTTGAATTCAATAAATGCGAAGGAAGAGTAGAATATAAGAATGTTGTTTTCTCTTACAAAGATGGGGAAACAATTTTGCATGATATAAACTTAAATGTTAAACCTGGTGAAATTATTGCATTGGTTGGTCCTTCCGGAGCAGGCAAGAGCACTTTCGTTAATCTGATTCCAAGATTTTATGATACATCTAGCGGCGAAGTCTGTATTGACGGAGTTGATGTAAAAACTATTGCAAGCAAGGATTTAAGAAAGTTCATCGGTATGGTTCCTCAAGATACATATCTCTTTGCTGGAACAATAGAAGAAAATATCAAGTTTGGCCGTCTTGATGCAACTCATGAAGAAATTATTGAAGCTGCCAAACTAGCTAATGCTAATGAATTTATTAATAATTTACCAAATGGCTACAATACTGTTCTTGGCGAAAGAGGAGTCAATCTTTCTGGTGGTCAGGCACAGCGTGTAGCTCTTGCTAGAGCATTTTTAAAGAATCCTAGAATATTAATATTAGATGAAGCTACTAGTGCTCTTGATTCAGAAACAGAAAGCCTGATTCAAGAAGCTTTAGATTTATTGATGAAAGACAGAACAACCTTCATGATTGCTCACAGATTGTCTACTGTTGTAAATGCCGATAGAATCATCGTTCTTGAAAAAGGTAAAATAGTAGAATCTGGTAGACATGAAGAACTTCTTGAAAAGAAAGGCTTGTATTATCAGCTTTACACTGCTCAACACAAAAAAGAGCTAGAACAGGCGGCTTTATTGGAATGATTAGCAGAAGTTTTGAACAAGTAGATAATCTAATTCGTAATACCGATGATAGATGGTCTGATAAGGCTTATGTCACCGGGTTACGTATTAAATCATTATTTGCTCAGATTTTTAATCTATTTCTAATAAATAGCTTGGATTTGGTTTCTGAATGTTCTTTTGAATCTGCTAAAAACTTATTCAGAAAAGGTAAACCAGCTGTTATGGCTCTATGGCATGGTGACTTTTTAAGTAACTTATACTATTGGAGAAATAGAGAACTTGCTGTTGTGGCCTCTCTCTCAAAAGATGGGGATATAATAACAAAATCCCTTGATTCTTTAGGGTATCAGGCTATCAGGGGCTCTTCCAGCAGAGGTGGTGCAAGAGTTATTCTTGAAGCTGTTAAGTTGATAAAAAAAGGCTTTAGTGTAGCTTTTACAATAGATGGACCAAAAGGACCAGTTCATGAAGTTAAGCCGGGAATTATTAAACTAGTCCAGAAGACAGGTGTTCCTATTATTCCTATGGGATTAGCTTATACTAATTCTATAAAGCTTCATAACTGGGATAGTACTAGAATTCCATTACCATTTAGCAAAACTCTTATTCATGTAGGAGAACCGTTGTTTATTGATTCTAGCATTTCAATTGAAAAAGGTTGCGAAATGCTGAAATCATATATGTTTGAATGTGAAAAAATCGCAGTTCAAAAATTGAAAGCAGGCTTTTAATCGTGGACGAATTAGTAAAAAGAAGAAGACCAAAGCTGTTAATTGTATCTGGAGAAACCTCCGGTGATTTTTATGCTGCTTCTTTAATTGATGTTTTGCTTAAATATGACAATTTCGATATTTTTGCTATTGGCGGCATACAGACCAAAAGAAGAAAGGTCAAAATGCTTTGCGATAGTACAAATTGGGCTGCCATAGGTGTATTTGAAGCAATTAAACAGATTCCACGACTACCTCTTTTGTTTTTGATCAGAAAATTTTTGGCTGTTGAAAAGCCAGATGTAATTGTTCTCGTAGATTATCCTGGCTTTAATATGTGGCTTGTTCATCAGGCGAAGAAGTTTGGTATTCCAACTGTTTATTATTTCCCACCAAGTAAATTTGTTGAAGATCCTTCAAAGGTAAAAGATGCTGCCGAAAGCATAACTGCTGTCGCTGCCAACTTTAAAGTCACTTACGACGTTTATAAGAAAGCCAAGGCTAATGTTGAATTTGTTGGTCACCCTCTTGTAGACCTTGCAAAACCTATGTTTACAGCAGAAGAAACTGCTATTAAATATGGGTTAGATCCAAATAGACCAGTAATAGCTATTTGTCCAGGGTCGAGAAAGAGTGAATTGTCTGAAAATCTGCCAGCTATGCTTGGTGCTGGCAAGATCATACATAAAAAATACCCAGAATATCAGTTTATTGTTCCTGTAATTTCTACAGAAGGCGAAGAAGTCTTTGGTGTTAAAAAAGCTAAGTTAAAAAAGCAGCTTAAAGATAGCGGTTTGCCTATTGTGCTTGGTGAAGGTCGTATTTATGACATTATGAATATGGCTAAGATTCTCTTGATTAGTTCTGGAACAGCAACTCTAGAAGGTGCTTTCGTAGGAACTCCAATGGTAATATGTTATAGAGTATCCTTCTTAACAGAAATCCAAGCTAGATTATTCTATAAATTGCCAGAATTTATTGGTCTGCCAAACATTTTACTAAATAAAAAGGCAGCTCCAGAATTAATTCAGCATAACTGTACTCCTAAAACTATTTCAGAAAAAGCTTTTGAGTTGATTGAAAAGCCTGAAGTCTATCAGCAGCAGAAAAATGATTTTTCTGAATTAGTTAGACAGCTTGGTCAGCCAGGAGTTAATGATAGAGTAGCTCAAATGGTAATGAATATCCTCAATAAAAAAACTGAGGAACAATAAATAATGTCATTATCTTCTATATTAAACGAAACAGTTAAATCTTTTTCTAAGTTTTTTTGTAAGCTTCCCGAAAAAGATGCTGCAGCTTTGGCTGTATCCATTGGCTTGATAACCTGGAATACATGGAAAAGCGAAAGAAATAGGCTGGAAGATTGCATAGACCGCGTTTATTATAGATTAAATCGAAAACCGCCGTTCCCTGTAAAATTAATAGTTAAAAAAGCTTTTATTCATTTTGCTTTGGTTGCAAGTGAAATATTGCGATATCCTGCCGTTAATAAAGAATATTGGGAAAAGCACTTTAAGCTGAATGGGCATGAAAATGTTAAAAAGGCTCTGTCTAACGGTAAAGGTGTTATTATGGCTTTGCCCCATATCGGCAACTGGGAATATTTCGGAGGTTCAATTGTTAATGCAGGTTACACTTTGAATTCCTTTTTTCTAGCCCAAAAGGAAGATGAAATCGGAAGTTTGCTGGATTATTTCAGAGGCTTTTCTGGTATTACTCTTCATGACAGAGATAGAGGCGGGGCTAAGGCTTTAAAGGCTCTAAGAAATAATGAATGTTTAGGCATGATTACCGACCAGGATGGAAATGCCAATGGCGTTTATATGGATTTCTTAGGACATTGGGTAAGCATGCCAGCTGGTCCTGCAAATTGGAGTATAAAGACGGGTGCGGCTTTGTTGCCAGTTTATTCATTAAGAAAAGGCTATACTTACGACTATGATGCTTTCTTTTTACCAGCAATAGATGATTGTGAAGGAAGCACAAAAGAAGAAAAAACTATTTCCAGAACTGTTAAGCTGGCAAAATGGATGGAAGAACTCATATTAACATATCCTCATCAGTATCTATGGTTTTATGATAGATTTAAGCCTCGACATGAAGCCTGGGTAACCAATGAAATTAATATTAATGGGCAAATGTGCCATGGAAGCCAAAGATATGGAAAATAGACTTAGTATTAGAGCAAAAGCAATATTGTATCTTTATCGTGGGTTACATGCGTTTGTTTTGTTTCCTACTCTTTGTTTGGCTCCTATTCTCGGAAAGTTTTCCAGACGAATAAAAGAAGGTTTTAACGATTATTTTGGCAACGTAAAACTCCCAAAAGAATTTAAAAAGCCTGTTTTATGGGTTCACGGCGTTTCTATGGGTGAATCAATGGTTGCTCTTGGCTTTGCAAAAGAGCTTAAGAAAAAATATCCAGATAGCACAATTTTATTTACGACTACTCACCCTGACGTGATGAAAGATATTAAGAAAAAAGAAATTGCCGATGCAGCGGCTTATTTTCCGCTAGATAATTACCGGGCGATGAATAAGATATTTAACCGCTGGCATCCTGATGCTGTTTTTATCGCTGAAACAGATTTTTGGCCAGAATTTTCTAATAAATGTCGTCAGCTAAATATCCCATTAATGCTGATTAATGGTCGTATAAGCAGTAAAATAGCCAGCTTTTATAAAAGAGCAAAAGGTTTCGCTGAAATTGTTTTTGGCGCTTTTTCCTGTTTTGCTGTTCAAACCAGAACTGACGCAGACCGTCTGTTAGAAATAGGAGTTCCCATAGATAAAATTCAAATCTTAGGGAATATGAAAGCCGATTTTACTCAAACTAACCAAGTTGATTTGACTGTTGTTTCTGAGTGGGTAAATGATAGAAAATTGGTCGTATTCGGCTCTTTGCATCCTGAAGAATTTGATATTCTTAAGCCTATGTTTAAGAAGCTTGCTTCTAAGAATATTGCGGTAATAATAGCTCCAAGAAATATTAAGCTAGCACAAGATTGGCAGAATAGTCTAAACAAAGATGGTTTAAATACTTGTTTAAAGACTTCAATTAAAAATACTGATGTAATGATTCTTGATACTATAGGTGAACTTGCTTCTGTTTATCGCCTTTCATCGGCATCTTTTGTAGGTGGCAGTTTAGATGAAAACAAAACCGGTGGACATAATCCTCTTGAAGTTTTGCAACAAAACGTTCCTTTGCTGATGGGACCTTATTATCGTAATTTTGCAGATATAGTTGAACAGTTAAAAGAGGTAAAAGGCATTGAAATAATCAATAATGCCGAAGAAGGCTATTATTCATTTATTAAGATTATTTCCGACCAATCTCGTTCTGAAAAAATGGTTAAAGCAGGTGAATTCGTTTTGAATTCCAACAAAGGCGTAGTAACAAAAACTTTAAATCTAGTTAAAGATTTAATCTGAGCCTTCTTTTTCCTGATTATCTATCTTTTCTTCTTTTTTTGTTTCTTTGGGAAGAAGCAAATCTAATAAGAGCGCAGATATAAATATTACTGATACCGGATTTTTAGCAAATATATCTTTAATAATAGTTGGCATGAATTGGAATATTTTGCTATGGGTTGTCAAGCCTACGCTTAAGCAGACTGATATGGAAGCAATACTGATATTTCTATTGGTTAAGTTTGTTTCGTAAAGCATTTGTAGACCGCTTATGAATATTTGCCCAAACATTAGAATAGTGCAACCCCCAAGAACTGATTGAGGCACTGATTGCAATAAAGCTGCGATTGGTGGGAAGAAGCCAGCAATGACCAGTATTAAAGCACCTGTAGCTACTACGTATCTGTTCACTACTTTTGTAAGATTAATAAGACCAACATTTTGCGAAAAACTGGTTGTGGACATACAGCCAAATGTAGATGCTAATGCTGATGAAAAACCGTCACAGGCTAGTGAGCCAGAACCTTCTTTTTCTGTCATAGGTCTGTTTAAGGCTCCGTGACATATTGCAGAAGTATCACCTATGGTTTCTGTTGCTGATACAAGATAAATAAAAATAAAAGAAATAATATTCCCTAATTCAAATTTAGGCATACCTGTAGGGAATAATTGGGGTAAAGAAAATACCCCATGGTTCATAAGATTATCTATTTTGAATAAACCAAATGGAATAGATACTATAGTTCCAACAATAATACCAATAAGAGGGGCTAATGATTTTGTTGATGATTTCAGAGTGTGTAGAGCAATGATGGATGAAATCAATGTTGTTAAACCTATTATCCAATATTGAAATGCTCCGAAATCTGCCATTTCAGGAGAGCCACCGCCAAATGAAGATATGCAGACTGGCAGCAGCGATATTCCTATTCCAATTACAACGCAAGCTGCTACAATAGGGGAGATAATTCTTTTCCAATATTTATAGAACAGACCTAGTAAGCCTTCTATTATTCCACCAACAAGAATTGAACCTAGTATTATATTGTAATCTTTGTCGGTATGGGCTAATGCTACAGATAGAAAAGTAAAGCTAATACCCAATATGATAGGAAGACGGCTACCTATTTTCCAAATACCAAAAATCTGTATTAATGAGGATATGCCAGCAACAATCATGGCATTCTGAATAAGCTTGGTTTTTAAAAGATCTGATATAGGGTCACCATTGAGTTTTACTACATTTGTTATAAGTATTATGGGAATAACATTGGAAACAAACATTGCTAATACATGCTGGAGACCGTTTAATAATGCTGGAATTATAGGAACCTTTCCATTTAACCGATAAAGGTTTTCTATATCAGAGTCTTTATTAATATCACTCATTATCTTTCCTCTTAAAAATCTTTATATGAATATAGTCTATATACTTTATACAACTTTGTAAATAAACTTAACAATATTTTTGTTTAATATACAAATATAGTTGTGCAGTTGTCTTATGATTGATTATATGCTAGTTTAAAGGGGTAGTGAAAGTTACAGGAGAAATTTATGCTGAATATAAAAACTGCTGTGAGTTTAGAAATATTGGCTGACAATCTTATAGAAGATTTAAAAAAAATATGGGTTAATCCATTAGAAGCACCATATGTAATATTCCCTGATTCTAAGCTTGAACAGTGGTTTAAAATGAGATGGGTTGA
Source organism: Candidatus Rifleibacteriota bacterium (assembly GCA_017417215.1). GTDB lineage: Bacteria > Muiribacteriota > Ozemobacteria > Ozemobacterales > Ozemobacteraceae > RUG334. The sequence goes on along the minus strand of JAFPZP010000097.1, from coordinate 7,866 downwards.
GAAACGAAATGCTCTTGCTAATTTAAATACCAAAAGATTAGATGCTTTCCTTTTTGAACTATTAGCAGGAGAAGATAGAAGTCTTAAATTATTAAATAATGATTTATTAAGAAATATAATCATTTCATATTTAAAAGAAAAAAACAGTGAAAATGAAATAAATTATTCTGCATTATCTCCTGAAATAAAGTCATATTTAGAAGATTCTGAAGGAAAATTAGATGAATCCAGGCTTTTTGATGTCTCGGATATGATTTCTAGTTTATTGCTTGATTACGAATTGACAAGAACTCCTGATTATTGTTCTGGTTCTCATGGCAATAAAGGTGTAATAGATGCCTGGATTAATAATGATTTTTATTTTTATAAAGATAATAAAAACAAAAATAAGGCAAATAGTGATGAGTTAAAGAAAAAAGAAGAATGGCAGAAAAAAATATATTACGATATTTTTTCTGAAAGATCTGATTATAATTTGCTAAAAAAAATAAATAATAAAATAGCTTTTATTTCTGAAATTCAAGGTACATACTGCACTCTTGCACAACTATTCTGGAAAAAATACAATAAAAATAAACACAAAGTATTTTATTTAAAGAATAAATATCCAGTTTTTATCTTTGGATTTTCCGGGCTGGGGCAGTTTTATAGAAATATATTAAAATTTTTCTCCTTAAAAAATGATTTATTTGTTTTTTTGATAAATCCATATACTGATATGGATAATTATACCGAAGAATGTGAACTTTTAAATTACTGGGGAAATGCTGGTAAAAATAATTTAAAATTATGGCGGAAAACCCCAGATTTTTCCATTGACATAGATTATTCTTTAAGTTGCTCTGATGACTGTTTGCTTAATTATCTTCAGAATTCAATTATAAATGGTAATAATAATAAATCTGACAAGAAGTCTATAAAATTAAAAAAAACAAGTAATATAAATGATGGTTCTATATCTATAATTTCTGCTCCTTCAAAACTGCGCGAAGTAGAAATTCTTCACACTAATATTTGCCATTTATTAAATGGTAAAAATACAAAAGATAAGAAACCTGCAAATATACGTGATATTCTTGTTGTATCACCTAATCTTGATTCTTATGTTCCTGCTATAAATCAAGTTTTTAATCAGTCTTCTCAAAAAGCAGCAGATGAAAAGGATTCAAAAACAAAAAGTGTTTTACATATTCCATTCGATATTGTTGATTCATCTAGTGATGACTCGCTGACTCTTTCGGCTTTAAAAACTTTGTTTGCTTTAAGAGATAAAGGAAGTCTTTCCAGACCAGATTTTTTTGCTTTAGTTAGAAATCCGGTTGTTCAAGCTGTTAGAGATATTAAGCCAAATGAAATAAGTGATTGGGAAGGGTGGATAACAGCCATGAATGTTTATCGTGATAGGGTTTCTATTAGTGATGATAATAATCCTATTATACATGAGAATTGGATTCATGGTGTTAAACGCTTGTTGCTGGCTAAACTTTCAGAAAGAGCATTTAGTTCTACTGAAGATTATATAGTTCCTTTTGCCGATATTGCTAGCAGTGATAACGATTCATTATGTCGCTTCATAAATTGTATTGAGGATTTGGAAAACTGGGTTGATAAGGAAAGTTGGCTTTATAAATGGCAGAATTTTGATATTCCGGAAACTGCCTTGGATGAAGCAATGCAGATGATTGATAAATGGCTGGCTATGCCGGTCATTCCAGATACCTTAGGAAATGAAGCTTTTATTTATCAGAAAATAATAAAAGCAAAAGACGATCTTCGTTGGATATACGCAGCAGGAGCTGCATCTATTTCATGGGAGGTATTTGGTAAAGCTTTATTGAATGCTGTAAAAAACACAAAATATAATAATGGAAATATCTTTGTTAACGGTATTACTTTTATAAAATTTGCACCTAATCGCAATATTCCTGTTAAATATCTGTTCCTGTTAGGTGCCGATGCAGGCACTTTCCCAAAAGCAGATTATACCAATTCTCTAGATTTAAGGAACGAATCAGAACCAGTTCTTGGTGATGAAAGCATTTCAAATAAGGAAAAATATGCCTTTTTATCACAGATTTTAAATATCAGCGAAGCCTTATATGTAAGTTATGTAGATAAAAATCTCCAAAAAGATGAAGATTATTATCCTTCTTCTTTAATAGAAGATATTGATCGTTTCTTTGAAAAAAATGGTAAAAAAATAACTAAAATTGATAATAAAAATAGCGAAAATCGCTCTTGGGAAGATATTTTTACTTCAAGTGAAATTAGAAATAAAGAATCATTATTAAATTTTGGCAAGAATAATACATTTAAAGTTTTTGAGGCTACTCCAGTAAAAGACGAACAACATAAATATCCTGAAAGAGTAAGTATTTATCAAATGAGAGAATTTCTGGAAGAACCATTTAAAGCAAGGGTTAATAGAATTCTTGATGTTGATGAAGAAGAGGATTCTGAAAAACTTGAATTTGAGCCAGTTGATATACTTCATTATAAAAAAAGCCAAATAAAAAAACAGCTAGTTGCTTTGGGATTAGGTATTAGTATAAATTCAAAAATCAATACAGAAGAAGATTTAAAAGCTGATTTAAAAAAGCAGGGCATTCTCCCTGACGGAATATTTGGATGGCGTGAGTGGGAAGATATAAAAGAAAATGTTGATTTATTTATAGGTTTTATAAAAAATACTTTTCCTGATTCTTCATATGAATATCATAAACAGCAATTAGCTTTGAGTATAGAGAATGAATTCGAAAATTATGAAGGCAATAAAGCTTTGATTTTATGGAATATTATCGGAACAGCTAATTTTATGTCTGAAAATGAAAATACTGTTCATTTTATAGATATGGTTTTTGGTAAGACTATTAAACCCCATTATTATCTGCAAAGTTATTTGTTGGCTTTAACTTATATTGGCTTATATAACAACGAAAAAGATGTTTATATAGATATTTTTGACTTGGGAGGGGAGCATAAAAGCGTAATAATAGACTACAAACAAAATGAAGCAATAGAAATTCTTAAAAAAATATATAATAAAGCTTTTATTTCTAAATATAAAAAAGTTTTGCCAATCGATTTATTCCCTGAAAAGTTTGAATCATATATGGATTACTTGAAAAAGTTTGAGCCTGGTAATTATAACTATAGTGACCCTTGGAAATACTTCTCAGCTAGAAAATTATTTGAAATAAGTAAAGTTTCTGGTTTTGAAGAAAATTCATTTGTTGATGATTGGAATAATGAGAAAGAAAAGCAATTAGAATTCTTTATTCCTGAATTAATTAAACTAATTTGTAAGAAATAAGAGGCTAATAATATGAAAGATTTTAATATTAATGATTTTCAAATTGGTCAGAATTTATATATTGAAGCCTCTGCAGGAACAGGTAAAACTCATACAATTGAGCTCCTTGTTTCAAAAATGTTAAAAAACGGAATTCCTTTGTCAAATATTCTTATTGTTACTTACACAGAGAAAGCTACAGGAGAATTACGTGACCGTATTAGAACTAGAATTGAAGAATGTATTAATGACGATAAGAATTTTACTGGCTATTATACAGCATTGCAGGATATAGGTAATGCTCCGATATTTACTATTCATTCATTCTGTAAGAATATTTTAAGTAATAATTATTTTGAAGCAAAATCTTCGTTAAATTTAGAACTAGTTAATGAAGAAGAAATAGACAAGGTTATAGATTGGATTATTCGTGATAAATGGGCTTATTATGATGATTTTAAAATAATTTCAGATTTTGATATAGATTCTTTTAAAATAGATTGTATAAATGTAGCAAAACAATGCATTTTATATGATAACTTAGAATTAATAAAAGTAAAAAATGAAAAAGCTCCTACTGAATCTCAGCTATTCATTTTAGATCATATTAATGAACTTATAGCAGTTTGGGAAGATTATAAAAAAAAGAATAATCTAATTACTTTTTCTAATATGATTAATTATGTTCATGATGAAGTCTGCTCAATACCTGATTCAAAGCTGCTTTATAGATTACGTGAAAAATATCGATATGCAATTATTGATGAATTTCAAGATACTAACCAGAAACAGTGGGATATTTTTAAAAAAGTTTTTTTAGATAGTGAAACCAATAATATAGTAGTCGTTGGCGATCCCAAACAGTCTATTTTTTCTTTTCAAGGAGCTGAAATTGATGTTTATAAACGAGCAATTTCAGAAATTGGTGAAGATAATGGTAGAATTCTTTCAGAAAATAACCGCTCTTCAGATATTCTTATAAATGCTTGTAATGAGATTTTTGAAGATGGTTTTTTCGCAGAGGGAAATGCTGCATTTGTTAAGTCTGTATGTCCTCCTTCAGGACGTAAAAAACTTCCCGCATTATTAAATTCAAAAGAGATAGAACCTCTATGGATAGCAGAACCATCTGATGAGCGAACTTTTGCTAAATATGCTGTATCAAAGATTATAGAATGCTGTAAATATGATGAATCTGGCAAAACCTGTTTGCAGATTTATGATAAAAATTTAAAAACAATGAGAAATGTAAGATTTTCTGACTTTGCTATTTTGGCAAGGGCAAGAAATGAAATGCCTTTTATCGAAAAAGAAATGTTAAAAATAGGTTTGCCTTTTTATAGGTATAAAGATTCTTCTCTTTTTGATGGAAAGGAATGTCTTGACTGGATTTCTTTGCTGATGGCTATAGATGCCCCTGATTTTGCTTCTTCCAATAGAAAAATATTAAATCAGGTTTTATTATCAGATTTCTTCAGGGTTAAGGTAGATGACATTGAGTTAGAAGAATACTCTAATCCGACAAAACAGCCAATGCAATCTATTTTACAATGGAAAGCGTTAGCAGCAAAGAGTCAGTGGGCAGAATTACAAGAAAGAATTTATATAGATACAGAGATTGACAAATATTTCAATAATAATGAAGGTTTGCTGAGTATAACTAAAGTTAAGCAAATTGGTAATTATATATTTGAATACCTCTTTACTCATAATGTCACATTAGAAGAAATAATCAAACATTTAAAGGGCTTAGCTTCCAAAACTGAGAAAACGGAATCAGAAGGAGAGCTTATTGCTCGAGCTAATGATTATGATGCTGTTCCTATTATGACTATTCATTCTTCAAAAGGTTTGGCTTTCCCAATCGTAATAATGATGGGAACTCTTATTGGGGCAAATTTGAGTGCTCCAGGTCCATATGTATTTTGCCAAAATAATAAAAAACACCTTGGTTTTGATAAAGAATCCAAAGATAAAAGTAAAAAAGAGGAATTCCTTGAATGGCAAAGATTGGTATATGTCGCTTATACAAGAGCTCAATACATATTGATTCTTCCTCAGTACACTTCGAAAAATAGTTGGAAGGGAAAAGGATTCTTTGCTTATTTAGGAAGAATTATACCCAAAATGAAGGCTTCTGATTTTGCTAGAAAGAATGATTGGTCAAAAGCATTCAGTGATTCCTCTGAATATGAAAAAGAAGTAAGAAATATAATCAGTCAGAGTCAGGTTCAGACAAATACTAATCTGTCTAAAAATACAGCCTTAAAACAAATAAATGATTTACAAAATTCTTTGGAAGATTTAAAAACCAATCAATATTCTTATTCTTCATTGGTTGATGAAATAAAAGGAAATAATAAAGAGTTGCTGGCTGATGGTGAGGATGATGAAATATTAATAGACAAGCGAATTAATAAAGATGAAAGTCAGGATGAGCTTTCTGAAGATGATGCTTTTATTCTTTTAGAAAAATACAAGGATTATGATAATAAAGCTTCTGTTATTTTTACGCAAAATAAGTATTTAAAAAATAAGTCTGAAGATTATTATGTTGAGGATTACCCCAAGGGAGCCAGACTTGGTAATGCAATACATGAAATATTTGAAGCTGTTAACTTTAGAGAAATTGGTGAACTAAAGTCTGAAACAGAAGCTTTTGATAATTCTATTCTTAAAAATCTTATAAATAATTATTTTATAAAGCAATCTTTGCCAATAAAAGGCAGAGATGATTGGCGAAAGCAAACTACTAATTATGTCTGGAATACTTTGAATGCTGATTTCCCTGAAATACAAGGAATATCGGCAACTGAAAAATTCTTCAAACTTAAATCTTTAACTGATGATGTTAAAAAAGCTGAAGTAGAATTCTTTTTGGATTCAAGCAATAAAGACTTGGTTAATAAATTTAATTCTATTTGTAAAGGTTTTATGGATTTACTATTTGTCAGAAAAGATATAAATGGGAATGACTATTTCTCAATATTAGATTGGAAATCTGATAAATTAGATGAAGAGTTTTATTCAAATAAAAAAATGCTGACTAATGTTGTAAATGAAAGATACTCTGTTCAGCGTGTGCTTTATTCATATTGTCTTATAAAATGGTTAAAACTATTTTATGGCGGGCTTAGTGAAGAAGAAATATTCAAACAGCATTTTGGTGGAATTTATTATGTCTTTGTTAGAGGCTGTAAGGCAGATTATTCTAATGGTATATATGCTCAGACATGGAAGTCTTTTAAAGATTTGAATATGAGCTATAACAAACTTGTTAAATTAATAAAAAAGTGAGAGGGTAGTTTTATGATTTCAAATAATGTAGAAAAAAAGATAGACGGAACAGTTGAAGAATTCTATGCTTTACTTGAATGTTATAGAGCAATTTCACCTATTTACGAAAAAATAATAAATATATTAATAAAAAGCTTGGAATCAAATCTAAGTATTGAAGCCACAAAAGTTCTATATATTTATTTTTCTTTGCTTGAAGATGGCAATACTTGTATTCCGCTGAATATAGATATGTTATTGGAAAAGTGGAAGATTAAATGGAACGGTCTTGTTATACAGGCGGAATCTACTGATTCAGATAATGCTTTAATTAATAAAATAGCTTTTTCTTACAAAGATTTTAAAAATATATTTGAAAAAGGAATAAAAGATTTATTATCTAACCAATATTTGAACCTGGTAGATAAAGATGAAAAGCTTTTTGTAATTAATAAGCAGGATGGAATTAACTATTTATACGCAAACAAATATTATGAAGCTAAGTTAATAATAGAAGATAAATTTAAACAGTTGTTTACATCTACCAAAATTATTAATGGAAAGACAATTACTAATAAAGATGTTGAATTAATTACCGCTTTAAACAATAAAAGCAATAAATTTGAATTAAATGATGAACAATTAAAAGCTGTTAATTTTGGACAAACAGAAAACCTTATTATTACAGGAGGTCCAGGGACTGGAAAAACAACTGTAGTTCTATATATTCTCTGGTTCCTTTTAAAAGAAAAGGAAAATATAAATAAAAATATATATTTGACCGCCCCTAGTGGTAAAGCAGCAGATAGAGTTCTTGAAAGCTTAGAAAATAATATAAAAAATATTAAGCCTACTTCTGATGATGAAAACTTAATTAAGCAAAAATTACAACAAATTGAAAGTTTTACCATTCATAGATTGCTGAAATATAATGCTGGAACGGGCAAATTTACATATAACAGCGAAAATCAGTTTAAAGAAAACTCTATTTTTGTAATTGACGAAGCTAGTATGATAGATATTTCTTTGTTTGCTTCCTTTTTACAAGCATTACCAGATAGTTCTAGAATTTTTATCCTTGGTGATGTTGACCAACTTCCATCTGTCGAAGCTGGAGCAGTATTAGGCGAATTGTTGAATGCTCCAGGGAATCAAAACGTGGTTAAATTAGTTAATACAATGAGATTTGATGAAAAATCTGAAATAGGGAAACTTAAAAATTCAATTCAGAAAGCTAAAGAAACTCATAATATTTGTGATTATAAATTTACTCTTTTTGATAATAAAAAAGACTATTG
>JAFPZP010000096.1 GCA_017417215.1 Candidatus Rifleibacteriota bacterium | reverse complement strand
TCGATCATAGATTCTTTTAACTGTGCCTGAACTCATTTCTGAGTCAGATCACTTAAAAAGACCTTTTGTTGGATGTTTTTTCATCGGATATTATTTTCAATTAGCTTGCACCTTTTCGGTGCCTCTCGCCTTAGCGAGGTACGTATCTTAGCAAATATAAGAAATAAAGTCAACAACTTTTTTTTATTTTTTTAGACATAAGATATAAGATGTAAGATTAAAGATAGAAAAAAGAAAAGAGCATTAACAGTAAATAATCATATCTTAGATATTAGATCTTAGATCTCAAATCTCAAATCTCAAAAAAGTTTTTATTGTAGTTATTGTTATTCGATATCTTTCAACGTAACGATTATTACAAACATTCGTTAGCATACTAGCTTTCGATTAAACAATAAAAACAACAAAAACCAACAACTAACTACTCTAGACGAACGATATAAGATCAAAAATGGAGACATAAGATAAAAGAATTGAGAATTGAGAATTTAGAGATGAGAGATAAGAGAAGTCCACACATTTGTCATAAAAAGTATAGCGTATGGGCTTTAGCCCTGAAAGCTATACGTTTATGACAATGGGTAGACTACTTTAGAGAGCACAGAGCAGAAGAGCAATAGAGCGGAGAGCGGACAGTAGACGCGAGACCTCAAATTAGAGTTCAGAGCTTAGAGCATAGAGTTTAGGGGATTGTTTTAGGTCTTCGGACTTAACTTTGTAAAGCTTGGTAAACTTCTCGAAAATCCCCCAGTCTACTTCGTAGACATCCCCCTTTGATAAAGGGGGTCTTTAATAAATAGCAACTCAAACTTCGAATGTTCGTAATTGATAGTTATATCTGTTACTTGCGTTTGCTAAAGCATTTCCCTTATCTCTAAGCTCTAAGCTCTTATCTCTACGAACAAAAAAAGCTGGCTTAAAGCCAGCTTTTTTTATTCGTATCTGAACGCTTCGATCGGGTCGAGTTGAGATGCTTTGTAAGCTGGATACAAGCCGAAGAAAGTACCTACACATGCAGAAAAAGCAACAGAGACAACTATTGAAGTGCTTGAAACAACTGGTGTAAACTGAGTAAACATAGCAATAACTTTTGCAAGTCCAATACCGCCAAGAATTCCTATAATACCACCTGCACAGGTTAAAACTACTGATTCTACCAAAAACTGCCACATAATATCAGAAGTTTTTGCTCCAATAGCCATACGAATACCTATTTCTCTAGTTCTTTCTGTAACAGAAACAAGCATAATATTCATAACGCCTATACCGCCTACTAACAAAGAAACAGAGGCTATTGCTCCAAGAAGCAAAGCGATGATGGTCAAAGTACTACCAGCCATTTCTGCGATGTCATCTTGAGTTACTATATTGAAATCATTATCTTTTCCTTCTGCTAATTTATGTCGTCTGCGTAAAACTTCTTCTATTTCGGTTTTAGCAGAGTCGACAGCATCAGAAGTTGCAGCGGAGATGTTGAGCATATCACAGTGGTTTATTCCACGAATTCTTCTTTGAACAACAGAGAATGGTAAAAGTATTAAATCGTCCTGATCACCACCCATACCGCTTTCACCACGAGATTTTAACACACCGATAATTTCTAAGGGCATTTTACTATATCTAATGGTTTTTCCGATAGGATTTAGATTACCAAAAAGATTTTCTACTACTGTAGAGCCTACTACACAGACTTTTGCTCCAGCAGAAATTTCATTCAAAGTGAAGAACCTACCTTCGCTCACTTCCCTAGAAGCTATTTTAAGATAATCTTCAGTAACACCCATACAACTTGTATTAGAGTTGTTGTTTCCATAAACAGCTTGTCCAGACCCTCTACAAATCGGAGAAATCATGCCAACAGAAGGGCAATCACGAAGAATAGCTTCGGCATCAGCTGGTTTTAGAGTAGTCATAGAACCTCTAGCACCATGAAAGCCACGTCTGTTAGAACTACCTGGCATAACCATAATAAGATTAGTGCCCATTTTAGAAATATTTTCCTGAACAGAATAGTAAGCACCCTGCCCAAGAGCAACCATACCAACTACAGAAGCAACTCCTATAATAATTCCAAGAGCAGTAAGAAAAGAACGCATTTTATTACGGTTAAGACTAATAAAAGCTAGTTTTATAATACCAAGAAATCCCATTTAAATAGCCTCCTAATCTTCAACTTCTGTGCCAGGTTTCTTATGCTTCTTGATTTCTTCAGAAGCGAGCAAAACATTGTCATTTCTTTTATCGCTGACAATCTGTCCGTCGACAATTCTAATGACTCTTTGAGTGTATTCCGCAATGTCAGGTTCGTGAGTAATCAAAACAATTGAGATTCCCTGCTGATTAAGTCTTTGGAAAATACCCATAATTTCTATACTGGAATAAGAGTCTAGATTGCCTGTTGGTTCGTCAGCCAGAATAACAGAAGGCGTATTGCAAATGGCTCTAGCAATAGCCACACGCTGTTGCTGACCACCCGAAAGCTGATTTGGGTGGTGATTTTCTCTTCCCTTTAAGCCAACAGATTCTAGCGCAGCCATAGCTCTTTTATGACGCTCTGCAGCAGGAACCCCTGCATAAACCATTGGCAATTCAACATTTTCTAATGCACTGGTTCTAGAAAGGAGATTGAAACCCTGAAAAACAAAGCCAATCTTACGATTTCTTACCAATGCCAATTGATCTTTTGAAAAATGAGAAACATCTTCTCCATCAATATAATAATTGCCTGAAGTAGGCTTGTCTAAGCAGCCTAAAATGTTCATCAACGTTGATTTACCAGAGCCAGAGGTTCCCATTATTGAAGTGAATTCATGTTTATAAAATTCAACATTAACGCCTCTTAAAGCATGAACAGAAACACCATCCATTTTATAAATTTTCTTCAAATCTTTAACTTGCAATAAAACCTCTTTGTGAGATTGTGCTGCTTCGTTAAAAGTTTGAGTTTCTTCTTTTTTCGGAAGAATAACTTCTTTTTTCTTAGTAAGACCACCCATTTCTGACCTCCTTAAATTATATTCTTGGAGGAGGCCCTTGACGACCACTTTGACTCTTTGACGAAGTTTGTATTCCAGAAACTCCTATAACTACTTCATCGCCTTCTTTTAAAACATCATTAGCAATTTCTGTATAATCCTGATTTGAAAACCCCATCTTAACAAGTTTTATAACAGGTTTGGGGTTATGGGGCAATTTAACCCAAACAGGAACTGTATCAGTAGCAGTAATAGTCTTCTGGACTTCTCTTATTTCAGCTTTCATAGCTTCTGAAGTTTTAACAAACATTGCTTTCTGAGGCATACGAAGAACATTCTTCTTTTCACTGACTAATATTTCTGCATTGGCTGTCATACCCGGTTTAAGCAACAATTCTTCATTGTCAACATTTACCATAACAGAATAGGTAATAACACTCGAACTTTCATTAGGAGAAAGTCTTACTTGATGAACAACGCCTTTAAAAGTCTTGTCTTTATAAGCATCAACAGTGAAAGTAACCTGCTGACCTTCTTTTACAACGCCGATGTCGGTTTCGTCAACTGCTGTATCAATCTGCATTTTTCTTAAATCTTGAGCGATGGTAAAAAGCTTTGGAGCCTGAAAACTAGCTGCAACAGTCTGACCTTCATCAACATCTCTTGAAATAATACGACCGTTTATTGGGGAATAAATTTTTGTGCGGTCTAAATCAATCTGAGCTAGGCTTAGCTGAGCTTCTGTCTGTGCAATACGTGCTTTCTGACTTTCCAAGTCTGCATTCTGACCTTCGATTTGAGCATTTATAGCATCGATTCTAGCTTTTGAACTTTGAAGATTTGCCTTAGAAACATCAAGATTTGCTTTTGCTGTATCACGGCTTGTTTCTGCATTATCTAATTCAGATTTTGCAATTAGCTTTTTATCAAATAGTTCTTTTATTCGTTTGTAATTTCTTTCAGCGTCTTTAACGTTGATTTCGGCTTTCTTGACGTTTGCTTCACTGGCTTGAATGTCTGCTTTTGCAGTAATCATAGAAGCTTGAAGATTCTTTAACTGTGCATAGTTACCAAGCATTCCTGCTTTTGCACTTTCGAGATTTGCCTTAGCCTGCAAAACCTGAGCTTTAAAAGAAGAATCATCTAATTCAGCTATAAGCTGGTTTTCTTTAACTTCATCATTGAAATCAACATAGATTTTAACGATTTTGCCGCTGACCTGAGAACCTACTTCAACAGTGTTCAAAGCAGCCAGTGACCCAGAAGAAGAAATTGAATTAATAATATCTCCTTTGGTTATTTTGGCTGTGGTGTAGGTTGTTTCTTTTTTTGTTGAGCTTTTTACGTGCCACCAGACACCACCACCGATTAGAAGTGCCAGTATTATCAGTATCGCAAAAAATTTTTTCATCTATATATCTCCAGATTTTTTATTGCTTTTATAGTTTTTCAATTTATTTTTTATTTCAGAAGACTTCGTTAGTTTTTAGAGAGAAGAGATTAGAGGTTAGAGAGGAGAGGATTGTTTTTAGCTAATAATTATATTAATAATTTCAACTATCTACTTCTGAATCTTATTTTTACGACTAACTCTAGATGGACTTCGTTTTGCTTTCAGCAACACCACGGCTCATTGAGCCTCGCAATGACATTGCGATCAAAAACTAACGCAGAAGTACAATCTAAACAAATCTCTTACTCTTATCTCTTATCTCTTATCTCTCATCTCTTCCTTCATCCGCTTCAACGGGTTCTATAATTGCTTTGACTTCGTCAAGTTCTTTGTTGTCTCCAAGTTCTTCTACTGCCTTGTCCATGCAGTATTCCTTAGGCATTCTGCCCAAAGTATTGTCTAATTTGGTCTGAGCAATCAAACAGTCGAAATAGGCTGTAATATAATTACCCTTTGCTTTTTCATAATCAACTCTAGCGTCAGTTATTTCAAGTGGTGAGCCCAAACCAGTATCATAACGGCTTTCAGCCAATTCCAAGCTTTCACTGGTCTGTTTAACCAATACTTCATTAGCTTTCACTCTCTGAGCAGAATCAATAATATCATTAATACAGTTTTCAACTTCCGCATCAATATTAAGTTTAAGATTATCTAAGGAAGCTTTGGTTCTTTCATAACTGCTCTTAGCAGAATCAATAGAAGCTTTAGTTGATCTGCCGTCATACAAAGACCAAGAAAGACCCAATCCAACATTCCAGCCTCTATCTTGAGGTGTGTGAGTTTGACTCCAGGAATAGCCCGCAGAAGTGCTAATACTTGGCTTTAATGCAGTTCTAGCTTCGCTAATTCTATGCTTAGCAGCTCTAAGTTTAGCTTCTGACGACTTAACTTCTGGTCTTTCCAAAGCTATTTTAACGTAATCTTGTTTTACACTTTCGTCTATATCTGGAAGTGCTTCTAATTCGTAAGCGGCTACATGAATTGGGTGATCAACCCCTATGGCATTGCCAACATTTACCAACGCTTCTTTAAGAGTGCTTCTTGCACTAATCAAATCTACTCTTGCATTGGCAACATTAACCTGAGCCTTAGTAATATCGTAAGGAGCATGTGTTCCAACTTCAACAAAAGTTTCAACCTTTTTAAGATGTTTTTCGTATCCATCTAAAGTTTCAAGCTTGACCTGAAGCATTCTCTGTGCTTGCTGAGCTTTAAAGAACATAGTCTTTATATTTGCAGCCATAGAAATAAGAGTTGTTTCTCTGTCTTTTTTAGCTGCTTCCAAAGCTTCTTTAGACTGTTTCTTCTGCAAAGAAAATTTGCCTGAATCATAAAGCTTTTTGGAAATACTTACAGATTCACTCTGCCCACTGGTAGAATGGAAAGAAGTGACATTGCCCCTTCTCTGGTCTTTGCTGTTACTCAAATTCATGCTGGCACTAACTTTTGGATCAAAGCTGGCTTTAGTGCTTAATAAGGCTGCTTCTTGGATTTTGACATCCTGATCAGCCATTATTACTTTTGGGTGATTTTTAAGACCGTATTGCAGACAGTCTTCTAAAGACCAGATTTTTGTATCTGGAGTCTCATTTTCTTGTGCAAATACAGCTGTAAATGTTGGAGCCATTAAAACTAAAATGGCTGAAATAATTATTGCTTTTCTCATTTGTTACCTCTTGAGAATTAATATCTTATTTTTGTGCACAAATATCAATACCCTAAAAGCTTAAGAAAAGTAAAGGGGTTGGCGTTTTTAATGAAGTTGGGAGATTATACAAAAGTTTTCTCGAAAATCTCCTAGACTAGTTCGTAGTCATTCCCCTTTAAAAGAGTCTGACTAAAAACTAGTTTTTGACTCCATAATTAGATTTTACTAATTATTTTAAAATCCCCCTTAATCCCCCTTTACAAAAGGGGGTGAGGACATTCTCTAAACACTGAATTTTAACTAATTCTTATTTTTTAGACAGCCTTTACAAAGGGGATAATTATAAAGAATCCATAAAAAAAGAGGCTCGAAGCCTCTTTTTTTTTGTTGTTACTTGTTAGAGTTGAAGTGGATACTGGTCTGCCAGGCTCTGGTCTAGCAAATCTCCTCTGAACCATGGCGGACAATGTTTTGAAGTTCTGAGTCTTACGAAAGCAGCCGCAACTTCAGGGTCAAACTGAGTTCCTGAACAGCGTTTAACTTCTTCTGTAGCTTCATCGAAAGTTAAAGGCTTTCTGTAAGGTCGGCAGGAAGTGATTGCATCGAATGAGTCTGCAACACAGATAATTCTTGCACCCAACGGGATTTCTTCGCCAGCCAGTTTGTCTGGATATCCTTTGCCATCGTAGCGTTCATGATGGTGCTTAATTATTTCACAGACAGAATGCAAGAATTCAATAGAATTCAAAATTCCAGCGCCAATGTATGGATGTGATTTGATTGTTTCAAATTCATCATCAGTCAAGCGGCCAGGTTTAAGAAGTATTTTTTCGGAAATACCGATTTTACCGACATCGTGAAGTAATGAAGCATGTCTGATAGTGTCGACTTCAGACTTAGGCAGATTCATTTCTAAGGCAATACCAACACTAAGGTCTGTAACACGTCTAGAATGACCGTGAGTATAGCTGTCTTTAGCATCTATAGCAGCAGCTAATGAACGGATTGTTTCGAGATATACGTTTAGAAGGTTATGATAAAGTCTGGCATTTTCTATAGCAATAGAAGCCTGAGATGCAAGAGTTTCAAGAAGGTCAAGATTATCAGCAGTAAATGGACCTTTTTTATCTTTCTTTCTTTCGCAGTTAATAACCCCAATAAGATTATCTTTGTTAACTAGCGGAGCAGACATTAGAGTAAGATTTCTAGCAGAAAGCTGACCGAAATCCTGATACTCCTTGCTTGTTCCAGTATCATCAAGTCTTATTGGTTTATGAGTTGCGGCAGCTTTACCGGCAATACCTTCGCCAAGTTTCAGTCTGAAATCATTGATAGAATCGTTATCAAACCCACGATGAACTTCTACATAAAGTTCATTGGTAGAATCATCGTAAAGCATTAGACTTGCACAGTCTGCTTCTGTGATTCTTGTTGTCATATCAATGAAATAATTCAAAACAGAATCGAGGTCTAATGAAGAATTTATTGCCTTTCCAAGTTCTTGAATAAGGCTGAGTTCTGCAACCTGCATATCTGTTTTTTCGTGAAGACTAGCATTGGCAATTGCTTGAGATATCTGACCAGAGATACCCAGCAAAAGATTGAGGTCATCTTCCAGAAAAGCGTCACCGTTTCGCTTGTTATTAACATTCAAAACGCCTAATAGTTTATTATCATGAAGAAGAATAGGAACGGAAAGAACAGAACGAGTCTTATAATCCAAGCGCCCTTGATGGTTGGAGAAACGATCATCTTTAGAGATATCTTTTAAAAGAACAGGCTTTTTGTTCTGAGCAACCCAACCAGCAATGCCTTCGCCAGACTTAACTTCAATTCTTCCGACCATATTGCTTGGCAAACCTATGGCCGCATCAAGAGTCAAAACTTTCTTTGTGGGGTTATAAGCCATCAAGGAGCAGTTTTCAACGTCCATTACTTCCTGAACCTGCTGAAGAATGGTATCAAAAAGCTTAGATATGTTCAAAGTTCTAGATACAGAAGAACCGACTTTGTATAAAGTAGACAAATAATCTAGTTTTCTTCTGGAATCATTGAACAATCTTTCGTTTTCGAAGTGAGAAGTAATAATTCGACCAATAGTATTGAGCAAATCCTGGTCTGATTCAGTAATTACTTTCGGAGAATCGCAATGATATATGGCAAGAGTTCCAACAAAGCGATCATCAGCAGTAATCAACGGAACAATCAGCATAGATTTTGCAAACTGATCGAGGAAATTTACATGAACTATAGTGCCATCATGGAGAGCATCAGCAATTAGCAAGGTCTTCTTGTTGGCAGCAACCCAACCATGATAGCCTTTTCCCATGCCTATAGTAAGGTTGTCTAACTCTTCTGGCAATCCATAAGAAGCGCACATAGACAATTCTTCTAAGTCACTGTTAAACAACAGAAGAGAAGCAGCATTACTATCAGTAGCTTCACAAGCTTCTCTAAGCATTTGGTTATAACCATCTCTATCTAAGCTGCGAACAGAAAGTTTTTCAGAAATACTGAATACCTTTGTAAGTTCTCGAAGCTTTTGATTAGAATCTGCTAGTAGTCTTGAATTTTCAAGAACTCTTGATACCATAGAAGCCAAGGTATTTAAAGAAAGCTCATCGCTACTAGAAAAAGCACTTACTTCACCTGAATCAACTACGATAACCCCTACTAAATTATCGCCAATCAGCAATGGCATAGCCATTTCAGAATAGACGGTTTCAGGAGATTCGATATATCTGCTGTCTAAAAGAACATTAGGTACATTCAAAGGCTCTTTGTGTTCAGCAACCCAGCCTGAAATCCCCTGACCGAACTCAAATCTGAGTTTTTTAACTTCATGAGGATATTTACCTCTAGCTGCAACAACTTCAAGATAGTCACTCTCATCTTTTCTCAATAGCAAAGAACCACTGGAACCACCAGTGATTTCAATAGCTATATCGATAACAAATTCAAGAAGGTTTTGAAATTCAAGACTTGAATTCATTACATTAGAAGCATGTTCAAGAACAGAGAGTATTTTTTCTTTTCGTGCAAGAGTAGTCTTTTCAGCTGCTAAGTCAGCCATCTGGTCAAAGAAAGACTGAACGGATTCCTCAGTTCCCTGAAGCTGTTCATCAGTAATTTCTGGTATTTCAGCATTAACTTCATGTTCAGAACCTATTTTGAAGAAAGGTCCTATTAACACTGCCCCAAAAGAAGTTCCTTTATGACTTAGTTTCATGACTCTCAAGAAAGAGCCATCTGGTCTTTCTAACAATTCAGAGGTCGGATAATCAACAATTTCTGTTGCATCTGTAAGACCTGGTAGAATCTTTTCGATATCACCAATAACCACGTCACCACGTTCATTAAATGGAGTGATATGAAGTCTGCTAAGTTTGAACATTCGGCTGATAAAGCCTTTTAAACGTTCTCTATCACAAACTTCTTCCAAAAATATTTTTTTGACCATAAGAATGACTTCCTGTTTTGGCTTGCTATAGCAAGTAAGCTTTAAGATTAAGACTTATAGCTTGTTACAAAACCTTGATTATTTACTTTACTACGACTACAGAGTTATAACCTTCGTATTTATTTTTTACAGTATTTTCAGCTTTTGGATCAACAACCCAATCAGTATCATCAACTACAAATTGATATTCATAAGTGCCTGGTTCAAAAGTCTTAGTGCATTTCCAAGTGTTGCCTTCTTTTGTCATAAGGTCAGCATCTTTGTTCCATTTATTAAAATTGCCAACTAAAGCAACTTTAGTAGCCTTATCGTTTTCGTATTCAAAAGTTACGCCGTTTTCGCCTTTGCATTCAGCACAGTTTTTATCAGTGCAAGCAGCGCATTCTGGCTTTTCTTCTGCTTTTGGAGCTTCTTTGCAGGAATCGCAGTTCTTATCTGTGCAAGTGCTGCATTCTGGCTTATCATTGTTTTCGTTGTTCTTTCTATTTTCAGCTTCCCACTGTTCTTCTTCTTCGAAGCTGTGTTCGCGGCCTACAATATAACCAACGCCAAAAACAGCTGCCATTACAAACAACTTCCAAACAAATCTCAAAAACTTCATTATTTTACCTCCGAAAAATACTTTTCAGTTATTTTATAACCCTAACAGAAGCATACTGCAAGAGTAATGTTTTTGTACCAACCCTTTCAAAGTTAATAGTAACTTTGAAATCATCTAGTGAAGCCCCGGAGACAGACATTACCTTTCCGTGACCAAAAACATTATGTATTACAGTTACACCTTCTTTTAAATTTACCATAGTACCTGGTTCTGTGTCATCTTTTATCGTTTCTTTTGGTTTAGGGGAACTAGCCCACTTTGTCTGAGCACTAAAAGTAAACGGACTGCCACTTGAGCTTTTTGGTCTTGTTCCAAAAGGTGAAGTTTTATTAGAAAAAGAATAAATTTTTCCAGAACTTTCACTTCCGTATCTGGAAGTCATTCCTCCAGAGGCGTATCCTGTCTTTATATCATCTCTTAATTCTTTTGGAACTTCGCTAATAAAGCGAGATGTCAAATTAGAGTTAAACTGCCCAAACATCATACGTTTGGAAGCAGCAGTCATATAAAGCAGTTCTTTCGCTCTTGTTATTCCAACATAAGCGAGACGTCTTTCTTCTTCTAATTCTTCGGGACTATTTTCAGAGCGACTATGAGGGAAAATCTTTTCTTCCATTGCCACCATAAAAACCACTGGAAACTCTAATCCTTTAGCGTTATGAAAAGTCATTAAATGAACTTTATGAGACTTTTCATCAACATCATCTGCATCAGCATGAAGAGCAACAGAAGCCAGATAATCGTGAAGCTTTAAATCAGGATTATCCAATTCTTGATATCTGATATCTGAAACAAGAGATTCAACGTTAGTTTTTCTGTCTTCATAGGTTTCTGGGTCATCTTTTTTCAAATATTCAAAATATTCTATTTCATCAATAATATGCTTGCAAAGCTCGTGGACTTTTAATTCTGAAGCAGCTTCCATAAAACTAATCATTTGTTTGAAGAAACTGCCGACCTTTGAATTGCTTTTTTCATTGCCTTCTAAGGCAACACCATCCCAAAGATTCTTAGAGCCTTTTTCGTAGAGTTTATCTATAGCTGCAGCTCCTATTCCTCTCTTAGGTGTATTGATAATACGTTCCAGGGAAATAGAATCTGAAGGATTATCAATTACTCGCAGATAAGCAAGAATATCTTTTACTTCGCGTCTATCGAAAAATTTAGTTCCGCCTGTTACTTCATAAGGAATTCTTTCTCTTTGCAAAGCCTGTTCAGTAGTTCTTGTCAAAGAGTTCATGCGGAAAAGGAGGGCAATATCACCAGGACTTCTACCGCTATCCATGAGCTTCTTAATCTGGCTTACTATCCAGTTTGATTCTTCTCTATCATCTATAGCTCGATAGTATTTAATCAGCTCGCCCCCCTCTTTATCTGTCCAAAGGCGTTTGGGGTGAACAGAATTGTTGTGGGATATAACATCGCTAGCAGCATCAAGAATAATTTGTGTAGAACGATAGTTCTGCTCTAGCTTTACTACTTTTGCGCCTTCAAAATCTTTGGCAAATTCCTGAATATTACGAATTGTTGCACCACGCCAACTGTAAATAGACTGGTCTTCATCACCAACAACGCAAAGATTTCTTGTTTTTGAAGAAAGCATTCTAATCAGTCTGTATTGAGCCTGATTAGTGTCTTGATATTCGTCTACAAGGAAATACTTATATTCATTCTGCAAACGGTTCAGAAGTTCCGCATTATTGTTAAGCATATAAAAAGCTTTAAAAATCAAGTCATCAAAATCTACAGCCTGATTCTTAAACAAAGCAGCCTGATAAGATTCGTAGGCTTTTTGAATTGCTATATCTGTTGGACCTACCCCATGATTACAATTTTCAAGATAACTTTCCGGTCCAATCAGTTCATTTTTAGCCTTAGAAATAGCTTCTAAACAAAATTTAGGGGGGAAAGTCTTGGTATCAAATTTTAGTTCTTTAAGACAGTTTTTCATCAGCTTTTCGCTGTCTGATTCGTCATAAATAGTAAAACCCTTTTCAAAACCAGCATATTTGCTCCAACGTCTCAAAAGCATACAACAAAAAGAGTGGAAAGTAGTCAGAGTCACTCCTGAAGCATCGGGAACAAGCCCAGCCACGCGTTCCTTCATTTCCTTAGCTGCTTTATTTGTAAAGGTTACAGCCAATATTTCAGAGGGGTCTACATGGCAGCATTCAATTAAATAAGCAATTCTTACGGTAAGCATTCTTGTCTTACCAGAACCGGCGCCAGCAACAACCAATAAAGGACCTTCAGTTATCTGAACAGCCTCTCTTTGTCTATCATTCAATCTTTCTAATGTAGCATCTATTGAGTTATACAAAATAATACCTTCTAAATAAAAGATGGCTTAGGATGTGTTGATGGAGTATAGCACATCACAACCCATTGGCCTGTAATAAAATTATAAAGTTCGTTTACCTGAAGATCATACAAAGGACCGTTGTAATCATATATTTCAATTTTATTAACAACATCCTCTTCGATTATTCCACGTGAATTTAATATAGGAACGAGCATTCCGCGCTTTAAGTGAGAAGCGGGCAAAACATAAAAAGCAGCTTTTTTAGTCAACTGAATTTTCTTGATAATTTCCAGATCATCAAGATTGGAAACAGTTTTTACAAAGAGTTCAGCTTCTTCTAAGTCTTCTCTTGTAACTTCTAGATACCACAAGCCATGATTAGACTTTTGACGTCTTGCCATTTTGAATTGCTCAGCACTATTAGGATCGGTTATTCCCTGAATCTGTATTAAATGTGGATAATGACCACTTGCACCCTTTTCTTTGCCACCGAAAATGACGAATTGAACAGAATTGCTGTTGGGATTATCGCTGTCAGATAGTTTTAAAGTCAAATGAGGGTGCTCAATAAACATATTGGAATCTCTAAGAAGCTCTTTTCCGCCAACAGGGGTATCAATACTGTCAAAAAGCTTTTTAATGAGCTCATCATTGAGCATAGATTCTTTATGTTTAGAACTAAAGGGAATATCTGGCAAACCATATTTTGCCATTACCAGTTTGTGCATGAAAGTTGAAGCTGTTAAGTTAGGATTGTTTTCTATAACCCAGATTCTATCTGTAACAGAACGCTTTCCATCTGATTTAGAGTTTGCAGTCATCATGCCTATAGCTTCATGAATGATATCTGATGTAAGACCTATTCTGAAACCTAAAGAGGAACGTTCGTGCAAATAAAGAGAATACATTCTTAAAGAAGGATTAAATCTTCCAAAGCAGAGCTGGTCGGGAGTGCATCTTAAAACTGCTCCCTTACTTGTTGTCAGTTGCAATAAAGGGGTATCAGTTACGTTGTTTACAAAAACGTCTTTAACATTGGTATCGTTAGTTTCACCCCATCCAGAAGAAGCAACAATACGGGTGTCCTCTCGGACATCCTTAATTTCAAGCATTTTATGCCCACAATATATTTTTGCATCAAAAGGAAGCATTCAAAGTAATCCTATTTGTTTTGGTTATGATATAACAAATAAGCTTAGTGGGGCAAGAGTAATTTGGTTAATGGTGATTAGTGATGAGTGGTAGGTGGTAGGTGGTGGGTAAAGCCCTACTCTTTAAGTTCTTCTATGCTAACTTTGGGCATAGTTTTAAGCATATTCAGATATGTATTGGGCAATTCAGCCTTGATTGTGACTATGCCCTGTCCCCATTCCTGAGAGTAAACTTTGCCTATACTCATAAGATCACCCATAAACTGGCTACCAACCGGCAGAACAACCTTGACTAACTTACGGTTGCGTTTCATTATTTCTGAAATCTTAGTAAGCAAAATATCCAAGTTAGTTTTATTTGCGGCAGAAATCTTTATATGATTTGGGTAAGCTGCTTCTAAAAGCTCGTCAGCAACAACCTGACCTTTATCTATTTTATTAAATACATAGATTTTTTCATGATTAGCAGCGCCGATTTCCTGAAGAACCTTTTCAACAGCTTCAAGTTGTTCCCGAAACTGGGGGTCGGAAATATCACAGACTATAAGCAAAACTTCAGATTGTACAACGCTTTCTAAGGTTGCTTTGAAAGCATTTACCAAAAGATGGGGAAGCTTTCTGATAAAGCCTACTGTATCTGAAACGATGCACCAATAGCCATCTTTTAAATCAATTCTTCTAGCTGTCGGGTCTAAGGTAGTAAAAAGCCCGTTACACATCTGTACATTGCTTCCAGAAATAGCATTTAGCAAAGTTGACTTTCCAGCATTGGTATAGCCAACTAAGGAGAATAAAGGTGCGAACCTGTCTACACGCTTTTTTCCCTGTTGTTCACGAGATTTTGCAACTTTGTCTAATTCTTCTTCAAGCTTTTTAATCTTTGTGCTAATGATACGTCTATCTGTTTCTAGCTGTGTTTCACCGGGACCCTTCAAACCAATACCGCCTCTTTGGCGTTCAAGATGTGTCCACATTTTAAGCAGTCTAGGATACTGATAGTGAAGCATGGCAAGCTCGACCTGAAGTTTCCCTTCACGAGTAGAGGCATGAGCAGCAAAAATATCCAATATTACAGAAGTTCTGTCTTTAACTCTGAGACCAATGGCTTTTTCGATGTTTCTCATCTGCATTGCACTGAGTTCATCGTCTGCAACAATGTATTCGGCTTCAAGTTTTTCAGCCATAATCTTAGCTTCTTCCAACTTGCCTGTACCTAGGTATTCTACTCTGGAAGCTGCTTCGCGCTTTTGAACAATCTGACCGACCATTACTGCGCCAAGAGTTTTTAATAGTTCAGACAACTCAATAAGGGAATTTTCCATTGCAGAGTCGCTTTGTTCTGGCTTTTGAACTGCGACAGCCATAACTTTGGCTTTTTCTTGCTTGTTTTCTTTCATTTCACGCATTTTTGCTTTTGCCTCGCTTTATTAGAGTGATTATACCCAATGTAAAAACAATATGCAAGAGAGAGCCAAGCGAAGCTTGGAGTGATTGGTGATTGGTGATTGGTGATAGGTGGTTGGTGGTGAGTGATAATTATGAAAACATATCGCAAAAGCAGCGGTGGATAGCTAAGTCTTCTTGGGTGTCATTGCCTAGTTTGTCAGAAAAATCGCTATACCCCGAAAGAATATCTTTAATAAAAACCCTCTTCTCTTTTACTTCAAAGAGTATTCTCCAGCTTTTAAAACGCAGAACATAGCCTTTTTCATCTTTAATAAACTTGTTTCTAGTTTTATCAAAAACATCGTGCCCAAGCTGGGCATCTATAACAGCCTCGATTTCAATATTATGGCTATTTATAAAATCTTTTTTCTCTCTAGCAATCTCAGAATATTCTATTTCGTAGGTATCTTCTATAATATTCTTCATCCAGCCTGTTTCAGCATCAGGAAATGAATCGTATTCGGGAATATAGGGTTTAATGTCAAAAACAGGTGTATTATTTAGCAAATCAGAATCAGCAATATATACTCTGTTTTTCTTTATGGAAACAAGCTTAACGCAACTAATACCAATCTGATTGGGTCTATAAGGCGAACGGGTTGCAAAAACTCCCTTTCGCCCTTTTCCATCAGTTCTAGGCGGATTAGCCAACGGCCGCCAGGTTTTATTCTGATGGAATTCATAAATAACCCAGATTCTGCTGAATCCTTCCAGGTCTTTCAAACCCTGTTCATAATTATGGCCTTTAAGAAGCTCAATATACCCCTTTGAATCAGACAGATTTCCCTGTCTAGGCTGTTCTTCGTGATAACAGCGCTCGCATTTCAAATAGCCAATAGGGGTAAAGAGAGTCATTAAAAACCTTCACGCTTCAATCTGGCGATTAAAGCATCCCAGGCATCGAACCAGTCTTCTGGTCTCATAAGATGACCAGATTCAGGATATTCACGATATTCCAGCTTTTCAGGGGAATCTTTATAATAAGGCTTTATAGCATTATAAAATCTTCTAGCTCCGTCAGGGTCTACGATATCGTCACTTCCAGCATTTACTATAAAAAGATTAGCAGGGAAAATGTTTTCAATATCATCAATTGGACCAGACTTTTCCAAATAAGAAAAAACACTGCTGCCTTTATATCTGAAATCAGGGTTGCCCATAAAAGTAACGAACAAGTCAGGCTGGCGGTTAATCATCATTAATGCATAAGTAGCATAGGCCCCCATAGAAATTCCGCTTACAGCAACCTTTTTACCCTGTGATTTATAGAAATTAACCAAATCTGCAACTTCGGCAGCTTCCTGATTGATTATTGAAAGCAGCATTAAATAGGCTTCGCGGCGATTGGCATTACGCATTATATCGAGATATCCATCACTGCGTTCTCCATGATGAGGTGCATCTATAGTAACAGACCAAAGACCAGCAGATTCTAATCTGCCCATATCTGTAATGTTGACTTCTTTTGAAACATCTAATCCATGCAGGTTTATAACAACAGAACCGCCTATTCCTCTGCTTGTAATCAAAGCAGGAACTTCAGCTCCATTTAAATTAAAAGTAGTTCTAACTTGTGTCATAAGCGTAATTACCCCTACATTCTTTTTTTTATTATCTAAAAAACATCCTAAGCTTATAAATAATTCTTCCAATAGAAGATAAAGCAGGAAGACAAAGAATAATAATGAAAAATATAAATACCAAGAAATTAATTAGTTGACTTTGCTCTTTTGTTTCTGGATCTTTACATACAATTCGCTCAAAGACAGGCATCTTTAAATCAAAACCATGTCTATCCTCATTCGATTCTTGAATTTTTTCAATATTTTTATCTTTTTTCTTTATTGCATATTCTTCGTAATCATATCTTATAACTCTTTCTGAATCTTTATAAGGAATTGGATCATGGTTTTGTATATAAGCATCATATTCCTTCTGGAAATCAGTTTTTTCATTATCATTACCATTTTTTTCTTTGTTTTCACTATTATCCATATAATGATTGCCTATTATTTTAGATGCTTTTTATCACCCAGAGTGAAGAGATAAGAAAATAAAGGGATTGAAAAAACAAAACTCTGCGTTTTATACGCGAGTATAACCTTCAGAATAGAACCATTCCTGAAGTTTGTTTAAATTGTCGCCAGGAATAAGGATATGATGATTGCCTAAGGGCTTATTGAAGAAATAGCTGTCAACACCGGGCATATCAAGTTTTAGCTGAGTGCGGCAAAGATTTGGTGAATATTTATGTTCCATAGATTCACCCTTCATCATGACATATCGCTTATCTATCGGGTCTACGCGAAGCATCGTAAAGAAACGTTCCTGAAATTCGCCAGCAACAGATACACCTAAACCAGATTCAAAATGAGTTTCAAGATGATAGTAATTAAGAATGCTAGTGGGGCAGGTACAATGTGCGAAAGTAACTACAGAACCTCTAATACTAGAAACATTAGCCATGAAAGAAGGTTTTCTTAATGCATCTTTTGCAATCATCATTGATATAAGAGCAGGAACATCGCCTTCACAGCCTGCAGGAATACCTTCGTCATTCAGCAGTGCCAAGGCCATACAGCCTGTAGTTTTGCGAGAAGTCAGTAAATCGAAACATTTAATAGTTACTGCTGTAAGCTCTTTAGCAGCTATTAATCTTTTTAAACCGGCATAAATTGTTGCGGAATGATAGAGTTCTTCTTCAGAAATATTCGCTTTTCGTTCAGCAAAACGAGCAGCAAATTCCTTTTTCTCATCATCTTCAACCTGATCAACGTAACGATAAAATTCTTCCATAGAAATAGTCAGAACTTTAGCCCCAGTACTTTCTTCAATTTTAGCAAAATCTGGTGCTGAAGCAATTAGCCACTTTGAAGGACCACCAACTACGCCTATTACCTGACCTTCCAAGGTCATTCCCATATCTACGGAAACAAGCTTTTGTATTTTCTGAGCCTGGGCTTCAAAACTTCCATGAACAATAGAGGTTCTACATTCTGGTTCATTCTGACGTAACCAGCTAAGAATTTCTACGGCAGCCGGAAGAGAGTTGTCGGTTTCGCTGGAAGCTATTACAAAAGGTTTACCAGAAGCTTTAATAGAGGACCAGAGTTGCAAAAAGATGTTTTCTGTTCCACCGGTAAGAATCATTACAACAATAAAATCGCATGAATCAAATTGTTTTTCGGTTATTTCACGACATCCAAAAGAAGCGAGACAGGCAGTAATAAAATTCTTTTTTAGTTGAACAAGTCTGTCTTTATCTTGCGATAACGAATGCAAAAACAATATACCGGTAGTCATAGCTGTTCTCCCGTAACTGATTTCTGTGTACAAAAGTATAGCATATTTTACTTTATGTAAAAACTTTATTTTTGAAACATTCCCTAATTACTAATTCCTAACTCCTAACTCTTAATTCCTAATTTATAAGTTATGGGGTGTATTCAAGTATTTTCAAATTGCCGTTACCCATACCGAATATATATATTTTTGAACCAAATGGCACAGCAACACAGGGATCTAATTTTTCATTAGAAGCCAAGACATCACCCAAACCAGACAACCTTCTTACAACACCTGTTTCAGGATTAAAAGCTATTGCAGAACTGCGTATATAGTCTGACTCCTCTAAACCACCAAACATAAATATTTCATCACCAAAACTGCAAGCACCGTGATTGTATCGTTTAGCAATATAAGAATCATCAGCCCCATCAACATATATATAATTTTTAGAATAGAGTTCCCATTCCATTTTGTTGTTATAATCTAAAACTTCAGTAAAACTTGCATTATTATAGACATCATCATCGTTCAAACCAGAACGTCCTCCTAGAGCATATATTTTGCCTTTATGCCATACTAACGCATGGTTTGCTCTAGGACACTTCATCTCTGGCAATGAACGTGAAATACCAAATTGATTATAATATCCATCATATTTATTTATTGCATGAGGCCAATATAGCAAAGAAGTTTGCGTAGCAATATTTAATTTATTAAATCCACCTGTATAAACTAATCCATAAGGTGTTGCACAAACAGCTCCACTACTAACTTTTATTTGACCTAAATCATCATTTTTCATTGGAGTTAGGTAATCTTGAGTAGGTAATTCATCTTTTTCACGGCTTGAAAACATTTCAAAACCAATCATTCGCATATCACCAGATGAACCGTATTTATCGTAAACTTTGAACAAATAATACTTATATTTTTGAGGAGCTTTAACTTCAGCAGTAATAAAGGTATCATTAACATCAGGACCGATGAAAAAATCAGAATTATTAGTAAATATTATTGGTTTCCAAATATTAGAATCAGGATCACTATCATCACCATCAAAATTGCTTGGATAATATGAACCATCAACATTTGTACCAAATAATTTGAACATTTTTAAGGTTTTTCTATCTTCATTAGAATTTGATTTATTTGAATTTGCATACCTAACAGCACAAACAGCTTCTCGATTAGTTAAAGTTACAACTATACAAGGATTTGGTTTGACAGTATCCCAACCTTGTGATTTTTCCGTAAAAACATTATATTCTATTTTATTACTTTCAGACTTACCTGGTATATAAACATCTTTTAAATCACATTGGTCTCGACTGTCACTATTTTTTATATTTGTTGTTTTCCAATTAAAATCATCTGTTTTTGTATTAAAACTTGAAAAATATGTTGACATGTTCGAATCCCCAACTTCAGGTGTAAGACGTTTAACACCTTCTCTAAAAAACATAACAGTATTAACAATACCATCATACTTATAATCACTAGGGGTACCATTATAATATTTACTACATTCATGCCAAGCATCTTCTCCAGTTATAGCGCCAGCAATAGCACCTAAAATTGATTTGTATTGCCCCTTTACATGAGTTAGATATAACCTATATGTTTTAAAACACTGTTCACCAATATTCTGAGTATATCTAGATGTTTCTATGTTAATCTCATGATTAACCATATCATTTATTGTTAAAATGGAACTATAAGGATCGGTATTTTTCCCTTCTAGCTTATATCTCCTAATATTCTTATCGTTACCATTTGAAGAAGGGTTATAGTTAGATATTAATATCTTATTAACAGTAAGCGGAGAATTAAATTTAATATCTATATATGGACCTTCATTATTGGTTTTAACATATTTTGCCGGGTCATAAACAAAGATATTCTGTGCATCATTAACACAATTTCCACTAATATAATCACTAATAGAACCATTAAAATTAGAACAGTCTCCTTTAATTCCCATATTAACCTGATATGCATTCGAATATGTACCAGTGTCAGCTTCAGCTTCATTCAATGAAGTTAATGCTTTCTTTGTATTAACATTGTAACTTTGAACTCTTCCACCAACAGAATCGTCTGATCCATTTCCTGCACTACCAAAAATATAAAGAGTATCATCATAAGCGGTAACTACAGATGAATACATCTTTTTTATAGATTTTCCATAAACAGAAAAACTATTATCTAATGGCTTAAACAATGCAATCTTGTCCTGGTCAGCCCTTAAGAGATATATTCCACCACCAGCAGCAACAGCACCATTGGCAGCAACAGTAAAAGTACTTAAATCATTTAGAAGTCTATACTTTCCACCAACTTTTGTTGATTTATATGACACAAAAGGTTTGGTCGCCAAATATTTCGAATTCAAATCTAACGAAATACTTGCTATTCTACCTAAATATGTATTGGTATCTGAACTTAGAGATAATTCATCGGCAGAACCAGTAAATAAAGTATCATTGGGAGAAGAAACATTAAAAGCAGAAATATAATTTTTACTAGATGCTGTATTAGTATATATAAGCTTTTGACCATCGGTTGATAGGGCAAAATCAAATAATAGGTCAGCTCCGACATCTACTCTGATAACTTTATTATTATATAATGCCCATAAACGGTTTGTATCTTTGATATACAAAACTGGTTTTGCTTTATCCCTAGAGAAAAGCATATTACCTTGATCTAAAGCAAGTTCTGAACCAGCAGTAGATGATTGTATCTTATAAGAGCTCATAAAAATTGGATGGTTTTTTAGAATATAAGTTTGTTCACTCTTTAAAAAATTCCAGCCATCTAAAGTCGGTTCATAATAATTTGTTATAGCAGAAGAACCTTTTTTTGAAATATGATTGGTTACATCAGATAAGATTACTGTTGCAGTTTCATCACTAATAAAACTGCCTAAGAACATTCCTCCTGCATCAGAGCCTTGATCTATTTGTAATTTTCCAGAATCATACGCATAACAGTTTATTGAAGGAACTATAGAATTAGGAATAAAAGTAAGACCACTTACATTTTTCGGATTTCTACCATAAATATAACTATCATTGTAAAAATATCTTACATCTTCAGTTGCAGCCGATTGAAAATTTACTGTTTTATATTCAGGTCTGAAATACCCCAAAAATCTTTTATTAGCAATAGATTTATACGTGTTTATATCACCGCTATTGCTAGGACCATCACCATTACTGAAATAATAATTTGCAGGATGTTCATTAAAAGATGTCCAAGAATCATTCTTAGTAGTTGCACCACCAAAAGTATTTATACTATCTCCGAAATGACATTTAGTCGCAACTTTTGTAAAAATTGATTTACTTGAAGTTTCTTCTGGCCATGGTGTTTTGGAATCAGGGTTTTGAGAAGAAGGTCCTTCTCCACTATCTAAGCGAGTTCTATAATCAACTAACATGCCTTCTATCTGTGTCTCTGGACCATATATTTGATTATTAAAATCATAAAGATTAACTACAGGAGCATCAGAGGTATCTGTTGCCAATATTGATAAAATTGAGCATTCTGGATTTATGGCAAGTTTTTTAGAACCTAATGGTGGAAAATTAGTCTCATTTGGTTGAACAGGAGATATTTTAAATTTGATACTATAGTTTCTTTTATGGGTAGAATTATCATCTATTTCTAAAGAAATCAAATCCAATATTGTATTATTTGGAGAAAACCATCCCCCTACATCAGATAAAAAATTACCATTTGAATCATCTTCGATTTCATACCCAACAACACCTTGGTTATTTCCAGTTAAATGACCATTCCACCAACCAAGATAATAAGTGTTTGGCTGATTAATGTTAAATGGGTATTTCCAAGTTATTGGTACATTTGGATGATCTTGGCCTTTTGTTGAAGAAATTTCATTTGTTGCATAATTAACTACTTTGAATTTTCCACTAGTTACTTTCTTTAATACAATTGGAGTAATAAATCTAGTTGAGGTATCATTAAAATTTAATCCATCAGCAGCTTTGAAATCAAAAGAATTAACTACTGTATTTGGTTCTAATGGAGATTCTAGTCTGCTAATGTGACCATTGTCACCTTCAGTTCGAGTATAAACCGATAAAGAACTATTATTAGGCAAATATGAGTCTGCAACAGAAGGTTTATAAATATTTGTCCATCTGGCGAAAAGCTTATATTTGCCAACATTAGTAGTTCCCCAATTTCTACGACCTACCCATTCAATCATTGACGAACCGTCAGTTTTGCCATAAAGCACCATGGCCCCACCGTTGGGCATACCTATTATATCTAGACCTTGCCAATCAGAATTAATTAAATAATTTCTGCGGTCATAAGAATCTGTTGAAGAAGTTTCCCATTTATTATAATCTTCGTTATAAAAATTATAAATTCCAACACTGTTAGCTGCTCCAGATATATTATATTGCAAAGCAAAAGCCATATTGGGGAAACTATCATCAAAAACGTTTTTTTTCGTATTTTTTTGAAAATTATTATCAGCATATTTTGATGAAAGATCTGTGTTATTGAACATATAACTTCCGGTTGTATTATCCCCATGACTACTTAACAAAATATTACCCAGACTATTCATCGCTAAACCAGATACGGAATTTGTTACAGAAAAACTTTCGTCTTCCAATTCCTTAAAAGTATTTAAATCAAAGAGTTTTATCTTGTTATCCTCAAAAGTGGCTGCCAGTGTATCTCTTTTATTGGTGGCAAGATCTGAAAAACCTTTTTCTGACTTAGGACCAGAAGAATTATTCTCTAGTATAAATTCATTAATTCCATTATTTGCTATAGTTAATAAGTCTGTAGAAGAAATCGTTTCTGAATTCCAAAAATAAAGTCTTGGCTTTTTTTTATCATTGGCAATAATATATTTGCTATCAGGACTAACAACTACAAAGCCACCTTCTGTACCACCTTCCACCTTTGCTTTTCTGAAAGGATCTGAGGTATTAGACTCAAAATTACCAACAAGTGCTTTATTTATTTCAGTTCTACTAGAAACGGCAACATTAAGGCTCTTTGATTCATACAAATTTGTTTGATTATCAGCTACTGATACATACGCATTTTTAAAAGGATTTGGAATTTTATTATCAGCATTTTTTATAGTTAAAGGGTCATAAAGTTCAGCTTTTGTTTTTGTATCATATTCAATTAATAAACCTTCTTGTTCTGTTATTACAGCAAGTCTTTTTCCATCAGGGCTGACATCAATAGATGATATTTTTTTACTACCACAAGATACGAATTCTTCACCTTCCCATTTTGACCAATCTGATTGATACATAGGGTATCTGAATATTTTTCCGAAATTATTTTCTTTTGGATCTATTTCTTTGTAGGCTAAATATAAATAACCATCGTTTGAAGGTTTTAAACCTACAATTTTATCATCTAATAAACTGCAAGATACAGGACTTGTGAATGAAAAATTAGTAAAATAGGGGGTATTATTCGTTCCATTTTCCCAATTTAAGACCATGGTCTCAGGGTTAATATTATATTTAAATTCAAAAGCATATATTTTACTACTACCTTTGTCTACTGTTTGCGTTAAAAATAATACTTTGCCATCCGGTCTAAAACATAATCCACCATCTTCGTAAGCGCGATTAAACTCTTTGTCTATATTACAGATATTTTTATTATTCAAATCTGTTTTGATTATTGTTGTATCTTTTATATCACTAAAATATGGGCTTTTTTTGTCAATATTAATCAGCACAACCTTTTCTTGCATCATTACTGCCATTATTTTTAAAGAGGGGTGAATCGCAATATGCCATGGACGATAAGGGTCGTTCTTGTTATGTTCAGGCGCATCAGACTTATCACTTGAACGAAGAAGAGTTATTGTTGTTACCCCTCTAGATAGTGGGTCTATACCGTAAATTACACAATTTAAAGCATCAGCAAGCCAAATCATTTCATCGCTGACTGTTGGAAGATTAACAAAACTGAATAAAGTTACCGGTAAAACCTGAACTTCAGGATCTTTAGCGTAAGTTTTATTTCCATTTCCATCATCTGTTTCTATTTTTAAGGAACCATCATCTTCCCAATAATCTTGACCGTTACTTTTAAGCAAACAAGTTTTTACAACAATGCCCAAAAGCGCCTTTGGGGAATCGATTATATTGGAATCATTTCCAAATTCGGCTAAACTCGGGCTATTTTTGCTTTCTACAGAAGTCTTATATGCATGAACAACATCGAGGTAAGGTGTTCCTTTGTCTCTGCTTATTCCTAATAGATTAATAGCTGCTGTAGCCCAATTTTCACGTTCGGCTTCTACTGTTAAAGAAGCTAATTCATTTAAGGTTACATATGTTTTAGGAAGTTCAATTAATTTGGCATCATCTACCTCAGCAGGTTCATTAGATGTACTAGAAGCAAAATAAACAATATAGTGATATTCATTTTCTGTATTTATAGACTTATGGTCGAAAGCAGCATTAGCAATTTCTGCATTAAGGCGTGAACGGGCATACATTTGCATTTTTGAATAATGGTCATAGTTTTCGGTTCTGACTTGAGCATTCTGCATTGTGCCTAAAATAGGCAACAGACAAGCCCCTGTCATAACAGTAATAATCAGAGCTTCAGCTAGAGTAAAACCATGTTTTTTAGAATTAGCAAAAAGTTTCTGAAAAAAAGAACCAAGAATACTACTAATCATTTCCCTTACCTTCAACAAATAGCTCTTCTCAACAACATCAAAATAAAATCAGTACACTCCTAATTATATTAGAAAGATTTTTATTAGTCTAGAGGAGAAACGTAAAGATACATAGAGATAGAGGATTGATTACTAATAGAGCAAAAAAATACCCTCAGTTTTCACTGAGGGTATTTTTTTTACTTAGTTAAATATCAAAGCTTAATGTCTGCAATCTGTTTGTAGAGAGCATATTTAAGTTTAACATTCTGCTGAGCTTTATCGAAGAGAACCTTAGCACCTTCTGGATTCTTTCTGAGCAACTGTTTGAATCTGTTTTCATTGCCAGCGAAAGTTCTGAAGTTGATAGTTTCATTATCTGTTGGTTCTTTGTAGTCAACAGTTAATGGGTTCTTACCCTGAGCTCTGAGTTCAGGATTGAATCTATATAATGGCCAGTGACCAGTCTGAACAGCAAGTTTCTGTTCGTCAAGACCCTTGGTCATGTTGATACCATGGTTAATGCAGTGTGCATAAGCAATGATAAGAGCTGGACCATCATAAGCTTCAGCTTCATTCATGGTCTTGAGAGCGTGGTTCATATCGCCGCCCAAGCTAATCTTACCAACATAGATGTTTTCATAAGTCATAGCTATCATACCAAGGTCTTTCTTAGCCATAGTCTTACCAGAATCAGCAAACTTGGCAACAGCACCTATTGGAGTAGCCTTAGACATCTGTCCACCTGTGTTAGAGTAAACTTCAGTATCGAGAACGAGAACTTTAATGTTCTTGCCAGAAGCGAGAACGTGATCAAGTCCGCCGTAACCGATATCGTAAGCCCAACCGTCACCACCGATTACCCATACAGAACGTTTAATCAAGTAGTCAGCAACCTTAGCAAGACGTTTGCCGGTTTCGCACTTGCAATCGCAACCGCCGATGAGTTTCTTCAATTCAGCAACATAACCGCGCTGAGCTTCGATATCTTCAGCAGTCTTCTGAGGATTGTTCATAAGTTTTTCGGCAAGAGCCTTAACTTCTGCTTTTCCTTCTGGATTATCAAGAACTTTCTTCAAGAGTTCTTTTGCTTCCTGCATCATCTTGTCAGCGGCAAGTCTCATACCAAGACCGAATTCAGCGTTGTCTTCGAACAAGCTGTTAGCCCAAGCAGGACCGTGACCCTTTTCATTCTTACAATATGGAGTTGTTGGGAGGTTAGCACCATAGATTGAAGAACAACCAGTAGCGTTAGCTATCATAAGTCTGTCACCGCAGATTTGAGTGAGCAACTTGATGTAAGCAGTTTCACCACAACCAGCACAAGCACCAGAGAATTCAATCAAAGGTTTAACAAGCTGAGAACCCTTAATGAGGTTCATATTGATATACTTGCGGTCGGTTTCAGGAATAACTTCAGTGAAGTGCTTCCAGTTAGCAGCTTCAGCTTCGCGCATTTCCTGAGTCTTGTGAGCCATAGTGATAACGCCCTTAGCTTTGAGAGGACAAATACCAACGCAGAGACCACAACCAGTACAATCTTCTGCAGCAACCTGAAGTGTGAACTTCATATCGTCTTTGATGCCCTTAGCAGCAACAGACTTGAATGTAGCAGGAGCTTTTTCTGCATATTTTGGTTCGTAAATCTTCATTCTGATTGCAGCGTGTGGACATACAGCAGAACACTGACCGCACTGAGCACAAGCTTCTGGATTCCAAACAGGAATATCAAGACCAACGTTACGTTTTTCTAACTGGCTAGTGCCTGTTGGATAAGTACCATCATCTGGCATCTGGCTAACTTTGATTGCATCGCCGTTACCAGCAAGGATTGGTTCAAGAACGCCGCTAACAAGTTCTTTGATTTCGGCTGGAGCATCTTCAACGTGCATTGATTTCTTAATGTGTTCAGTAGAAGTTGCTTTTGCTGGAATCTTAACTTCGTGCAAGTTTTCAAGAGCTTTGTCGATTGCGTCGCAGTTCATCTTAACGACTTCATCACCCTTCTTGCCGTAAGTCTTCTTAACAGCCTTTTTCTGAAGTTCTTTGAACTTTTCTTCTGGCATAATCTTGTCTTCAGAAATCTTGAAGAAACAAGTCTGCATAATGATGTTAATGCGGCCGCCAAGACCAATTTCTCTAGCGAGCTTGTTAGCATCGATTACATAGAGTTTAGCCTGTTTCTTAATAAGTTCTTCTTGAGTTTCAACTGGGAGGTGTTCCCAAACTTCGTCAGCGCTGTATTCAGTTTCGAGAAGGAAGTTGCCACCCTTCTTGAGAGGCTTAACCATATTGTACTTTTCGATGAATGAGAAGTTATGGCAAGCTACGAAGTCAGCGTGAGAAATCAAATATGGGCAGTGGAGAGGCTTGTCACCAAATCTCAAGTGAGAAATGGTCATGCTGCCAGATTTCTTTGAGTCATAAACGAAATAACCCTGAGCATAGTCTTTTGCGTTAGTACCGATAACTTTGATAGAGTCTTTGTTAGCACCAACAGTACCATCAGAACCCATACCATAGAACATTGCAGAGAATGTAGTTGGATCACCAGTTTCGATTACTTCTCCCATTGGAAGGCTGGTGTTGCAAACGTCATCAATAATACCAACAGTGAAATGATTCTTTGGCTTGTCAGCTTTGAGGTTATCATATATAGCAATAACCTGATCAGGAGTGAAGTCTTTTGAACCTAAACCATAGCGGCCGCCAACAACTTTTGGCCATTTTTCAAATGGAGCAAGTCCATCTTCCATTGCTTCACCGATGCTGTTTCTTACATCGATGTAGAGAGGTTCACCAGCAGCACCTGGTTCTTTGGTTCTATCCATAACGGCAACTTTCTTAGTTGTCTTTGGGAAAGCTTTGATGAAGTCTTTTGCGCTGAAAGGTCTGAACAATCTAACTTTAACTAGACCGACCTTTTCGCCTTTTGCATTGAGGTATTCAGCAACTTCATGAACTGTTTCAGCGCCAGAACCCATGATAACAATGATTCTGTCTGCATCTGGAGCACCAACATATTCATAAATCTTATAGTTACGTCCAGTCATTCCGCCAAGTTTATCCATAGCTTTCTGAACGATTTCTGGAGTCTTAAGATAATATGGGTTAACTGTTTCACGACCCTGGAAGTAAACGTCTGGGTTCTGAGCAGTACCACGAATTGTTGGTTTTTCTGGGTTCAAACCGCGAGCTCTGTGAGCCATAACCAAATCGTCATCAATCATAGCTCTGATGGTTTCGTCATCAATAGTTTCGATTTTGTTTACTTCGTGAGAGGTTCTGAAACCATCGAAGAAGTGCATAAATGGAACGCGGGCTTCAAGAGTAGCTGCCTGAGCGATAAGAGCAAAGTCGTGAGCTTCCTGAACTGAGTTAGAAGACAACATTGCAAAACCAGTCTGACGGCAAGCCATAACATCGCCGTGGTCACCAAATATTGAGAGACCCTGACAAGCTATTGAACGAGCAGTAACATGGAAAACTGTTGGAGTCAATTCACCAGCAATTTTATACATGTTAGGAATCATCAACAACAAGCCCTGAGAAGCGGTAAAAGTAGTAGTAAGAGCACCAGTTGCTAAAGAACCGTGAACAGCGCCTACAGCGCCGCCTTCTGACTGCATTTCATAAACACTTGGAACAGTTCCCCAAATGTTAGTCATACCAGCTGCTGAAAAAGCATCAGCATGTTCACCCATGGTGCTTGATGGAGTAATAGGATAAATAGCTATTACTTCGTTAACTTTGTGAGCAATACGAGCGGTGGCTTCGTTGCCATCCATCATGGCATAAGTCTTGGTAGTCACGTTATGCACTCCTGACCTTAAATTTTTTTGGTTTCAGCGATAAAAAATCTGAACCATTTTTTTACTGAAAAAAGTTTAAGGCAAAGACAAAAACAAGTCAAGTTTTTTAGGAAAGGGGTTAGGGAGAAGGGATTAGAGATAAGAGGAATGTTTTAAGGTTCGCAACAGTCTTCAGACTTAACTTTGTAATGCTTAATAAACTTCTCAAAAATCCCCTAGATTGCTTACGCAATCTTTCCCCTTTAAGAAAGGGGAATTTTTAGGAACAAGAGAAGTCTACACATTTGTCATAATAAGTATAGCGTATGGGCTTTAGCCCTGAAAGCTATACGTTTATGACAATGGGTAGGCTTTTCTTTTCTCTAGATTTTTAAAAAAGCGGACAGTTGCTTGCTCAGCCTCTCGCAAACTACTTTTCTATTCTAAAGTGAACAAAACCCTGTATTTTATCAGAAGTTATTTTAGGAGAGCTATAAACTATATTATCAGCTACCAAAGCAAGCTTTTTGCCGATATTTTCTTTTAACAATTTTAATAGTTCCGATTTACCCTTATCATTAAACTCAATCATAATAACCAGATAATCTTTAGAACCAAAAAGGCAGTTAGAATCTAAAATATCGCCGCCACTAACAGCATTTGCTTTTTTTAACTTGTAAAAGACAGCTTTTTTACTGTCTATAGGATTTCTAAGAATCATCTCATTGTTAGATATCTCTCCTATACCTTCAACAGAATCAGCCTCTTTTTCTACAATATGAAAACTCATTTTTTGCTTATTGCTAATTAAATAGTTGATAGTCATTGTTCTAGGAAAAGTAAAACTACCAATATTATAATTAATAATTATAATACCATCATTTACAGGAGCATAAATAGATGGTGCAGAGAAAGCAATATCATCTATTACTATCGCCAATTGGCTTCCTATATTATTCTTAGTAAGTTCAAAGAGAGCACGCTTACCATCATCATTAAAATATAGCTTGATTACAGGCCTACCATATTCTTCAAAAGAACTCTTAACTTCTATTATATCTTTACCATCTAAATCAGGTTTCTTTTTAACTAAATAATAAAAATCAGGGTCATTAGGTCTAGCATACTTTTTAATAACCTTTTCATCATCTGATGCATAACTTAACTCTTTAGAATCATTGGAATGATTTTTAACAAGATGAAACTGTATTTTTGACGGAGTTTGAAAGATACCTTTTAAAGGTTCGACTAAATAATCTTCGGTTAATGAGTCTTCAAAATTTGGTTCTTCAGAATTTTCTGCCATAAGATTATATTCGGACAGAAAAATAAACAAAATCAGTGCAACAATGATACTTATATAATTATAGCTTTTCATTTACTCCTCCCCAAAAAACAACTACATTTCCCTCCAAAATCAGGGATAAGAATCTATGAACACATCAGAATGACAAAGGTAAGATCGTCGCCAGCATCGGCATCTTTACCAACATAATCAATATAAGCCTTATAGATATTATTATAATAAGCTTCAGGGTTTTTGTCCAAACAATTCAAAACCAATTTTTTCAATCTATCGTAACCAAGCATTTCACCATTTTTATCTTTACATTCTACAATACCGTCTGTGTAGAATATGATCGCATCGCCAGGTTTTATATCCAAAGGAATTTCTTTATAGACAGCTTTTTTAAAAGCTCCCAAAACAGGCGCAGCCATTTTTATTTCTTGAACGCTTGCCTCTGAATTTCTTACCAATAAAGGAGAACAGCCTCCAGCATTTCCATATAGACTTGCACCGGTTTCTGAATTGACATGCAGATATTGGAAAGTCATAATCTTTTTTTGTTTAGCACTCTTAGCCGCAAGAATAATTTTATGAAGCTGATTTAAAACAGCGGAAGGAGAACGAAGACTTTCACCAGCATTCAAAACGGCTGCTTTTGCCATAGCCATAATTACAGCAGCCCCAACTCCATGCCCCGCAACATCGCCAACCAAAACAGAAAAACTGTTGTCGTCTACTTTGAAAAAGTCTAAATAGTCCCCACCAACATCTATCATGGTTACAGACTTACCAAAGATTTCAAATTTTCCCTGTTTAAATTCTGGTTTAGGGAACATGCTTTCCTGTACTATCTTTGCTATTTCGAGTTCCTGCAAACCTACCATTGCGTGGTTAAATATTTTGCCAACTTCACCGAATTCATCTGTTGCCAAGCCGGAAAGGCGATGTTTAAAATTACGGTTTTCTATGGCTAAGGCTCCATCCTGCAATATCAGCAAAGGTTTAATAAAGCTTTTAGATATTAATTGAGCCAGACCAAAAGATAAAATAAGGCTAAAAGTTCCCAGCAGCCAAAGCAAAGACTTCTGCTGATTTATCTCGTTATCAATATTTCGCATGGGATAAAGCCCGATAAAGCTGTATTTGTCGAGACCTTTTCCCAAAAAAGTTACTATAATATACTTTTCTCCATTATAGTAAATGGTTTCTAATTCATCACTAGGTTTTTCCGAAGCTCTTTTAGCAAAAGCTTCCAATTCAGCATTACCATTATAAATATCTGGAATGAATAACCCTTGATATCTTTCGAAAGAAATAAATTTAAATCCGGAAGTATTTCTATTTAATTTAGCGAATATATCTAGAACAAACTTTCTTTGAAGATCTTCAGGCCACCATGAAGTTACCATTATGTAATCAGGGAAAGATTTATCATAAATAGAAATAAAATTTAAATAAGCCATAAAAATCCTATTTCCATAACCCCATTTCTTTATTATTCCCTCGTTTTCCATTTCTATTAAATTAAAAATTATTTCTGAAATAGGTTTTTGCATAAAACCTTCAGCAATTATTTCTAATTTATCCATTGCAGAACCGGGGATTTCTTTTCCTATTATGTAGCTGATTATTTTTTTAATAACAATTATTAAAAACCTGTAATCGTTATATTTCCATTTTTCCAAAAATTCTATTAGCTTATCTTGTTCAACTTTCTTTTGTTCTACATTTAAAACACTTTGAGATAAGTCAAATTGAATAGCATCTAAAGGACCAGAGTATTTAAATACACCTTCTGTAGCAGCAATATAAGGAGTTTCACTAGCCACCAGAAAAAAGTCATGTATTTCATAATTATAGAAATCTCTTGTTATTGACTTAACTAACTCAATAGAAGGAATTTTATTTTTCAAGTATTTTTTATAATTTGTAACTGATTTATCTAAAATATTAGCTACAGATTTAAGATAAGATTGATATCGCTGTTCAACACTTAAAAGATTTTCTGTTGACCACACCCTGGCTTCTTTTATTAAAGCCTGTCTTTTATATAATTCATATTCATGGGAAACTAGAGCGAACAAAATCAATGGAATAATTGATGCAAAAGAAAATAAAAAAGCTATCTTCAATCGAATAGAAGCATCACCTGGTATATTCAAAATTATTGTATTTCTAAAATATTTAATAATATGCCAAGAAAAAGCAAAATATATAAAAAAGACAAGCATAATTTTTGGTATGAGATTCTGCTTGGTATTTCCTTTTGGAGAAATAATCAAAAAATTATAATTATTATTTAAAATCTGCTGATAAATATATAAATTATCTGTTTCAGCTAATTTTGCATTATTCGTACTGATTTTTGTTAAAATATTCTTAACTTCAAACTCATTAGTTAGAGGTTTATTTACCCAAAATGTTTCTTTTATATTTTTGTAATCGTATAAACCTAAGATAATATCAGTATTAGTAAAAGAATTCGACATATAATGCTTAAAATGAGCAATATCATTTAATAATTCTTTAGAAATAAAAATAAAAAAACCACCCCATTTAAAGGCATAACCACCACCTGGACGGATATTACCTTTGTAATCACCCCAAATAAGTGTATACAGATTTTCGTCATTAAGAGATTTAAAATTTCTATAAATAGTTTGAGGACCAAATATCTCTTTTAAAGCGTCAGCATTACCTCTTTCACCAGTACAGAACAATTCAGGAATTATAGAATAATTATATTTTATAAAGTGAAAAGCATCATACCAGACTTTTTTATCATGATTTAAGCTTTTCGAATTAGAATTATATTTTATTTCGCCATCATTTGTTAAAACAACAAAATCTATTTTATCTCCGAATTCTTCTTTATTTTTCTTGCAATAATCAATACAGCTTTCAACATTAAAAAGTGGATTATTAATTTCTCTTACATGATATTCATGAAAAGTTCTGCAAAAATATTTTTCCGTATCGGCATTACGTCTTAACTCGTTAGTTATATACTGAGCATTGGTCTTCAAATTGCTTACTATTTGCTCTTCGTTTGTCTGTAAATATCTATAAACAGAGTAACATAAAATAAAAGCAGGAACACAGACAAAACAAAAAACAACAAGGAAAAATTTGAAATATTTATTTAAAGAATAAATTGTTTTTTCTTCTGTTTCCATCTTAAACCCTATTTATAATAATTAAAGTCAAATCATCATCAATAGAATCAACCCAATTTTTATAGACTTTATCATATAAATTATAATAAAAGTTTTTGGGATTAATATCATAGTTTTTGGGTAAACATTCTAGAAATCTATCGTAGCCGAACTGCTCTTTTTCAGCATTATTTGCTTCAACAATACCATCGGTATAAAGAATTAAAGACTGTCCTTTTTCTAAAATAAAGTCTTGATTTTTGCAACGGCATTTAGGACCAATCCCCAAAGGAGTAGCAATATAATCTCTAAAGGAAGCTTTTTTCATATTATTATCAAAAATTATTGGGAAACAATGTCCGGCATTAGTATAAATAAAGTGATTTTCTTTAACATTTAATACAAAATATTGAAAAGTCATCATTCGTTTTAAACGTTCATTTTTTATTGAGAAAAACATTTTATGAAGTCTGGCAGTTAAAGCTGTCGGATCGATTTTTATTTCCTCAGGAGCTGAAAGAACAGCAGATTTTGCCATAGCCATCATTAAACCAGCGGGAATACCATGTCCAGCAACATCTCCGATTATAATTCCAAGATAATCGTCATTAATTTTAAAACAATCGTAGTAATCGCCACCTAATGTTGTCATAACAACAGTTCTAGCAAAAATATCAAATTCTCCGGCATTAAAATTATTTCCTGGAAGTAAGCTTTCTTGAACGATTTTTGCAACTTCAAAATCTTCTAAGCCTTCTATGACGCGATTAAACACCTGACTTAATCGACCAAATTCATCTTTATCACCAATAGGAACCCTATAGGAAAAATTATGTACATTTATTGCATTAGCAGCTTTGCCTATATTGTCAATAGGTTTTAAAAACTGCAAAGTCAGAAGCTGACCGATTATAATAGTAAGCATCAGACTGATAAGAGCACCCAAAACAACTTGAAAAATATAAGTATAAATACTTTTATTAATTAAATACTCTGGGTAAACTCCCATCATTGTTACATTTTCAAGATTTTTACCTTTAATACAAATAAAAACATTGTTTTTACCATTAATTTCTATATTCCCCGTAAGTTTATCGGAATTTCCAAAGTTTTTTTCTAAAATTGCTTTTACTTTATTTCCTGAATTTAAAGAACCATAATATGTGTTATCTAAGTTGGTTTTTATATAAAAACTAGCACCTGAATAAAGTTTACAAAGATTATTATAGTTTTCGTTCAAGAATATTTTTTGAAATACTTCATTGTTCCAAATAATCATCAAAAGATAATTATTATTATCAATATCTTTTCTGCCAAAGGTATAAAAGAAAAACAATTGTTTAAGATGACCTAGAAAGAATACGCTAACTTTACCAATATTTTTTAGGAAAGATTTATAAAATTCAGAAGTTTCTACTTCAAAAACAGAAGCAAAAACATCTTTTTCGTCTAGCTCAACTTTTGGTGTCGGCCTATTATTTAAATAATCCAAAGAAGTTTTACCAAGAGTAGATACAAAACTAGAAGAAAAAGTAGTGGTATCTCCTTTTTGGGAAACTAATATTTCACCGCTGCTTGCAATAAGAAAAAGTGCAGATGGACTCAGCTCATCATATATAGAATTAATTTTTTTTATTTCTCTTTCTTTTATAGAATCATTACCAACTTTTTGAGAAATATTTTCAGCAATGGAACAAATTTTAGAAGTAAATCTTTCAAAAGAATAGTTGTATTGCAGGTCAAAATCCCTCATTGTTCTTTCTAAGTCATCTGTTATTTCATTTTTTAAAGAGATTCTTTTATTATCTATATATTTTATTGTAATAAAAACCAGAATTGAGATTGGAATTAGATTCGCAATAAGAAACAAAGCTGTTAATTTCCAACTGATTGAAATGAAATGCTTTTTATAAAGAAACCAAAACCCCAGTAAAGAGTAAATCAACAATAAAATAAAACAGAATATTCCCACATAAATATTTCTAAACTCTTTGTAATTCCAAATTTCATCTGCCTTAGGCATAAAACAAAAAGTTCTTACATTTGGTTGAGGCATAAACATTTTGACTATAGATTTTTCATTTTCAAAAACGCTGTCTCCGCCGTTTTCAAATGAAGCTAAAGCCAAAGCCAATTCTGATTCGTATTTTGCAGGGAAAACAGAAAGAGGTTTTTCATAATCAGGACTTGTAGAAAATCCATAAATAATATCTGTATTCTTGCTTAAATTAGCAGAGATTTTTCTTAACCCATTAAAATCATTCAACAATTTAGATGAAATGAAACATAAAAAGCTGGCTTTTTCTTTTATAGA
The DNA here is from genome assembly GCA_017417215.1 of Candidatus Rifleibacteriota bacterium. Taxonomy (GTDB): domain Bacteria; phylum Muiribacteriota; class Ozemobacteria; order Ozemobacterales; family Ozemobacteraceae; genus RUG334. Next base: position 24,894 of record JAFPZP010000096.1, on the reverse strand, counting down.
GAACCAGACAAAAGAAAAATCATAACCCAAATCTGACATTAAAGGTCCAGAATCATTTCCGTTAGAAATTGGTTTTTTAAGATTTTCAGCAATAAAAATTCTTCCAAAAAATCTTTGTAAAATATTTATATTCTTTTTAACAGTTTTAAGGCTTGATACCTTAATATTAGGATTAATAATTACAGCATTTGTTACTTCATAAAGACTTTCATATATTTTATTTAATACATAACTATAAGGGGTTTTATCACTGATTTCTTTTACAAGTTTTCCATTTTTATCCCAAACAAAGAATTGAAAAGAATTAGGATACTTCTTTTTAAGGTTATTGATATTAATTTTTAAATATTCTTCTGGATTGTCAGCTTTTTGAGCATAATCAGATATTGTAGAAAGAAGATAATGGAAATATTTATAATTGTTTGAGTATTTATTAAGATAATCAATACTACTATCCATTTCGCTCAATTTAGCTATTTTAAGATTATCCAGCTTGGAAATGAAATATGCATCTAATATAGTATGAGCTAAAAAAACAGGAAAGATTAAAAAACAGAAAATAATAACAAAAGACGTTAAGAATTTCTGAAAATATAAACTAAAATTATTCTTAATCTTTGTTATCAATTATAACTATCCAATATTTATTCAATATTTGCAAATCTTAAGAAAGAAGGTATTTTCTTAAAGCATCAAAATCAGCAGGCATATCTTCTGAAAGTAATTTCTTTTCAGAAGCTTTGAGAAGTTTTTCAGGCAAGAAAATCTGAATACCTAAGACTTCTTCTATTTTTTCCTTAAATTTTGCAGGATGTGCAGTTGAAAGGAAAATACCTGCTTCATCTGCTTTAAGACATTTGCTTAAACCACAGCTAGCCAGAGCAGTATGAGGTTCTGCAACATAACCTTGTTTGTGCAAAGCTTTCATTGCTGCAACAGTTTGTTCTTCTGTAATAGAAATACCTTGAATATTAGCTTCGTTCATCTGCCAATTGTTCCCGATTGCATGAACCTGCATTTTTTTGAAATGTTCCATAATACGTTCCCAGTTGCTAGGTTCGGAAACATCCATAGCATTTGTCATAGTAGCAACAGTTTTATGTGGTTCCCACATATTGGTTTTTAAATATCTGGGAACAGTATCATTAGCATTAGTAGCAGCAACAAAGCGCTTTATCGGCAGACTCATTGCTTTAGCATAAAAGCCTGCTGTCAAATTTCCAAAATTACCACAGGGAACGGAAACTACCGGCTGAACTTTTTTTCCGTAGAATTCGCGGAAACGTGCCACACCTTCGAAATAATAACAAACCTGAGCCATAAGTCTGCTAATATTAATAGAATTAGCAGAGTTTAATTTCAGCTTTTTCTTTAGTTCTTCGTCTTGAAAAGCTGTTTTAACAAGATTCTGGCATGCATCAAAATCGCCATCTACAGCTAAAGTGTGAATGTTTTTTCCTAATGTGCAGAAGAGCTTTTCCTGTAAAGGACTTATTTTATTCTTTGGGTAAAGAATAACTACTCTAATGTTGTTCAAGCCGTAAAAGGCGTCAGCAACTGCAGCACCAGTATCACCAGATGTGGCAGTAAGAATGGTTATCTTGTCTTTTCCGGCAAAAAGAGCCAGACACTGAGCCATAAAACGAGCACCAAAATCTTTAAAAGCAAGAGATGGACCATGATATAACTCTAAAGCAAACATTCTAGGTGTTGCTCTGACAAGCTGAGGCATAAAAGAAAAAGCTTTGCGCACCAATTCATCAACCTTGGCACCGCCCAATTCTTCTTCAAGCCATGAGCGCATAATTTTCTGACTGCGCATTACAAAAGGCATTTCAAGCAATTCATCTATATTTGTTAAAATAGGAATATATGACGGACAATAAAGCCCGCGTTCTTTTCCCAAACCATCTTTGACAGCCTGAACAAAACTTACCTGTTCTTTTGTTTTTGAGTTATATAATTTCATGATTTTGTTATTATAACATATTTTTTTCTTAAAAAAGTTTTTATTTAATCTGACAAATATGCACAAACCCCTCAGAATTTTGAACATAATTGCGTTTAAGTAATTTTTTAGCTTCTTTGGCTTTATCTAAGCTGTCAGTAATAGAAAACATAGTAGGACCGCTACCGGATATACCTGAAGCCAACATTCCTATTTCTTTCATCTGCTGAACAGCTTCTTCAAAACCAGGTATTCTAGACTTTCTATAGGGTTCAGCCAGCACATCTCTTAAAACCTCAATTGCAAGTTTTTCATTTTTGGTATAAGAAGCCTGGATAAAAGCAGCAATATTTCTACCAAATTCAATTGTTGTGCTTCTTTCATATTTTTGAGGAAGAAGCGCACGCATTTCTGAAGTTGCAAGAGAGATTCCCGGGTAAGCCAATACCCAGTACCAATTCTCAAAATAAGGAACCGAAACCGATATCTGACTCTGAGTTAGAGTCATAAGCTGAATACCGCCTAGAAAAGCTGGTGCAACATTATCGTAATGAATTGAACCGCTGACACTGCCTTCCATTTTTCCCATCATTACCAAGAGCTCATCATTGGAAAAAGGATTGGCAAAAAACTGATTCAATGCAGATAATGCCGCAACAACGGAACTGGCACTACTTCCCAAACCACTGCCTACAGGCATATTTTTATATAATTCAATTTTAAATGGTTTTCTTTTTTCTTCTGGAAGCTGTTCTAAGAAATATTCTGCACAAGCCTGAACAAGGTTCTTTTTGCCTGAATCTTTTAAATCAGCAAGTTTATTGCACCACGGACCAGTCATTTCAAAGCTAAACTCATCTGCACTACTGACAGTGACAGTATCTCCAAGTTTAGTTCCATCTATAGGATAAACCGCAGCACCGAGTATATCAAAGCCTACGCTAATATTACCTATTGAAGCTGGAGCAAAAGCCATAACATTTGCCAAGCTTCGCTTGGCGTGATTGGTGTTAGGTGATTTTTGCCAAATTATTAATTCTCTGTAACTCATTGTCTTCTCCCTATTCCCTATTCCCTTAATCCCTAGACAATTTCTTCTCTAGTCCAATTCAAGGTGCGGAGGATATCAGCGAAGACTCCGGCAGCAGTGACTTCGTTACCTGCTCCATAGCCTCTTAAAACGAATGGAATCGGAGTATAATACCTGCTATAGAAAGCTAAGGCATTTTCGCCGTTCTTAACAGCATACAGAGGATCATCTGCATCAACTTCAGCGATCTTAACGCTACATTTATCGCCATCTATTTCGCCAACGTATCTTAAACGTTTGCCTTTAGCTTTTGCTTTATCAATCATATCTGCAAGTATCTTATCTGCAGTTGGAAGCTTCTGCATGAATTCTTCCTTGGTTCCGGTAAAATCTAATTCTTTCGGTAACACACTTTCAACGCTTATATCGCTAAGTTCATATTTAAAACCTACTTCTCTGGCAAGAATAAGCACTTTTCGGGCAACATCCATACCGCTTAAGTCATCTCTTGGGTCTGGTTCTGTAAAACCCTTTTCTCTAGCAATCTTTGTAGCTTCAGAAAGGCTCATGCCTTCATCAAGCTTTCCAAAGATAAAGCTTAAGGAGCCAGAAAGAATACCTTTAAACTTAATAAGCTTATCTCCAGCAAATATAAGCTTTTTCAAGTTATCAATAACTGGTAGTCCTGCTCCTACATTTGTTTCATAAAGGAACTGGCGACGCTGTTTTAAAGCAGTAGTTCGAAGGTCTGAATAATAAGCTAAATCTCTGGTATTTGCTTTTTTATTCGGTGTTACTACGTGCAAACCTTCATTCATAGCTTCAACATAGCAGTTTGCGACATCCTGATTGCTGGTACAATCTACTAAAACTGGGTTTATAAGCTGATGTTCATTAACCCAGGCAAACATCTTTGTCATGTCTACATCAACAGAATCTTTGCTGAGAGCGTCTCTCCAATTTTCTAAGTCTATACCTTTTTCGTCTAAAAGCATTTTCTTAGAATTAGCTATACCACAAACTTTTAAAGTTATATTGCGTTCCTGTAAATATTCTTTCTGGCTCTTAATCTGATTAAGAAGAGCAGAACCAATATTCCCGCTTCCGACCAGCATAACTTCAATATATTGTTGAACGTCGAAGAATGCCTGATGAGTATTAATTACAGCCCTATTACCTGACTTCTTGTCAATTACGACAGAAATAGAACGTTCAGAAGAACCCTGAGCTATAGCAACAACATTAACTCCAGCCTGTGCTAAAGCTTTAAAGAATTTAGCAGACAAGCCTTTTTTAGTCTTCATATTGTCGCCGACAATAGAAATAATACTTAATTGATCTTTAAATTCTACAGGTTCCAAGAAACCACTTTGCAATTCAAGCTCAAATTCTTCATTTAAAGCATCTTTAACTTTTTCCGAATCATTAGAAGAAATACAGAAACAGATTGAGTATTCAGAAGAGCTTTGAGTAATCAGAGAAACAGAAACTTCAGCCTTTGAAATTGCTGCAAAAACTCGGCTTGCCATACCAACCAAGCCTTTCATACCAGGACCAGAAACGTTGACCATAGTCTGCTTTTCTAATAAGGAAATAGACTTAACAATCAAACCACTTTTATCTGGTTCATCAGAAATAAGAGTGCCTGAAAAATCAGGTTTGAAAGTATTTTTAACGTAGCATGGAATATGGTAAGTGGCTAATGGGGCGATAGTCTTGGGGTGAAGCACCTTTGCTCCAAAGTAAGACATTTCCATTGCTTCACGATAAGTTAGCTGGCTTAAGAATCTTGCATCAGAAACAATGCGAGGGTCGGCATTGAAAGCACCATCAACATCTGTCCAGATTTCGCATGAATCAGCATTCAAACAGGCTGCTACGCAAGCCGCAGAATAGTCAGAACCGTTTCTTCCCAAAGTTACAGCTTTATTATCGTGAGAAGTTGCACCAAAACCAGGCATTACAGCTATATCTATTTTTGAGAAATCGCATTTTTCAAAGTTCTTCTTGCTGCTTTCAATGTTTACAACGGCATTTAAAGCAGGACCCTTAGCATCAAAGGCTTTTATAGAATCAAAGATTTCGGCTTTCTTCCCTTTTGCCTGTAAGATTTGTTCCATCAAAGCACAGGAAAGACGTTCACCACAGACGCTGACATCTGCACAGAAAGAATCTTCGTAACCCTTCATATATTCTATGCACTTTGAAGTGGTGCACCAGTATTCAACTTTTTCTTTCAAAACTTTTTCAAGTTTTGTAATTCTTTCTTTACCTATCAATTCAGCAGAATCATCAAAAATACCTTTGAAAAGGCATGTTAGTCTTTCTATTACTTTTTTATACTCTCCACCTTTTGATGCGGTATCCATCATTTCGATAAGAGTATTTGTTACTGTTGCAGGGGCAGAAAGGACTACTGCTACCTTTTCTTTTTCAGCTGCTTTTATAATTATTTCTGAAGCCTGTTCAAAACGCTGATAATTGGCTAATGATGTTCCACCAAATTTTAAAACTTTCATCTACTACTCCGAGATTAGTTAAAATATTTTTGTATTATAGCATATTTTATTTAGTAACAAAAAAGAGGCTAATGCCTCTTTTTTGTTTTCAAACCAATAAACTTATTTTTATCAATTTATTTTTGTTTTTTATTGTTTTCCAATACTCTAATTTCTAGATTTCTGTCATTTACTCTGAAATAGAGTTTAATTTTTCTTATTAGTTCGGAAGTATCTTCCACATAAACAGAAATAGAAGGGAATCTTTCTTTTTCTATATCTTCCGGAACTTTAAAATCATACTTATAAGGTGTTGCTCTTCTTAATTTAAAATAAATATCACCATTAATTGCTTTTGTTATATCTATATTTTTTTCTTCAGATAAGTTTTCAAGTTCTTCTTCATCCTTCTGTTTTGGAATATCAATTCTGACTGTTCCTTTTGTAATACCGGTATAAAAGACTTTAGCAGTAGAAGATACTGAACTTAATGCTGAATTACCCCCTTTTTTGTCTTTTTCTACATTTGTCCATTTAACATTGTCATCTATCCAAACATCTAATTTATACTCTTCATCTGTTTTGAAAACAAAATCACCATTATTTTCAAACAAAGCTATCATATTAACAAATGTCCCGTTACGACGACCTAATTCACCAACTGTTTGTATTGTATTTGTTCTTGTACCATCTGAATTAGTATCAGAATAGAAATGGTCTTCGACTCTGACATTCTGATTTATAAATTCAACATCATTATTTAACAATAATTTATGAATATAATTATCTTCTTTTTCAGTTTTTATCGTTTTATCATCAATAGAATAAACAGTATAGTAAGGCTTTAAAAAGGGTGCTTTCTGTATAGACGTATAATCATAAGCAACACCAAGATTTTCTACAAAAGTATTGTATTCATCTTGGTTTGATACGCCTCTTAAGGCTTTATATAAAGTAGAATCATTAATTCTTAAAGAATTAGATGCCAAACAAGGCGGGAAAAACATCTGTTCGCCTGTTTCAACGTTAGTAACTCTTATAATTATATTAGGAGCATCATTATCTAATATTCTTAAATATCTTGTATCTTTCCCTTTTTCAGCAACTTCTGAAATTGATCGTTTATCAATCCAATCTTTAGCCGTAGAAGGAGTGCTACCTAAATCAATATCTCCGTATCCATAGCAAATATCTGGTCTATCTTCTACTATGTTTCCGATAGAAGGATTCAGATTTCCTTTATCACCAGAATCTCCTTCCTTAGCAAAAATAGAGTATCTGATATAGCCGTCAATAGGATAAAAAGCGACAACATCAGTAAATATACCATTAATTACTTCCTGAACATTTTCAGGATAATCCCATTTTTCTTTATCTTCCCATACTTCTCCATCAATAAGACATTCATTAATCTTTCCAAAAGAATACCTTGCATATAATTTCTTAGCATAATTATCTTTTATAGGCACTCCAGGCATTTCATACCAATCGCTTGTAGTACATATGCTACGTTTTGCATTAGGTGTATTACCATCAATTCCAGAATTATTTGCTGTATCTTTGAATTCTATACTTGGTGGTGTTCTATCTTTACAATAAACAGCAATGAAATTTTTATCATTATTTATTTCTTCTGCTTCAACTATAGTTGAATTATTTAAAAGTTTTTCCTTGAAATTAGAATAAACAGGGGTTCTAGCATTTAAATGATCAGGGTTAAATTCTTTAAATTTTTTTACATATTCATAATTGCTGTCCATGCACAGATAAAAAGTATTAGTGCCAGGGTTATTTATATCCTTATCTAATGGGAAATTTGCTAACCGATAAATTTCAATTCCATCTTCTTTATTAGACAAATAAAAATGTTCATTTAAAAAATCTTTAAAACTTATTTCTTCTTCGGTCAGAACAGCATGAGAAGAAAAATCCTTAAAATACTTTTTCGCAACATTATAAAAGACTTTTCCTTCAGGAATTGTTGTTTTATTAACTATAGGATATTTTTTATTTCTTGCCTGGAAAGGATTAAAATTTACATTTACATCTTCAAATGTTTCGAGATATCTGCCATCTTCATTTTCAAGTATTTTTATTGTAGACAAGTACTTATCCATAGGAGATTCAGCAAATGCGGCAGAGGACAAAATAAAAGTGCCGAATACAGCAATCAGAAGTCTCGATTTCATAAACATTCTCCTTTGAAACAATACTTATATATTTATTATACCATAACTAACTTAGAGTTATCAGAGTAAAGAAAAAATTTTCGTTATTAATCAGTGTTTAACCTAAACCAAAAAAGAGGCTAAAAGCCTCTTTTTTGGTTTAGGTCATTTTTATTTTCCACCTGCTCCAGTATTTCTTGGACCAGGATTATAATACATTAAACAGACTCTAAAACCTATACTTACATCATGTGATGTAGATTCAGGTATATATCCAGTTCCAACAGCTCTTGCAGAAATCAAAGAAGCTCCACCGCCGCCACCAGTATTCAAAGTATGATCTATTCTTGTGGCAGAACGACAATCTAGTGGATCAGAATTGAAAGCCCCACCACGGAATACATAGAAATCACCATCCCAAGAGTTCCAAGGATCTGTTTCGCTGTTTCTAATACCTATATAACACAAACCTGTTTCGCTTTGAGTATTCGGAAGTGTAACAACAAAGGGTTTTTCAACGGTTGTAACATCGGTCTTTTTATTGGAGGAATCAAGAACAGCAACAATCTTATAAGTGTAATAATCATTATTTGAGCCTGTAATATCTTTAAAAAATGATTCATTACTAGAAGAAATTTTCTGTTCTGTAACGGTAACATAGATACCAGGCTGAAGAGTATTCTTTTCGGAGGCTTCTATTGTTGCACCTGAAGGGAAAGAAATAGTCGGAAGTCTACCTTCGGAGTCTATACGTACAGTTCTAGATTGAATTTCTGAGGAATCGCCCTGAAAACCTGCTGAGACTCCGCCACCACCAGAACTAGAACAGCAACCATAAATAAATAATACTATGACTATAAAAATAGGCAGTGAATAATAGTAAAACTTCTTCATGTACAACAAACCTCCAACCAAAAAAACATAAGAACTTATTATAATTATAAGGTACAGGGTGAAAAACACAAGTAGTTTTGTCATCAATTAATAAGATGCAAAAAAAACAATTAACAAGCTTGATAAACCTTAAAACTACCCTTATAAAAAAATTTTATTCTATTTTGCTTTTCTAACTGTTTTATAGCTGTTTGTATTTTTGACTCTTCATATCTATGGAATTTGCCAATAATTTTAGATAGAGTCTTAGGAGATTCACAAAAATCAAGAATTCCTTCACTTAACAGATCAACGGCTTCTGGTAAAGGCTTTTTAGGAATAACTCTAGTAGAACCAGGATTAGCAGCAAAAGGATCTTTGCCAGAATCGAAATCAAGTTCATCGGGGAAATTAGATAAAAAACCGCGTATTCTAGTTAAAAGAACTCCACCAACTCCTGAAGAACCATACCCATGTATTACTTCAAAGGGAGTTAAATTACCTTTTCTTACTCTGGTATTATAAAATTTAATAAACTCTTCAATGGCTTCGAGTTTTGTAAAACCGTGTAAATCTAGTTTATCACTCACTGATTGCGCCTGTTATTTCTAAAAAATGAAGGTTCTTCGTCTATTTCTAAATCATAAAGAGTTGATTCTAAAAAAGATAATTCGTCAAGAATTCCTTCACTTGGAAGCCTATTAAAATATGGTCTTCCACAAAAAACACATATAGAAGCAAACTTTGGAACAAAAGCATCTGGCGGTAAAGCTTCCATTGCCCCTTCAACAGCAAACAATCTTATTCTTTCGCCTATCTCAGCTTCTAATTCTTTCATAAAAGTTGGAGTATAGCCACCATTGGTTCTTGGAATTATAAGAAACACAATTTCGCCATCATCAGATAGTTCCTTAATAGTGGCTATTTTTTGCTTATAGTTACCTCTGAGACATATAGGTTCTATTCCGCCATTATTTGCGATATTAAACCATTTAAGATTATCTTCATCGTCTGAAAGAACAATTCTAACAGGTTTTCTAAAAAATCTTAAAGCATATATCCAAGTTTGAAGCCCAAAATTTCTAGTTATAATAACTGTTCCTGGCTTAAACTCGTTTTCACCCCAAAATCTGAAATAAGGCAGAAAAATAGCCGCCCAAAAACGCGCTAAAGAACGAAAAACCAACCAGGCCAAACGACCTGGCTGATTAATGTCTGTAAGAATTTTTGAGGTCTGTTCAGTCATCATTCTTTATTGGAGGTATTCTACTGTATATACGGTTAATATCGTATCTTTGCAAAACCTCCGACATAATAAATGACTTTAATAAATCTTCACGGCCAATTTTAATTTGGGGCTGCTGAGTATAGGAAACAACATGCTCTGGCTCACCAAGATTAAAACTGCCAGTCCCACCTTCTAGAGAACCAAGATGATCATAATTAACTTCATCACAATTATGGTTACCATGTGAAGTTGGAGTTACTAATGCTTGTCTTGAAACATTAGGAGTAGGCAGATTAGAAGCCTGTCTATTGTTTCTTCTTCTAGAAGGCTGAGGCTGAGGCTGAGGTTGAACAAGGGGTAAAGCCCCCATTGAGTTATTCATTCCGATATTTGAAGAAGATGAAGACTTTTGATTAGAAACCTTCATTACTTCGTTGAAAATATCGTCAAGATTAACTGTTTCATTGCCACCACCCGAGGAACTACTAGACTTCTTTCCAGTTAATGCCCCGGAAGCAATCATTATAATTATGAAAACTATAAATATACAGCATTCCATAGTTTATATTCTAACTTACCTTACAGTTTTTTTAGCGGGTTCAGCCATTGCTGAGAATGATTTTCTCATTTCAGTATCAGAGCTTATATTTTTAAGAGTGTAATAATCCAAAATACCCATATTGCCATCTTTCAAAGCATCTGCGATAGCCTGTGGAACAGAAGCTTCAGCTTCAACCAACTTAGCTCTCATTTCCTGTTCGTAAGCCTTCATTTCCTGTTCTTTAGCTTCTGCCATAGCACGACGTTCAGCAGCTTTTGCACGAGCAATCTTCATATCTGCTTCAGATTGGTCGATCTGCAATTTAGCACCGATATTTTCACCAATATCAACGTCAGCGATGTCTATAGAAAGAATTTCAAATGCAGTATTTGCATCAAGACCTTTATCTTGAATAACTTTAGAGATTCTATCAGGATTTTCGAGGATTTCTTCGTGACTTTCAGCAGAACCGATTGTAGTAACAATACCTTCACCTACACGAGCAAGAATTGTTTCTTCAGTTGCACCACCAACGAGTTTGTTAATATCAGCTTTTACTGTAACACGTGCAATAGCTTTAACCTGAATACCATTCTTAGCCATAGCAGCTACTAATGGGGTATTGATAACTTTTGGCTTAACACAAAGAGAAACGGCATCACGAACGTCACGACCAGCAAGGTCGATAGCTGTAGCTTGCTTAAAGCCAAGATTAATACCTGCTTTTTGAGCAGCGATCAAAGCAGCGGCAACATTTCCAACTCTACCACCAGCAAGATAGTGAGATTCAAGATTATCTAATTCAACTTTAATTCCTGCTTTATCCAACATAATAGCTGGTGTAATAATATCGTAAGGATTAATCTTTCTAAAACGCATAGCAATCAGCTTAAATGGACTTACAGTAAGACCTGAAGCCCATGCGCTTATCCAAAGTCCAAATGGGAAATAATATGAAACAACTCCAAATACAACAATTAAAGCCAATATTAAAAGAACAATAAAACCTTCAGACATGAATAGACCTCCACAATTTTATACCATAATATAATTCAATATTTTATGGTATAAAGTCAAGTATAAATTTATATTAATCAGCAACAGAAACAATTACACGACCTGCTGTAGTTTTTATAACTTTTATTTTTGTTCCTTTTTCAATAAAGTCGCCATCAGTAATAACATCAACACGTTCATCAGCTATTTTTGCTATGCCAGAGGGACGCAAATTAGAAATAGCAACTCCTTCTGCCCCCAAATATCGATTAGTGTTCTCTACAGCAGAAACTTCTTCTGAAGCAGGTGCTGTTTCTGACAAGATAAATTTCTTTCCAAGTTTAGTGTTAGGTAGAATTTCAACCATAAAATAAATTAATAAACCAACACCTATAACAGCAAAAACAGTAACACCTATAGCCCAAGCCTTAGTTAGCTTCCAAAAAGCCAGCCCCAAAGCAAGAATAAGAAGTATTATTCCAGAAACACCAGCGATTCCAAAACCTGGAATAATAGCTATTTCTAAGAAGAGCATGAATAATGCAAAAAGCATTATACCAACAATAGACAAAGCCCAAGCCAATGTCTTTTCGCCTTTTTCCTCATGAGCACTGGTAGAATTGCTAGAAGATGGAGCAGAGGTATTAGTATTATCAGAGCTATTAATAGATTTTTCTGGCAACAATGTAGATTGAGCCATAACCGCCGGGGAGAAAACAGCCCCTAAGAATAGTATTATTGCTAAGAACAGATTTAAGAATCTCATTTATTATACTTCCAATTTCTTAATAACAATCTTATTACCATCAACTTTTTTTACCATTATCTGCTCACCTTTTTCTATAAAATCACCTTCAGAAACAACATCGTATCTTTCTGTGCCAATTTTGGCCTTTCCTGACGGACGACAAATAGAAAGGGTTACTCCCTGTAAGCCTATTAAATCGCTGTAAGTGTCTTGAGGAACAGCAACATAGCCGCTTTCAGCAGTCATTTCTTTTTTAAGAACTAACTTATCGAACAGACCGATTTTAGGAGCAAATTTATAAATAAGCGTCACAGCAATAGTTGTATATAAAAGCAGATAGCCGATAGCATGAACTGCTTCAAAGAAACCACCATAAAGCTGTATAATGCTGTAACACAAGCAAAGAATACCAGAAATACCGGTTATTCCAAAGCCTGGGATTACAAATATTTCTAATAACAAAAGAACAAGACCGATTACGAAGACAATCATGACTTCAAAACCAGCCATATATGCAAACAAATGACCGCCAAAGAATAATGCAAAACAAACTATTGAAACAATTCCAAAAATACCAAATCCTGGAATATAAAATTCAATTACCATGCACCAGAAAGCAATTGTAAACAGCAAGGTGCTTACTGTAGGATTTGTTAAATATCTAGCTATTATTTCAGACGAAGTTGGAACAACGTTTTCAACTTCAGCATTTTCTAAGGAAGCTACTCTTAAAACAGCTGTAATGGAAGCGGTAATCTGATCGCAATAGCCATGTTTAAAAGCTTTTTCTGCGGTAAGAGTAAGAATTTCGCCTTTAGGACAAAGATCTTCAATGGTATCATGATTAGGATTTACCATAGCTTTGGCTAAGGCAGGTTCTCTATTTCTTGCTTCTGCTGTTGCACCAAATTCGGCTTCAAAAGCCGATACGAATTTAGGTTCTGCTGCTTTAACCCCGCTTCCAATAAGCATAATAGGAGTTGCAGCTCCCATTTCAGAACCAGGTGCCATATATATATTTTGACAGGCAATAGAAACTAAAGCTGCTGCAGAAAGAGCTCTACCATTAACAAAAGCTATAGTTTTAACTTTTGATTTAAGAAGAGCATCCTTCATTTCTTGGGCAGAATTAACCAAACCGCCATTAGAATTAACTTCAAGAACAACTGCTGAAAAGCCTTCTTTTTCAGCTCTTCTTAATTGTCTTTGCAAGAAAAAAGACAACCCATTATCTATTTCTCCTGAAACAGGAATTACTAAAACCTTCTGGTTGCTATCTGCGAATGCAGGAACAGGAGAAAAAATAATGGTTAAAAATAAGGATAGAAAAACCACACAAAACAAAAAGTATTGTGTGGTTTTATTGTTAAATTTTTGAATTGCTGAATTATCTTCTGCGTCTCTGTTTACGACGAGCTTCAGCAGCTTTTCTTTTTTGTTTTTCGCTAGGTTTTTCATATGCTCTGCGGCGTTTGATTTCCTTAACGATACCAGCTTCCTGGCATTTCTTCTGGAAACGTTTTAAAGCCTTTTCTAATGGTTCGTCTTTTAATACTCTTACTTCTGCCATACAATTCACCCCCCTTCTGATTTTCAAATCAGAGAGGTTACTCTCATAATTTCATTACAAACTTAAACGACCTTATCGCCAAGGGCACGGCCGCCAAGTAAATGGAAATGAAGGTGAGGCACTGTCTGCCCACCATCGGCACCGCAGTTGTTTATAATGCGGAAACCGTTATCTAACTTATTTTCTTTTGCAATTTTTGTAATGGCAGAAAAAACAGCTGAAAGCATTTTTCCATCAGCAGCTTCTGAATCTAATGCGCACTGGATATGCTTCTTAGGAACAACCAATATGTGAACTGGTGCCTGAGGATTAATATCCTTGAATGCGATTACATCATCGTTTTGATAAACGATTGAAGAAGGAATTTCACCATTAATTATTTTACAAAATAAGCAGTTTTCCATAATGGGGTGAATTGTACACTCTTAGAACTAGAATGTCAACTATTTTAATAATTAGTCTACTGAATTTTCAAGAACAGCTTCACCATATTTACCAGGATTATATTTCCCTTTGTTGGTGGAGAGAGGAGAACGCAAGAATCTGATAGCTCTAATACCTGCATCCCATGCTTCAGTAATGTCACTGTCAGAATCACCGTAATATATTTTAACGTTATTCTTCTTAATGAAAATTGCTTTGCTCTTATAACCAGTGAATATAGCCTTTGGCTGTTCTGGCCCTAATCCGAAAGCTTTATGAAGCAAATCAGAAAGAACTTCATTGGCTGGAGCTTCTGGTCTGGCAGTAATAAAGAAAATCTTATCTCCGCGTTTTTTGTGCATATCAATAAGTCTTTTTGCAGAAGCTTTAGGAATACTCAATTTATCGAATTTAGTGCATTGGTCATTCCAGAACTGCATATTGCTTAATGGTTTTGGACCATAAATATTTTCACCATTGGGTCCATCTGTGTTATTGAAAGCATAGTAAAAGCCTGGTGATGAAAACAATGCAGTATCATCAACATCAAGACCAATAGCAATTGGTTCTGCTGGAAGAGACTTTTCAATATCTTCAACTGAAATAGTATAATAAGCGTCAAACTTTTTAATTTCAGCAGCTGAAAGCGTACAAGATACGCAAGCAAACAACAAAACAAACAACATAGCAAAACGTTTAAAGTTCATTTTGGTCTCCCTAACAAATATTACTAAAAACAGTGTAAATTTTAAAACTTCTAATTTCAACTTTTTTATAAAAAAAGTTATCGGTATTTAATAATCTGCTGTAGGTTATTCTAAACCCACAGCAGACTTCTACTAATTAATCGGAATTATTTCAATAACCCCATTATCATAAATAGCCACAGAAGGAGCCTTGCCATCTTTGGGCAAAGCGCAGGAACCTGGATTGCAAATAGTTAAACTTCCATTTTTGGTAATACCAGAAACGTGAGTATGACCAGAAAAGAAATAACTAATTCCATAAAGTTTCGGTAAATTTTCAGGGCTATAGTTATGACCGTGAGTAAGGAAAAGCTTTTTATCCCCGTCTACTAACATCACATAGTCTGCCATACAGGGGAAATCAAGAAGCATCTGATCTATTTCAGCATCACAGTTACCTCTTACCGCAACAATTCTTTCTTTTATTCCGTTAAGAATTTCTGCAACTCCTTTTGGATTATGACCTTCAGGAAGTGGATTTCGAGGGCCATGATACAAAACGTCGCCCAACAAAAGCATATATTCGCATTTTTCCTTTTTAAAAAGCTCAACAGCTTTAAGTGCAGCAGTTTCAGAACCATGAATATCGGATACTATTAGCAGTTTCATTGATAATACCTTTGAAAGATATAAGATATAAGATAGAAGTGTTAAAGTTTTTATTGTAATTAGTTTTTGTTGTAGTTATTGTAATTGAAGATATAAGACTCAAGACTCAAGATTCAAGTTATAAGTATTTTTATGGCTCCAACTATGGTCTTGTATCTCAATTTTTAGTCTATTATTTACTATAAAAACCAAGAAGCGATAGCTTCAAAACTAACTACAATAACAACTTTTATTTCTCATTCTTCAAACTAATTCTACGCACATTGCTACGCCCATTCCACCGCCAACGCAGAGTGTAGCCAAACCTTTATGCAAACCAGAATGTTTCAATTCATAAAGCAAAGTGACAAGAATTCTAGCTCCAGAGCAGCCTATTGGATGTCCTAATGCTACTGCACCACCGTTAACATTAACAATAGCCGGATCTAAGCCTAAATCTTTGATTACAGCTAATGATTGAGTTGCGAAAGCTTCGTTGGCTTCGACTCTTTCTAAGTCTTTAACCTGCCAGCCAGCTTTTTCAAGAGCTTTTTTACTAGAGGTTATTGGTCCTAACCCCATAACAGCAGGATCCAGACCAGTAGTAGCATAAGAAACAATCTTTGCCAAAGGCTTAAGGTTATTCTTTTTTACAAAATCAGCAGATGCCAACACTACTGCTGCTGCACCATCATTAACTCCTGAAGCATTACCAGCAGTAACTATTCCGTCTTTCTTAAAAGCGGGTTTTAACTTAGCTAATGCTTCAAGACTTGTGTCTGCTCTATAGTGCTCATCTTTTTTAAATATAACCGGGTCGCCTTTTCTCTGAGGTATTTCAACAGGAACAACTTCATCGTTGAATTTGCCATCTTCCCAAGCTTTAGCGGCTTTTTTATGGCTTTCATAAGAAAACTTATCTATATCTTCACGAGTCAGTTTATATATTTCTGCTACTCGTTCTGCGGTAAGACCCATATGTTCACCGGAAAAAGCATCAGTTAAACCATCTAATACAGCAGAATCTGCGAAAGTCATAGGTCCAAGCTTAATTCCACCACGAATAGTAGCAACGTGAGGAGCCATGCTCATGCTTTCCATACCACCAGCTATAATACAATCAGCGCTGCCAGCCTTAATCATGTCTGCTGCCATAGAAATAGTCTTCAAGCCAGAACCGCAAATCTGATTCACAGTCCATGCGGGAACAGTATTTGGAATACCTGCATTGATTGCAGCCTGTCTTCCAGGTCCCTGACCTTGACCAGCAGTAAGAACGTTACCCATTATGACTTCATCTACCATTTCTGGTGCTATAGAAGCTCTTTTTACAGCTTCTTTTATTACAATAGAACCAAGCTTATGAGCTGGTGTATTTTTGAGAGAGCCCATAACAGTACCGATTGCTGTTCTTGCAGCACTCAATATATAAACTTCAGTCATTTCTTTCTCCTTAATCTGTTTTATATTATTATATAGTTTCTCTTATAAGTGGACAAATATTTTATTAAAGTATCGTAGCAAAATGTGATAAAATATGAAAAGAAAGCAGGTGGTTATAATGGATGAAAGAAGAATTTACGAAATAGAAAAAAGGATAACCTATCTAGAACGCTTTGTAGAAGAATTAAACGAAGTAATTATTAATCATGAAAGAACTATTGAAGCATTAAAAGCTGAAATAATTGAATTGAAGAATAAAGATTCACAATCTCCTTTATTGGAAAACCGTCCGCACGACGAAAAACCGCCTCACTATTAATAAGCTATTTAAAACTTTTACAAAAATGCTAATAAAATAGAAAGAACGCCAGCTACTACTAATACAAAAATAACAATAAAAGATATAAGCTTTTTTTTGGCATAAGCTTGCCCTTCTGGAGACTTTTCAGCAAATTCAATTGCTTTTGAAGCCATTTCCAAAGGATACTTCTTCTTCATTAAACTTCTTATAGCTTTAGCTCTGCCATTTTTTCTATAGTTAAGAGATGTAGACCATAAGTAATTGCCAACTAATTTGTAAGCAATCTGAAGACCTTCTTCTCCAACAGAATCTATAATCATTTTCTTCTGATCAATAGGTCTATAAGGAGCATTTTCATTAAATTTATCTGCTACAGCACTATTATAGAAATAAGATGTTGCTGGAGTTGGGGTAGCAGTTTTATTAGGCCGTTCATCTGGAATCTTGTTAGTAACGTTAACTCGGTTTTTATTGGTTAAAACTTTAAATCTTGGTTCTCCAGCGTTGTTGCGTTGATATTTCTGCATAGAACCACATTCCGGACACTGCAAGAAAGGAGCAGAATATCCTTCTGGAACGTCTATTTCTATTCTACAGTTTTCGCAAACAACCTTCGTCATTCTTTACCCCAAATTTAATCTAACATAAATTTACTATATTTTAATGGAAAATCAACAAAAAAAATCAAATTTTCGCTTGATTTTCGCCATATTTTCGCTTATAATATTAATGTGGACAGAAAGGAAGATAATATGTCACCGAATCCATTAACGCCTAAACAACAAAATGTTCTTACCTTTATACAACATTTTTTAGCTAAATATGGTTATGCTCCTACAATAACCGAAATTTGTCATGGTCTTGGTCTATCTTCTACTTCTACTGTCCACAAACATTTAAAAACCTTAGTAGAAAAAGGTTATATAGATTTTATGCCAGGTCGTTCCAGAGGCTTATCTATGAAATCAGAGCCTGTTCAACAAACTCCTTGCATAGAAGTTCCCCTTTTAGGAAGAGTTACAGCCGGTCTACCAATAGAAATGAACGAAATTCCCGATACTATTTCTTTACCAGAAACCATGTTAGGCAGAGGTGAAACCTTTGTATTAGAAGTTAAAGGCGAATCAATGATAGACGAAGCCATAAAAGATGGTGATTATGTCATAGTTGAAAAACGCGATTCAGCTAGAAATGGCGATATGGTTATAGCTTGTATAGACAACAACGAAGTAACCCTTAAACGTATCTATAAAGAAGGCAACAAAGTCAGATTGCAACCATCCAATCCGACTATGCAACCCATCATAATAGAGAATCACGATGTAACAATAAAAGGAATAGTTATTGGTATCCTAAGAAAATATAAACATTTTTAAGAAAGGAGTTAATTAAAATGACAACATGCAACATAAACAAAAATAGATCAGATATTTTATTCCAAGTTATTTCTATTAATAAAGCAATATTGAAACTGAATATAGAACAACTAGAAGATGAAATTTTATGCTTTGAAGATGCTCTTTATGATGCTTTAAATCACCCAGAAAAAAATAATTCCAATTACTTAAAAAGTATAAAAGAAAAATTTAATAAATTAAGATTATTAAAAGAAAAATTAGCTGACTTAGATAAATAATTAGCTAATATTGTTATCCCCAATTATTTCATTATTTTTCTCTTCTGATTTATTATAAATCAATATAACAAAAGTAAGATCATCGCCAGCTTCAGCATCTTCACCGACATAGTCATAATAAGCTTTTAAAATATTATTATAAAAAGTTTCCGGATTATAGTTCCAACATTTTAAAACAGTCTTCTTTAAATTTTCGTATCCGAGCATTTCACCTTTTTTATTTTTGCATTCTACAATACCATCTGTATAGAATACTAATGCGTCTCCTGGTTGGAAATCCAAAGCCATTTCGCGATATGAAGCTTTTTTAAATGCCCCCAAAGCAGCTCCTGACATCTTAACTTCCTCAACAATATTTTGAGAAGGTCTTACTAGTAAAGGAGAACAAGCTCCAGCATTCCCATATAAGTTTTCACCTGTTTCAGAATTAATATGCATATACTGGAAAGTCATTATTTTTCTCTGCTTTTTAGTTTTAGTTGCCAAAATCAATTTATGAAGCTGGTTTAGCATTGCCGAAGGAGACTTTAAAGAATCCCCACTACTTAGAATAGAAGCTTTAGCCATAGCCATAATTAAGGCAGCACCAACTCCATGACCAGCAACGTCACCTAGAAGAACAGAAAAACTATTGTCATCAACCTTAAAAAAGTCTAAATAGTCGCCACCGACATCTATCATAGTTATAGACTTACCATAAATTCTGAAATTTCCCTGTTTAAACTCTGGTTTTGGGAACATGCTTTCCTGAACGATTCTAGCTACTTCAAGTTCTTTAAGCCCAACCATCATATTATTAAAAATATTACCAACTTCACCAAATTCATCATTACCAAGATTAGAGATTCTATGACTAAAATTACGATTTTCTATAGCATAAGCTCCTTGTTGCAGATTATTCATAGGATCAATAAAACTTCTTGTTAACAATTGAGCTAAAGAAATAGATAAAAGCAGACAAAATACGCCTAAAACCCACAATATGCAGCTTTTGTAATCAATAATAGAGTCAACATTCTTAATTGGATATAAACCTACAAAACTATATTCGGAAATATTATGACCAAGAATACTAACCGCTATATGATCTTCACCATCAATATTGATTATTTCCAGTTCATCAGTAGGTTTTTCAGAAGCTCTTCTGACAAATTTTTCCAAAACTTTATTATTTGAATATTTTTTAGGAAGAAAATCTCTGCTACCTCGCTCATATGAAACCAATTTATAATTAATAGGATTTCTATTTATTTTCTCTAATTTATCCTTTAAGAAATCTCTTTGAATATCCTTAGGCAACCATGTAATTAAACATATATAATCTGTATATTTTTTATCAAAAATCGAAATAAACTTGAAATAAGAAACATTGTAATAATTTTTAAAACCAAATTCACTAATGTTGTCCTTAGTTCGTACAACAGAATAAAGTATTTCAGGAAATGTTTTCTGCATAATTGATTCAACAAATATTTCAATTTTACTAAGAATCATCGCGGGAATTGGCTTATTATTCAAATCGCTGCAGATTTTTTTCAATATTAAATTAATGAGTCTAAGTAAATAAGATCTGAATTGATTAGATTTTTTACTAAAGTAAGAATTTTTCTCGTCAAAAACAATCTGATCTAAAGAACCAGTATACTTTACTAAACCATCAAAAGAAGCTATTACCTGGGCTTCACTTGCCACACAAAAATAATCCCAGCTATTACACTCTGTCAGTTTCTTATCAATTTCTTTCATAGAATCAACGGTTAAACCATCTTTCTTTAAAGATAGAGCCCAACCATCTAAATATTTATCTAATTCAAGTCTAACATTAGTAAGATAAGATAAATATCTTTGGTCAACTTCAAAAAGATTATCAGTAATCCAAGTTTTTGCTTCCTCAATCATTGCAAGTCTTTTACGCAACTGGTATTCGTAGGATATTACTGCCAAAGAAAGAAGAGGAATACCAGAAGCAAAGAGGAATAAAAAAGCCAATTTCAATCTAATACTTGCTTTGCCAGGTAATCCTAATATAATGGTTTTCCAAAAATATCTAATAATAGGAATAGATAATAATAAATAAATAATAAAAAAGACAAAAGATTTCCAACAAATATCAAAAAGAGAATTATTCCTATAAGCTATTATAAAAAAGCGCTTATTATTAGTTAAAAATTGGCTGTTATAATATAAAGAATTAGACTCAATAAAATTACTTCCCAAAGAATCATATTCTTTGACAAGCTTTTTTACTTTATCACAATCCTGCAATTCATTATTAATCCAAAAATCAACGTCAATATTATCACTATTATAAAAACCAGCTATATACTTGTTTTCAGATAAATTCTCTTTAACAATATTTCTAAGATGTATGGAATCGCTCAGCAAATTTTTAGAGAAGAACAAAAATAAACCGCCCCATTTGAAATTGTAAACAGCACAGGGAGGAGTTAAACCGGAACCATCAGCTCTGATTAAATGATAATCATTTTCTTGAAACAGAGTAAAGAAAGAACCGAATTCAATCCGAGAACCCAATATTTTTTTTGTAGAAGCTAAACCTTTATTGTCAAAAGCACCACTATTATATTTACGAGCTTCTAGATTATAATAATTAAAGAAAAGTTTAATACTGGCTTTAGCAAAAATTAAAGTATCACACCATTCTTTCTGGGAATAGCTATAAGAATTTGGATTAGAATTATATTCAACATTCCCATCATTATCAATCAAAACATAATCTATACCGTCATTATAAAAACTTCTAAGATCCTTACAGAATTCAGCACATTTTTTAATATTAGAATCATTATTGTTTGATTCAGAAATATAGTAATCATGAAGGAAACGACAAAAATACTTTTCACAAACCAGATTATTTCTTAATTCACTTACAATACGATTAACATCACTTTTTAAATATAAGAGATTTTCCTGCTCTTTAATCTGAAAATATCGATAAACAGAATAGGTCATAATTAATGCTGGGAGTAAGACAAAAACGAAAATAATTAAAATATACACAATATATTTATTGTTAAAATATTTTAATTTAAAGTCATTATTATTCATATTATTCCCTATTCACTATTATAAGAGTAATATCTGATAAATCTGGGGAAGACGAATTATTAATTAAATCAAAGATATTATTATAATATTTTTCAGAATCGTTATCATAAGAGTCTTTTAACGATTCATAAAAACCTTCATTATCAAGTTTCCCAGAAGATGAGTTCAAAGCTTTTTGTAAAGTATCATTATATAAAATTAAAGATTGCTTTTCTAAAAGATTAAATTCATAATTATCATATTCAGAATCAATAGATTCACCTAATGCAGGAGACAAATATTTTACACATTTAGTAATATTAGTATTAGTATCAACAACAACAGGCAGACAATGACCAGCATTAGCGAAAACCAAACGACCAGTATTTATATCCATTACAAAATACTGAAAAGTCATAACATGATTTAAACTTTTTCCTTCTATGCTTAAAAACATTTTATTTAGTTTCTTAGTCAATTTGGCAGGGTTAAGTTTTATTTCCTCAGAAGAGGACAAAATTACAGACTTAGCCATAGACATAATCAAACCAGCTGGAATACCTTTAACAGAAACATTTCCAATTACAATTCCTAAATTCTTTTCATTGATTTTAAAATAATCATAATAATCCCCTCCGAGTGTAGTCGTAACATAGCTTTTGCCAAAAACATTAAAAGAAGGCAATAAAAGTTTATCCGAAGGGAACAAACTTTCTTGAACTATTTTTGCAATTTCAAAATCGTCCAAGCCTTCAAGAACACGGTTGAACACTTCTTCCAAATGACCAAATTCATCTAAATCAGCAACAGGAATTCTATAAGCAAAATTTCTCTGCTCAATAGCAAGAGTAGCATCGCCCAGACTACGAATAGGATTTAAAAAATGCAAAGAAAGAATGTGAATGATAATAAATGTTAAAAGAATACTAAGAAAAACCCCTCCAATTATTTGAAAAACAATAAAACGAATAGTTGAGTTAATACGTTCTTCAGGATAAGCAGCAACAAGAACCCAGTCATTTAAAACGGTTCCATTAACACATACATATATATATTTTTTATTACTCAAATAAGTAATACCGCTTACTTTTTTATCAATTCTAGAATTGCTTTGAAGCACAGAATTAATTACTTTATCCAATTCTTTGTTTCCATAAGAATTATTAATTAAATTAGATTTAATATAAAAATGCGCATCTGGAAAGTTTTTATATAAAGTATTATAGGTTTCTCTTAAGAATAAATTCTGCAAATACTCTCTATCCCAAAACATTATAAAAACGTAATTTTTATTATAATTAACTCTGTCACCAAAAATAAAACTATAATATATTCTAGCCATGTCTCCAATGTTAAAATCAGAAACTAATCCAACATTGTCTAAAAACACCTTTAAATATTCTGTATCTATCTGTTTTGTAGCATTAGTATCATTATTACTTGTATTCTTGGATTTATCATTTGCATAATCCAGAATAGATTTGCCTAATTTGGTTATATAACTAATGCGCTGTTTAGCTTTGTTTTCATCTCTTTTATAACCAATCATTTGACTATTGCTAGCAACTATATAAAGTTCGGAAGCATTAAATTCGTCGTAAAGTTTCTTTAATCTCTCTATTTCAGGCTGTTCTATCACATTGTTTCCAACTTTTTTAGAAACCTCTGCAAAAGTAGAATTCAAACGTAAACCATAATCATCAATCAATGATCTGTAACGAGTTTCCAGTTCTCTAACCGATTTTTCCAAATCACGAATAATTTCGTTTTTAATTGATAATCTTTGGCTATCTAAGTAATCGTTAGCAATAAAACCAATTATAGATATAGGAGCTAAATTAGCGAATAAAAACAAAGCAGAAAGCTTCCACCTAATTGAAAAAAAGTTTCGTTTATAAAAATAATAAACTCCCCACAAAGCATATACAAACAAAAGCAATGATAAAAGAATATAAAAACATAAATTTCTATTAAAAACATAGTTCCATTTTGAATCGGTTTTTGGCAAAAAACTAAAAATTATAATTGAGGACTCGGGCATAGACATTTTTACTAAAGCCCTATCATTCTCATAAATATTATTTCCAGAATTTAAAAATGAAGATAAAGCCATTTGAATATCTGAATAATAATTTTTGGGGAAAGGAGTTAATGGTTCTGTATAGTTTCGATGAATAGAATAACCTGTTATATAAGTATTATCAGTATTATTTAGCTTTTCTGAAATTTTTTCCAACCCTGAAAATTCAGAAAGAAGCTCATCTGAAAGGAAACACATCATACTTATTTTATCGTTAATAGAATACCAGGCATAGGTTAGTCCATGACCTAACCCTGTCAAAAAAGGACCAGCATCAAATCCTCTGCTTAAGGGCAGTTTAAGATTCTCTGAAATATATACCTGTCCGAAAAAAGTACGAAAAATATTATAATTATTTTTTATTGAATCAAGATTTGAAATTCTAAAAGAATAATCTAATGAAACTTTGCTAGTTACTTCTTTTAGGCTCTGATATAACTTTTTTAAAACATAACTCACATTAATCCTGTCACTGAGTTGATTTATTATTTTCCCATCTGAATCCCAAACTATAAACTGAATTTTATTAGGATAGTTTTTCTTGAGATTATTTATATTTAATTCCAGATAATTTATAGGGTTTTCTACTTTTTGAGCATAATGAGATATTTTAGATAAAAGAAAATGAAAATATCTTTTATTGCTTGAGTATTTATTTAAACAATCTAATCTGCTATTCATTTCAGACAATATACTCTGTTTATGATTATTTATTCTTCTCTCAAAAATAAAATCCAATGAGAAATATATTAAAAAAGAAGGGAAAATAAAAAAACAGAATAGGATTATAAAGCAGCTAAGAAGTTTATTAACACTGCTCTTTACAAGATTCTTAATTAATGAAAATTTATTCATTTTTAACTATAATCATAAAACTTAATAACTAAGAAATATCTACAACTGGTTTATTCTCTGTTTCTTCTTCATTCAGTTCTTTTTTTTCATTATAAATCAGAATAACAAAAGTTAAGTCATCGCCTGCTTCTGCGTCTTCTCCGACATAATCATTATAAGCTTTTAATATATTGT
>JAFPZP010000095.1 GCA_017417215.1 Candidatus Rifleibacteriota bacterium | reverse complement strand
TATAAGATCTAAGATTGAAGTTAATAGTTGATATTGTTTTGGGTAGTTGTAAGTTTCAAGTTACAAGGATTCTTATATTTCAATCTAGGGTCTTGTAACTTATAACTTAAAATTTGCTGTTTACTTTTTACAAATTATTGCTATAATAGTAAACGGGAGGTGTTTTTATGATTGGTGATAATTTGAAATTTTATAGACTTCAGGCAGGTTTAACGCAAGAAGAACTTGCAGAAAAGGTTAATTTAACCAAAATGGCTATTTCCAATTATGAGAAAGGCAAAAGAGAAGCTGACTCTTCAATTATCATAAAAATTGCCAAAGCACTAAATGTTAAGTCTTATAAACTTGTGTTAGATCAAAATCCAGCAATTCATATTGTTCATGGGGCTTTCAGAAAAAGAATAACAATGAAGCAGTCTGATATTGAATTGTTATATGGAAAGCTAGATAGGTATTTGGGTAAATTCAACAATATAGTTAATATTTTAGGTGGTAAAGTTTTACAAGACTTTAATTATCCTAAGAAACGAAAATATTCAAATTCAGAAGATTGTGCAATATATGTGAGAGATTATCTTGATTTACCACAAAACGGATTTATTGGAAATCTAGTAGATATTTTAGAGCAAAAAGGTATTATTATTTGCCAGTTGGAAAATGTAGATTCAAAATTTTCAGGAATGAATGGAACATTAAACAATAGACCCTATATTGCTGTTAATTTTAATCTTTCTCCTGAAAGGCAGAGGTTTACTCTAATCCATGAACTATTACATATTATATTTGATTTTTCTAATAGAGAAGATGAAGAAAAGCTTATAGACCAGATTACAGGTAAAATTTTCCTTACAGATAACGATATAATTAGAGAACTTGGAATTCATAGGACCAATATTCTAGCTGATTTAAGAACAATTCAGTATAAATACGGCGTTTCTGTTCAATGCATATTATTTAGAGCAAAAGAAGTTGGTATAATTACTAATTCGGTTTATTTAAAGCATTTGGAAAAAGTAAAAGAGAAATCTTTTAAAGAAAACTGTAAACAAGAAATTTTACCAGAAAGAAGCAATTTATTTAAGCAATTGGTTATTAGAGCTTTGTCGGAACATTTAATCAACGAATCTAAGGCTTATGAATTATTGGATTATTCATTGTCTAGCTTTAATAATTTATACATGGAGCTATAATGTTCATAAGTAGTGATACTAATATATGGTTTGATTTTGAAGCAATAGGGCATTTGGAGCATCCTTTCCTGCTTAATCATTCATATTATATTAGTGATTTTACTTATGATGAAGAAATTAATAGTTCTGAAGAAATAAAGAAAATCGTAACTATTGGTTGTTTGCAACTTACACCTGTAAATAATGAAGAATTAGCCCTAGCAAACAAATTAACAATTAAATATCAAAATTTATCATTTTATGATTTAGTTGCATTGGCTATAGCTATCAAAAGGAAATGGGTTCTTTTAACTGGTGATGGATTATTAAGAAATGCTGCTGTTAATGAGAAGATTGAGTGTCATGGAAGTATTTGGATTTATGATCAATTGATTATGGAAAAGAAGATTTCTAAATCTTGTTATAATCAATGTTTATTAAAACTTCTTGATTTGGTAAATCAAGGGAAGAGAAGATTGCCTATAGAAGAATTAGTCAAAAGAATAAATAACAATTATAGTAATAAATAATTATGGCAAAAAGGCTATTGGAAAGTTAACGAAAAATAATCAGTTCCTGTTGGGTTTTGTTCCTGATGATGACAAATCAAGCTATTAAAAATTTGCTTGCTATCATTAAAAATATAGCAAGCAAATTATAGATATTTGTTAGTTGGTAATTAAATATCAATATTATGTTCTCTAAGTATTTTTTTTAGGTGTTCAATTTCAACTAAAGTAGCTTTTGCAATAGCTTCAGCTTCAGCAGTTTTGGCTTCGGCTTCAGCAGTTTTGGCTTCGGCTTCAGCAGTCTTGGCTTCGGCTTCAGCAGTCTTGGCTTCGGCTTCGGCAATTCTGGCTTCGGCTTTATCAGCTCTAGATCTTTCGTATTCTATGTCTTCTCTGAACGTTTTTTCATAGTTTTCCATGCTGAATTCTGTTAGGAAAGTCATTTTAACATTAATTCCTTGTTGTGACCATAGTTAATATTAAGCATTGATAATAGAATTATAATAATGGAATTTTTTACAATAAGATTTGTGAATCTTTTGGGATTTTCTGTTCATTGAAATTTCAGAATTTCAATAGTTCAAACCTAAAAAACCAAAAGTTTAATAATGTCAAATTTTGGGTATGGGTTGGTAAATTAGTTTTTAGGGTAGTTGGTTTTTGTTGTAGTTATTGTTTAAGCCTAAGTTTTAAAACAAACTATTAAAGATTAATCTCTCTTTATGATCTTAAAACTTAATATAAAACTAACCACAAATAATTTCTATAAAAATAATGGATTGCTAAATATAACAATTTGATTTATAATTTAACAAAACGATGTTTGATTATAAATATTGGTGATATATTGTGAAAAGAATAATAGAATGCTTAAAAACATATATTGATGATGAAGTTTCGATAAAAAATTGGAATAATGAAGCTAAGAAAAGGTTTTCTTTAGAGATTGTTTCATCATTTAATTTTTATTTATTGAATCTACTTCAAACAGAATTTATTCTTCTTGAGCCTTTAGAAGAACACACTGCAGAAAAGCTAGAAAAAGATTTGCGATTTATTGAGAGTAAAACTCAATATTCTTGTGTTTTGGGTTTTAAAAACATATCTAGTTACATGATTAAAAGGTTCTTAAAGGATAAAATCGCATTTGTTGTAGAAGACAATCAATTAAGTATTCCTTTTCTTGCATTAAAATTAAGAATGGTTTTGCATGAAAAGAGAATAATAAACTCAATAGAACGATTTACTCCATTAAATCAGCTTGTTTATTTATATCTTTTATATTCAGAAGAAAAAGTTTTTTCGATTAATGATTTGTCTAATAAGCTGAATATTTCAGCTATGAGCATATTACGAGCCATGAATAATTTTGAAAATCTAGGACTAGTATATTCTGATATTGGTGGGGCAACTAATCGAAAAAAACTTTTTTATAAGATAGAACAAGAAAAGTTTTATGAAGTAGGAAAAAGATATTTAAATAACCCTGTTAAGAAACTATTATTCGTTAGTAATATTCCGGAAAACTTAAGGATATTTAAAAGTGATTTAACAGCACTTAGTAAAAAAACGATGCTTGCTGAGACTAAAAGAAAAATATATGCGATTTATCAAAATGAAGAGATATTAAAAAGCTATTTGGTTTCAGAGGAAATAGCTAAAGAAAATAATTTACCTTTAATTCAATTAATGAAATATGATGTTTCGCTTTTGACAAATGACGATTGTGTGGATCCAATAACTTTGATAGCTGGATTAAAAAACGTAGACGATAGAATAGAAATGGCAATATCTGAACTTATGGGAGATTTTCCATGGTACAAGGAATAGAAAAGTTTAAAGCAGAGTTTTCTCAATTTAGTTCCCAATATGTGTTAATTGGTGGAACAGCTTGCAGTATTTTATTGGAAGAAAGAAACAGTGAATTCCGAGCAACAAAGGATTTAGATATTGTTCTTGTTATTGAAGCCTTGAGAGAAGATTTTGTTGAAGCATTCAGTTCTTTTATAGAAAAAGGCGGCTATGAACATATAGATAAAAATAAAGAGCAACAATACTATAGGTTCTCTAAGCCTCGAGATTCTTCTTTCCCTGCAATGCTAGAATTGTTTTCTAGAAGGCCTGAATATTTAAAAACTATTGAAACAAGGCTTGCTCCTATTCATGTAAGTGATGAACAAATTAGCCTTTCAGCCATTTTATTAGACGACGAATATTATAGGTTAATAACTACAGGTTCGGTTGTTGTTGAGAATTTAAGTGTTCTAAGAATTGAATATTTGCTTTTATTCAAGATGAAAGCTTGGTTAGATTTATCAGAAAGAAAAAATAAAGGTGAAAATGTTGATAGTAAAGATATTAGGAAACATAAAAATGATGTTATCAGATTGGCTATAAATATAGATGGTGAAACTGAAATTGCCTTACCTGAAAAAATTAAAGAAGATGCAGCAAGATTTTTAATAGAAATGAAAAATAACCCTGTTGATTTAAAATCTTTAAGGATTAATAAGATTCATTATAAAGATATTATTGATAGAATTGAGAATTGTTTGGGGCTAAAATAAGTTTGTTTTAATTATTTTTAAATCCCCCTTTAAAAAGGGGGTAAGGACAATTTTGTAATTTTAAGAGCCGATTATAATTATTATTTACCACCAAAGTAATTCATCAAGAATAAGCTTAATACTGGCGGCTTCTTCATTCCCGACGCTGTGTATTGTTAAAACCTGATTCTTTTCTGGATTAAAGATACAGAAAGAACCTTTTGCCAGCATATAATCATTTTTTATCTGCATTTCTTCTTCGCTATATGCAGTAATTGATATTCTCTTAGCTTCCTTAGGTCTGAAGTAATAACTTTCTTTATATTTCTCATCATCTTTAAACTTTTTCATTGCTTCGCTAAAAGCGTTTCCATAAGGACAGTTCATGCCATACCAATAGCATACAATCTTTTTATCATCAGAATAAATTTCTTTTAGATCTGACTCTGTATTTATGTATTTTTGTAAACTTGGATAAATTTCGTAAAATTCATAATCAATATTTTTAACACTGGTTAATTTTTTGTCTACGGGTTTCAAATTAGTTTTAATGCCACTTAGTCTAGATCTTGATTTGGATTTTGATTGAGGTACATCACAACCTAATACAGAAAAAATCATAACAAAAAATATAAATATAAATGCAAATTTTTTCAAAATTTGAACTCCATTGAATGTATTATTTCACAGCATTTTTATAATAGAATAAATTATTATAAATAGCAAATTAAACGAGGTTATCTTCTCTAATTCCCACTAATTCGTAGATATTATACTGACGTGTTTTGCCTTTAATCTTTACTCTTCGCAAAAAATTGACTTTTGCTTTGCCTTTGGTAAGCCCGATTGTAATGCCAGATATGATTATCCCTGTCTGTTTTGTACCCTTTTTTGACTCAGCCTTGAATCTTGCGGCAAGATTAACTGGATTACCTATTACGGTAAAGTCTAGTTTCCCAGAATAAGAACCGATTTTCCCTGATATTACCTTTCCTGAAGCTATGCCAGTATAGAGTTCTGGCAAATCAGCTTTTTTGACCTTTTCTATTAGCATTAAAGAGGCTTTGGCAGCTCTTAAGGCATGAGAGGGCAGGGTGGGATTATTCCTGAAAACTAACATTATTGTGTCGCCAATTATTTTATCAATACTGCCTCCGAATTCTTTTGTTACTTCTTCAGCTATAGACATAAAATTACTTAGAAGTTTAAGGGATTCTTGCGGAGTAATTGGCTTTGTTAATTTGTCATAATCTTTTATAGCGGAAAAAACTATTGTAGCTTCTAAATATTCTCCGCTTGGTTTTAAATTTATTTCTTCTGTTTCTGCAATGTTGGAAAAAGCATCTTCCGAAACATAGGATTTTAATAAATTTCTTTTTTGTAATCCAGAAACCAGGTTTTTAAAATTATTATTTAATTCTTCAAATTCATCGCCACTTTTAATTTCGGTATCCCAGTTTTCTTCCCCTTGGGCTATGGCATTAGCATTTGAAGCTAAAAGTAATACAGGTTCAATAATAATTGCTTCAAGCAGTTTGTTTGAAAAAATTATTATTAATAAAAGATATAATATGATACAAAGAATTGTTTTTATAATAAATGATTTTTCATTAAAACTATGCAATTCTTTTATAATAGCAACGGCTAAATGCGGAACTTTTTGGTTTCGTTTTGTTATTATCGTTCTATTTTTAAAACTAAATTGTCGAGTTTTAGGGTCTTTAAGGCAAATATCCTGGTCTTCTTTTGAAATACTATTATAATCTGTCCAAATTTCGGCATTTCCGCTTTTTTCTATTGGTAAAAAAGCATAATTAATTTCATAATTATATTTTATTTCGCTAAAACCATTTCTAGAGTAATATTTTTTTAGGAAAAAAGATAAAATTGGCTTAGGTTCAAATTTTGCACAAAAAATACCTGATAATTTTTGAGTTTTTAATTTATGTAATTGAAGCAAAATATACCAAGAAGTAATTTCCTTGCTAAGTAATGAATTAAGTTCTCCAGTATTTAAAAGAGACAAGTTGATTTCTGTTGAACTAATTTTATGATTAGCAACATAAATATAGTCTTGCGCTTCTCTGTTTTGTATTTCGTCTTCATTAGTAACTTCTAATACTTTGGCCGGAATAGTTTTTAAGATTGTTTCTGTTTCATCATCTAATAATTCTTTCGATAATCTTTCCGGAATACTTTTTATAATCTGGTTAGTTTCTTTGCTGGATATAAGTGGTTTCAAATCATCGGGAATAGGGTCGTTTAATAGGATTATTTCTTTACTTAGAGGAATTTCTTCTTCTATTTTTGATAATATATTGGAAAACTCATCTCGTTTCAAACCAGTTTTGTCTAAGCATTTAGCTAAATTATCTACATGATTTTTTAAATTAGTTTCAATTTCTGTTAAGTAATTTTCTAGTTCCAGGCTAGAAAACTGTAATTTAACATTAGCATGATGTTCAACAGACATTTTAGAAATGAATAAATTAAAATTTTCTATAGAATAGATTCCTAAAGTAAATATTGAAAATGGGAAAATCGCTGAAATAATGAATAATACAATTATTTTAGACTTAAATTTCCAGTTCTGATTTAAACCGAAAAGGCTAATATGTAAAAAATAAATTGCTGATAAAACAATTATAACCAAAGCAATATAATTAATCGTTTTTTCTATTTTTTTAAGCTGTTCAATTCCTTCATCTATTGGAATGCTAAATTCTATGAATGGAATCAGATGACCAAATCGTGAGTTTAAATAAGCCGAGCCCCCATGGAGAACATGCCTTATAAATCTTAAACTAGCTGGCGCAAGAATAAATATGCCTTTCTTATCTTGTTTTAAACCGCTATAGAAAGATGGTTTTACAGATATAGACATTTCTTCTTCCAGACTTTTGTTTATGTCTATTTCCTTAAATACTATTTTTGCTTCAGGAAATCTTTCATGAAGACTTCCTAACATTTTTTTAAAGGAAAAGTCTTTCCCTTTCATTACTATAAAGAGAGTTGAATAATCTTTACTGGGTTTTTCAAATTTTATTAGGGAAAAATATAATTCCCCTTCATGTATGACGGAAAAATTTAATGATACTTTGTTAAATGAAAGTGTAATAGGGGTAGGGGTTTTAAAAAACACTTGCATGCGTAAAGCTAACTGATTCTGGGCTTTTTTTATTTCATTTTTGTCATTTGAAGAAGAAGCTTTTAATAAATTAGCGATACTTGTTTTTAAAAAATTGATAGAAGTTATATTTGCAGCTTTGGGGCTCTTAATTGTTAAAGAATTATTGTTGTCTTTATCAAAAAACATACATAGCAGGCTTTCACCGCATAATATTGTATCTATATTGGCTTTTAAAGATTCTGTTGATTGATTGGTATTTATTTTTTTTATTGAATCCAATCTATTTTCTATAAAATTCTCTGGTATAATAGATTGATTGTAGCTTTTGAGTTTCTCTACCGATGAGTTAATCAAGTCTGTTTTATAAAAATAAAGATATTCTTCTTTAAAATAATTGAAACTTATAATAGATATGATTGATGGAAGTAAAAAGAGCATAGCCCAGACAAACCAAAGTCGTAACTTGGGTATATCTATCTTTTCTACAAGTTTTGTGGCTTTATTCTCTAACATCTATTAACTCTACTGCTTCTTCATCGAATACTTTATAATTTAAACAATCCTTATTTTCATTAATCTCTTCTAGTGAAGCTTTGCTAATAAGTATTTTTGATTCTGTCTGTTTAGTCTTGGCTTCTAAATTAGCAGCTCTTTCGATAACTTCACCATTTACGGAAAAGTCTTTACGACCTTTTGAGGTTCCTATAGTTCCTGAAATTGCAAAATCGGTATCGATGCCTATTCCATTTTCTATTGTAAATAAACCTTTGCTCCGGCGTTCTATGTTAAGCTCTGCCAAAGCTTTTCTCATAGCTAAAGCTGCTTTCGCAGCTCTTATGACTTTCCCTTCTTTTTGATTCGGTTCATCATAAAATACTGCTTGAATGGCATCACCTATATATTTATCTATTATTCCTCTATTTGCTGTAATCTCTTGTTGCATCTTTGTAAAATATGAATTAAGCATTTCGACAATAACGGAAGGTTCATATTTTTCACTGATTCCTGTAAAATTACGTATGTCAGAAGAGAGAACAGTAACTTTTTCTTGTGTACCATTCAATGTTTCTTGTAATGCATTATTTTCCACAGACTGAGCTAGCTTATCAGATACAAATCTTTTTATTTGCTCTTTCTGTTTTAAGGCAATAGACATTTCGTTGAAAGCATTTGTTATGTAGTTAAATTCGTCATTTGAAAATGATTCTATGGTATAGCCTATGTTATTGTCATTAAGGTTTTTAATGCCCTCATTAAAAATACTAATAGGCTTATTTATGAATTGAGATATTAAATCGCTGAGTAATATTAAAAGAATAGTGGCGTAAGCAAAAAGAATAGGAAATATTAAACTGGTAATAAGAGATAATTTGGTATTATGCATAGATTTTGCTGAACCAGTTATTAAAAAATGAGAATTATCAGAAAATATCCATTCATTTAAAGTGGTTTCTTTTCCTTCGGTTAATTTCTCATAGCCACTATCTTGGTAAGCGGATACTTTATAAATTAAATTGTTAATATTCTCATTAATACTAGAAGTTGGAATTTGTATTCTGCTTGAATCTTTGGAAGAGATTGTACTAATTATTGAAATTGCAAGATTAGAGTCATAAGCAAATTTATATTGTGGTTTAGACCAGAAGGGGTTAGTTTCAGAAAATTGTGTTAATATTCTGTATTGTTTATCTGAATGTCCATTCAATCGGCTTAATAAGTAAAATATGTTGTTATTTTTATCCTTTGCCAAAAAGTATGTTGAAGAATCAAAATTTTGTATTCCAAAAGGGTTCTTGTTGGGAATAGATTCTTGTCCTAATGCTATTTCTTCATTTTTAGAATTATTATATTTCTCAACCATTGATAAGGCAAAAATTTCGGTATTATCTTTAGAAGTTTTCTTTAACAGACCTAAGTTACTCAAGTATCTTTTCATTATATATTCTGTCATTTTAAATAATAATTCATCACTTTTAGAAGAAGTATTATTTGCTATTACTAATTTATCTTTCCCAAAAGGATCCCATTGAAGGTCAAAACTGTAGTATTTCCCTTTATCACTAGTAACCCACAAACTGCTTGTGAAGTTAATAAACCATCTGTTATTTTTTTTGTCTTGAATTATTTTTTCATTAAAGGTTTTTAAAAAATCGCTGAAGTCATTGTTTGATATTATTTTTTTTGTTTCAAAAATAGAAGATAAGCGTCTGGTAAATATTTCTTCTTTTAATAGATAATAGTTTTCTAATGAAATATGTAGATTTTTTCTTACATTCATATCTATTAAATCATTTAAATTATGGGTTATGGTCAGAGTTAATAAACCTATTCCTGTTATTGGAAGGAAAATAATCAAACTTAAAATGAATATTAATTTTTGGGTTAATCTAATTTTAAATACTAGATAGTTATTGATATATTCTACTGATAAAATAATAAATAATAATATGGAAATGGCAATTATGATTTTAAGCCATTTATTAAGTAATTTTAAATTATTATAGTTGCTTGGAAATTTTATTCGAATTTTTATCTGTTTGTCTAATAAATGAGTTTTATCAATATTTCTTAATCTTTTATAGGCTTCAATTTGATTTAAGAAAATTGTTGGGTAATATATTGCATAATCAATGCTTGTCGTATTTTTTATTATTTTAGATTCCTTAAAATCTTTATCCATTACAATTTCTACATCAGGTTCAGTATTAGAAATAGCAGTCTTTAAAATCTGTTCTGGATCAACATCTTTTTGAGGAATTAAAATAGAATAGAATCCGTGAATTCTATTTTTGCTGAATGTTGACTTTATAATTGGATATAAAGCCTGTTTTTCGTAATAGTCAGTGTATATTGGGGATTCATTCCTATTATAAGATTTGAATCTGCTGATATATTTGTAGCAGGGGTCTAGATAATAATGAAATCTCAATTTATTTTTTTCCAAATATTCATTTAAATCATGAAAGAGGTTTAATTTGTCACTGTTTAAGTGTGTATTGAAACTCGATAAGTGTTTCCCTCTGATAACAGTCATTTCAAAATAACTTTTAGCTTCTCGAAAGCTTTTTTCATCATTGTTATCTCTTAAACTTTGTTCTAGTTTGGGGCAATAGTATGTATATATCTCTTTTAAATCCTGAGTTCCTACAAAAATAGCAATAGGATTATAGTTCTTTCCTTGGGTTATATTGAGAAGTTTATTTAATAAATCTTTGTTATATAATTTCCCCATTTCGGAATTATCAGGTATTCCTATGGCTATTTCATTAGGTAATTCAGGAAATAGATTTCTATGTGTTTTATTGAATTCTTCTTTAACATAATTATAAGGAATAAGATTTTCGTTAACTTTTTTTGCGATACTGAGTACTTTTTCTTGTAAGTTTTCTTCTATTCTATCAAGAGCTAATGCAATTTCTCTGTCTGCACTGTAGCATAAAAAAATCAAGGGAATTGCAAATACAAAAAAGCCTGTTATTACTGTATATAAACGGCTTTTTTTATTGTTCATGATTATTGTATTATTCTCAGAAATGTGATTATTGCTTTATAATGACTGATAAAAGTATAACAGATTTACAGATGCCACAACAATAGATTTTAATCATACTCTTTTATTGGAATATTTGTTCATTATTGCTTTGGCGATGACAAAATCTAACTCGGTGTCAATATCAACTGAATGCTCGCGAGGCATGATATAAGCAAATTCATTAGTGTCTATGAGCTGGATTCCTTTATTACTGTAATTGATTTTGCGAATATAAATAGCACCATTTAGACGGTAATACTTTTCCAAAAGTTGTCTTGGGGTATCTGAGTCACGTTTCTTGAACTCTTCCAGAGAAAGATTCGGCGGTAAAGTCATTGTCCAAAGTGGAGAATGGTCGACCTCGCAGACGGAAGTCACTGCATCAGCTTGTTTGGCTTCAAATAATTTATAAGCTTCAACTATATCATTAGCTGTTCTTAGAGGTGAGGTGGGTTGTAAAAGGCAGACAGAATCGAATTTTTTGCCAGTTTCAAAATACCTGCTTAAGACTTCCAGGACTACGTCCCAGCTACTCGCTTTATCGCTGCTGTTTCCTTCAGATCTTAAAAAAGGAACATTGGCACCGAAACTTCTTGCTATTTCAGAGTATTTAGAGCTGTCGGTTGAGACCATGATTTCATCAAAAAGCTTAGATTCTTTTGCTGCTTCGATACTGTAAGCCAGTAGAGGCTTTCCATTCAGCTCTTTTATGTTTTTATCTTTTAAGCCTTTTGAGCCACTTCTAGCAGGTATAATAGCTATATTACTCATTTTTCAACCCTTTAAATCATAGAATCTTTTCTTTAGGTCTATAGGCTTTGAGAGAAACTTTTTGATGATTTTTACTATTTTCATTGATGTTTTACCATCACCATATGGGTTAATAGCTTTGGCGGCTATTTCCCTGAATTCTGGGGATAAGGCTTTCCCAATAGCTTTTTCTATATTTGTTAGAGTAGGTTCACAGCAGATAACAGAATCAGCCATTAGTCGGCCTTTCTGACGGTCTCCTATATTGATTGTAGGAATTTTAAAAGAAGGTGCTTCAATTAAACCGCTGGATGAATTGCCGATAACAAATTTTGCATGTTTTATAGCGCTAAGGTATCTGAGCATTCCAAGAGAACTGAAAAAATGAAAATTCTGGTGTTTTAAGCAGTAATCTTCAAGAATTTTGTTTATTTTATGCCCATCGCTGTCTGCATTGGCTTTTGTGAAAATGAATTGCATATCATTTTGCTTGCTTAGAGCTTTTAGTAAGGTTTTTATCTGCTTTTCTGATGTGTTATTTTCCAAAGTCACAGGATGAAAGGTGCCTAGAGCATAATTATTACTAAGTTCAATACCAAGCGATTTTGACAGTTCTTTTAAACTAAGCAGTTTGGTATTAATTGCGTTTTCAATGCCGATTTCGCCAACTGCAAAGACGCGTTCAGGTGATTCCCCAAGCTGAATTACACGTTTGCGGTATTCTTCTGTGCTTGTAAAATGAAGGTAAGCCATTTTTGTAATCGAATGGCGGTATGCTTCGTCAGCAGCACCTTCTGTGGTGTCGCCTCCGTAAAGGTGTATTATGGGTATTCTTGCGTTGAAAGCAGCACAAACAGCAGCTAGAGCTTCATATCTGTCGCCAAGAACCATAAAGGCATCTGGTTTTGTTTCTGCGAAATAATCTGCAAAGCCAATCATTGTAAGCCCCATGCATTTGGAAACAGCTGAGGGACTATCTGAACTTAGTAGTGTTTCTATCTTTCTATCTATTTTAATGCCGTCATCTTCAATTTCCTGGCAGGTCATTCCAAATTCAGGCGAAAGATGAGCAGCGGTCACAACAACTTTTATATTAAATGTTTTATCTGCAATGAGTGCTTTTATGATTGTTTTGAGTAGACCATATTCGGCTCTGGTTGCAGTAAATACGCAGATTGTTTTTTTCATGCTTGTAGCTGTCTTTCCTATATAATCTAGTATTTATTATAAAAACTAATTTCATTTTTATCAATGACTATAAAGAGGATAAAAACGAACAACTATAATCACTAAAATTGTAGTATAATGCAGAACATGAAAAAGATTATCATTACACTTTTTATATTTGTTGTTTTTTTGACTGCCTGGGGTAGGGCAGAAGAACTGTTCGGCAAGTGCGTCGGCGTGGCAGACGGAGATACTTGCACTATTCTTATTGATGGATACGAAAGCAGAAGAATACGCTTTTACGGTATTGATGCACCAGAATCTGGGCAGGATTTTGGGAAAAAAGCGAAAGAATATTGTTCTAATATGATTTTTGGTAAAAATGTCAGAGTCGTTGGGCTTAATACTGATAAATATGGCAGAACAGTCGGTAAAGTCTATGTTGATGATAAATATGTGAATCTGGAAATGGTTAAAGCAGGCTTAGCATGGCATTATGCTTACTATAGCCCTAATGAATATGATTTGGCTGATGCAGAGAAAGAAGCACGCAAAAACAAACTAGGCTTATGGATACAGCCGAATCCGATGGAACCACGAGAATATAGACGTTCCAATAATCATCAGATGGTTCCTGTAGATAATACAAAAATTACTATAGAAGGACCTTTTTGGGTAAGCAAATCCGGTAAAATTCATAACAAATATTGCGAAATTTGGAATAAGGTTAAAGACAAGGTTCTTACTGATTTCCCGGTAGGTGAAAACTGCAAAGCCTGTGGAGGCACTGGGAAGAGAGAGTAAGAGATTTAAGATATAAGATTGATGAGAGCATAGAGCAATAGAGCGGAGGGAGTAGGGGATTGTTTTTAGCTACAAGTCTTCGGACTTTTAATTGCTTCTCTTAAAAGAGAAGAGTTTTTATTGTAGTTGGTAGTTATTGTAGTTATTGTCTTTGGCAATGTTTGTTCATAGTCGGTTGTCTTTTATCCTTTTATGACTTGTGCTCAATAAACTAATAAAAACCACTATTTTTCGTTAGCTTAGAAATTAACGATAAAACAATAACTACAACAAAAACAGATTACTATAACTACGCTGGCGAAAGCCAGCTATTAAGAGATAAGAGAAGTCTACACATTTGTCATAAAAAGTATAGCGTATGGGCTTTAGCCCTGAAAGCTATACGTTTATGACAATGTGTAGACTACACAGAGCAGACAGCCAAGCGGAGCTTGACGTGGTAAGTGTTGGTGAAGGGTGATGAGTTGAGAGTTATTCTTTTGTTGGAAGTCTACCTTTAAATTCTGACTGATAAAAACAATCGGGCTCTATATCTAAGGGAGTTTTGCCTTCATTATTTTTTATGGAAAAATCGGCATCCCAATAACAATTATTAGTTAAATGTTTCATCATGAATTTGTTTTTTGGGGCATATATAGCAACATAATGAAGCGCAGTATTCCCGTCCATATCTGGTTGATTTAAATCTGCTTTATCCATTACCAATTGGCATACTGCACTGGCATCGTTTGAATAGACTGCAAGATGTAATGGAGTTTGCTTCTTGTTGTTTACAGACTTTATATTGGCCTTACCTTTTAAAAAAATGCTTATACCTTTGTCTCTTTCCGGTGATTTTAATATATAGTGATGTAAGGGGGTATTCCCGTCTATATCCTGTTGATTTATATCAGCACCTTTTTTTAATAATTGCTTAAATCTGTTTAAATAACTGTCTTCAATTACGAAAAATAGTGAATTTTGGTTCTTGTTATTTAAAAAATTCGGATTAGCACCTTTATTTAAAAGTGTAAACGCAATAGTTGGTATGCGTATATTGCAGCAGACGGCAAAATTGATTGGAGTGTTTCTATCCTTATCTGGTTCATTGGGGTCGAAGCCATTTTTAAGGAGAATATCTAGAA
This sequence comes from Candidatus Rifleibacteriota bacterium, assembly GCA_017417215.1. Taxonomy (GTDB): domain Bacteria; phylum Muiribacteriota; class Ozemobacteria; order Ozemobacterales; family Ozemobacteraceae; genus RUG334. The sequence continues at coordinate 28,037 of JAFPZP010000095.1, read as the reverse complement.
TTTCTTCATAAATATCTTTGGTATTCATTGCGGCATAATGTAATGCGTTTCTGCCGTTTATTGAATCTGTGAGTTTTTTACAATCATATTTTTTTACAAGATATTCTACTATTTTGGGCTTATTTTCTTCAACAGCAATACAGACGGCGGGTACCCCATCGTAAAACATCTTTGATAAGTCTTTGCCACTGTTTTCTATTTTTATTAATTCATTAAGGTTTCCTTCTTTTATGAATTTATAAGCTTCTTCCCATTCTTTATCCGGGTCATTTGCTTCATTATCATCTTCAATCTTCCCTTTTGAAATAATATATTTTAAAATCTTTCTATCGTTGGTGTACACCCTTAGATTATCATCTAATAGAATTCCATTTTTAACGAGCAAATCAAGCATTTTTAAGTTTTTGTTTATTACCGGATAATATAAAATATTTCCATAATTATTGTATTCTTCTAGTCTTTTTGGTGACAACGCACCTTTACTTATTAAAAATTCAACAGTTTCATAATGGTTATTGTGTATAGCCAAGTATAATGGAGTCTCATTTAATTCTGTTCTTTGATCTATCGGAAATCCAAAATCTAATGCTTGTTTAACCGTATTGGTAAGGCCTTTGGCTGCTGCTAGATGAATTAGTTTTCTATCTATATTGCCATCTTCGTAAGCTTTTAAAAAATCTATTCCATGTTTTTCAAAAACAAGGTAGCTTTCGATATTGTCATCTTTCAAAGCTTGGTAAACATCGTTGTAATAGTCTTGGTCCTTGATTAATATCTTTTTTTCAGAACATTTTGTAAGTAGTTTATCTAACAGAACTACATTTTTTCTTTGAACAAATATTGAGATAAACTCTTTTTGAATTTCTCTATCTGTACAATTGTAATTTGTAATACCGCTTAAGTAATCATCTAATTCCGTTCTCAATTCCAGCTCATTCAACCTATACAAACCAGATATGCTTTTGTCTTTTTGAAATAATGATGATTGATTGCTGTTTACCACTGGTTTATCAGATGTTTGTTCTTGAGGTTTTCTGACAATGGTAGTTTTTGATTCTTGAATCATACTTGTTTTCTTTCCGTTGCTGAATTCGCTATAGAAGATTTTCGATGATTGAGGAATACCGCCCTGCGGGGGTTGTGGAATACTGCCTTGTGAGGGTTGGGGTCTAATGCCTTGTGGTGGTGGAATAACAATTCGTTTTGATGATTGCGGTGAATCACTTTTGGGTTTCATTTTAATTTCTATTTTACTTGTTGGGGTTGTACTTTTTGATTTTTCTTCTTTTTTGATTGTTATAACCGCAAATGATACAAAGAGACAGATAATCATAATAAATACAACAATTGTAACTGTAGAATCTGTTTTATTCTTTTTTTCGTGATTACCATTAACTTGATTATTGTTTTTTTCATCTTTGTTCATTGTGCTAAAACCCTGTTTGTTAAATAAAAATTTTTTGTTGTTGGAAATATAATAACATTTAGTTATTTCAAAATAATCTATTTTTTATGATTATTGTTGGTTTTCAGTAATTACTAAAAATAAAATTTATTTCTATCTAAACTTTTGAAACTTTTATGTCGATATTTTTAGTATAAAGTAAATGAAGAGGTGGGGAAAGTATGTCTGAAATCAGAAGTTGGCTTTCTAATAACTATACTGCTAATGATTATTCATCAGATATTGACACTGATATAGCTGTTGCTAGACGTAGAAAAGCCTTAGAAGAGCTCAGAGGTTTGCTTCGCCAGAAATGTCTTCAGCAGATAGATATCGCTATAAAAAGAGATTAGAGAGTAGAGCGATAGAGAATAGAGCGCAGAGCGAAGGGAAGAGGGGATTGTTTTTAGCTACAAGTCTTCGGACTTTTAATTGCTTCTCTTAAAAGAGAAGAGTTTTTATTGTATTTGGTAGTTATTGTAGTTATTGTTTTCGGCAATGTTTGTCCATAGTCGGTTGTCTTTTATCCTTTTATGACTTGTGCTCCATAAACTAATAAAAACCACTATTTTTAGTTAGCTCAGAAATTAACGATAAAACAATAACTACAACAAAAACTGATTACTATAACTACGCTGGCGGAAGCCAGCTATTAAGAGATGAGAGAAGTCTACACATTTGTCATAAAAGGTATAGCGTATGGGCTTTAGCCCTGAAAGCTATACGTTTATGACAATGGGTAGACTTCTTTAGAGAGCAACTGTCCGCTTTAATGAAGTTGAGAAATGAGAATCGCGTAAAATCGTTTAAGCAGCTTTTTCTAGTGGCTGTTCTGTGATAGAAGAATCTTCGTTGAGCTGTTCCCAAGCCATTACACAATTTGTAAAATGCCAAATTTCTTCTTCTTTTAATTCTTTTCCGGCTTCAAGTTTTTCTGCATAGCTTTTGCAAAGCCAGCATTCTCTATTTTGGTGGGAGTAAAGTTCTTTAAGGGTTTCAAGACTAGGAGCTTCATTTAATGAAGCCTGGATTTGTTCGCTCATTTTTGCCTCTTTATTGTTTTTATGCGCAGAAAAAGGTTTTTTTACCTTTTTGATGGAGCCTAATTATAAAGACAAAATTTTAAAGTTGCAAATCTTCAACCAAGTTTTAGATTCTTTGTTTAAGCGAAAATTATTATTTTTTTCATAAAACTTTTAGCTTTATTACATAACTTTACATTTTTTTGCTAAACTTCTTTTGTAGGTTTTAAAATTTGTGTAAATAAGCTAAATTATAGTTAAAGATTCAAAAACATCTGCCGATTGTTTTGTGAATTCAACTTATAACTTTAATTAGCTAGGAGGAATGTTTCTTGAAGCGCTTCTTATTTATCGCTGGAATGATGGTTTTCGGACTAGCTGTCCAATCTAGTGCGGCTATTTATTCCTATAGAGATGAACAGGGGCGATTGTTCCTGACCGACAGTCCTCCGAACAAAAAGTATAAAATTGTTGTTACCAGTAAAAAAGAAAGAGAAGGTCCTGATTCACCTTCTGCTGGTATCAGTAATCTTACGTCTACAATGAGTTCTCAAAAAAGCTTGCTTCCAAGTGATGATTCTTTCAGTGATTATATCAATGAAGCAGCAAGAACTCATGGTTTAGACCCATTCCTTATTAAGTCTGTTATAAAGGTTGAATCTGACTTTGATCCTGATGTAATGTCTTCAAAAGGCGCTCAGGGTTTGATGCAGTTAATTCCTGCTACTGCCAAAGTTGTTGGCTGTTCAGATCCTTTTAATGCTAGGGAAAATATTCTCGGTGGTTCCAATTACCTTAGAATGATGCTGAAGCGTTTCGATGGTAATATTGATTATGCTTTGGCTGCTTATAATGCAGGACCAGGGAATGTTGAAAAGTATAAAGGCATTCCTCCTTTCCGAGAAACCAAGAACTATGTTCGTAAGGTTAAGCACTATTATCAGCAATATGCTTCTGATGCAGGAGTTTCAACAAAAGGAACAGCAAAGACTACAAGAAAATCCAGAATTATTCCTACTGTTAATTCTGATTTAAGCAGAAGACTTACTAATGCTTATGAAAAATTTAATTCTGGTGATATAGATGGTGCTATGAGCTGTTATAGAGATATTCTCAATATTTATCCACGCAATACTCAGGCATTATATAATCTTGCTTGTCTGCTTGATATGGAGCGTTGTTACGATGAAGCAATCGATGTTTACAAAGCTTCTTTAAAACAGGATCCTTTTCTTGACAAAGCATTGTATAATATGGCTGTAATATATGAACGTATGGGTATGAATTCCGAAGCTATTAAAACCTGGAAAAAATATGTTCAAGTCACTAAAGATGAGGATAAAATCGTAATGGCTGAAAAATTTATTCAGGAATTAACTGAATATGCTTCTTTGAATTGATAGGGGTTTTGTCGTGGCCGCGAATGGTAGGACGCTTTTTGAAAAACTGATTTATGTTGGTATAGCTACTTTCTTTTTATGGCCTTTTGTCCAGCTCTGGTCTATAAAAGCTATACCCTTGGTTAATTCCGATACTCATCTTAGAGCCTCTGTTGCTCTTGAAAACCTCATGGAAGGGGCTTTGGAACGTTCTTACGAAGCTTCTGGCTATACTGAAGGTTTTAAGCAGCTTCCTGGTTATGAAGATATCCAGTTGCTAGGAAAGGTTGAAGCTATACCACAGCCTAATTTCCCTGATTGTTTATTGGTTAGGGCTCAGGTTAGGTGGGGGAGTTTCCCTTTTAGCAAGACAATCAGTCTTGAATACCTGAAGTCGAGGACTAGACCATGAGACGAAGCGGACTTAGCGTTTGGGAACTAGTATTATTCACTGTATTTTTGTCTATTGCAGCTGGTGCTTCGTTATTCTTTTTCTTTGTTAACTCATCAGATGTTCGTAAGGCACAGCAGAAATATCAATGGGTTTATGACATCAATGAAATGCTTGATGAAGTCTGCAGTGAAATTTCTAATTCTATATATATAGATTCTCCTTTTGTTGGTGATTCTAACGAATGTTTTTATTATTCCCCTGTAGACCCGACAAAACTTGAAGTAGGGAAGGACCTTGAAGGTTTCATTTTTAATGATGGAAAACTTCTCTATATGATGAAAGACGGTCGTCCTGCTACTAAGCGTTTTGGAAGATTTTCCAACCCATTAGTTGAAGCTTGCAAAGATGGTAAGTTTGCTAGAATATCAGCTTCGCAGATTGAACTAAGTTTTAAGGCTCAGAATAACAACACTGCTTCTGGTGAGCCTGAAATAAAAGAATTTAAGAGAATTATACATTTGAGGAATCAGTGATATGGAAAAATTATCTACTAATAAACAATCTTTGATTCCTGTATTTGTAATGGTTGCTTTCAGCGTTTTGCTGATTGGAGCTTTATTGTTCAAGGTTTATCAGGCTGATAGAGATTTGGGGCAGTTAAGAAGCGATAAATATCAAGCCAGACTTGCTGCAGAATCTGCTATAAACTTTGCTGTAACCAAGATGTGTGAAGCAATTAGAACTTCTGACAGACCTGTTGAACCTTCTGTTCTAACGGCCATATTTTTTGAAGACAGAATTCCAATCGATGAATGGATAAGTTTTGGAGTTAAAACCAAGTCTTATTTCAGAGTTACTTCAATTCGAAAACTCTCTATTGATGATGACGAAAATACTAAATTGATTGATGAAGGTCAGCAATATCAGATTATTGCTGAAGGAAGATGCGGAATTCACTGTTATTCTACTGCTGCAATTGTTCAGCTTTATGATTTGGCTAATTTGTTCGGTGTTTTTCAGAGTCTAGATGAATATTATTACGGGAATCCTTTATTCCCTTATATTTCTGCTTATGGCTCTTTTAACGAATTCTATAAAGCAAATCATGAATTATTCGATTCTGGTCGTATTACAAACCAAGGTAAAATCTTAGACCCTAAGCTTTTAATCAGTATGTATGAGCCTAATGGGAAATCTCCTTTTGTAACTCCTGAAAATAATAAAATTACAGATAATTATGGTGCATTCTTCTCTAGAAATTATGTTTCTCCATGCAATGGGCCAATTTATTGTAGTTTACCTGTTGTAGTTGATAATCATGAGTTTAAAGCTCCGGCCCAGACTGCGTTGTATTTCTATCACAGACCGGGTACTAATCCTGTATTGAAGGAAAAAGATTCGAATTCTTTGAGAATGATGTATTCAAGTCCAAGAATTCAGCATACTTCTGGAAATATTGAAAAACGCAATCTGACTAAATTTTTCGTAGATAGAGATTCTATAAAATATTCTTCATATATTCCATCTTGGAGACCTGATATCAACCATTTGAGAGAGCTTTCTAAGAGCCGTGGAATTTATATAGATAACGAAGGAAAAGGTTATCAGAATGGTAATCCTATCAATGTCGACTATCATCCTGGCGTTGTAACTATGCATTCTGATAGTTATCTGACTCCTAACTCATCAAAATACGAAATTGACGAGTTGAAAGATGAAAAATATATCGTCTTAGCTAGTGACGTTAAGTATGATGGCTACAATAATATTGATGGAGCTAATCTTAACGGTGCTAAGTTGATTTTCTCTGAACGTTCTATTTATATCAGAGGAGAAATTGGAACTGATTTGATTGTTGTTACTCCTGGTCATATCTTTATTACTGGCCCGACTAATATTGATTCCAGATTGAATCTTTTCCTTGTTGCTGCTCAGGGTACAGCCATTTCTACTGTTGACTTAGAAGATGTTATTAAAAAGAACAATCCTACTCCTGATTTTATTGAAGCAGCCAGAGAATGGAACATAAGAGCTGTTATTTATAAACCAGGTGCAGGTGTTTATTCTGCTGCTTCATTAAGTGATTCTGAAAAAAATGCTAGGGTTAATTTCCTTGGTGTTGTTAAAGGAAGAAGCATAAAACTGCATATTATCGGTTCTTGTATTGGTGGAAATCTACAGCGATGGATAGACAATACTGAAAGAGATTCTTTGGTTATAGATCACGATCCAGATTCTGTTCAGCGCTTAATGGTTTCTCCTGTAAGTGTAAATATTCTGAAATTAAGAACAAGACCGGTTAAGTTGAATTAGGAATTAGGAGTTAGGGATTAGGAATTAGGGATTAAAATCCCCCTGTCAGCAAAGCTGACATCCCCCTTTTTTAAAGGGGGGAGGGATTGAGATTCAGTTGTGATTGGTTGTGATTGGTGGTGAGTAAATGTCATTAAAAGAAAACTATGAAATTGTAAAAAATGAAATATCAAAAAGTCTGACAGCTTCAGGTAGAACCCCTGGTAGTGTTAAACTCTTGGCTGTTTCTAAGACTGTAGGTTCTGATAAAATCAAAGAAATGTTTGATTTAGGGCAAAGAGCTTTTGGGGAAAATCGCCCTCAGGCTTTGCGTGATAAAGCCAAGGAACTGGAAAGTCTTCCTATAGAATGGCATTGTATAGGTCATTTGCAGACTAATAAAATAAAGTATGTGTATCCCATTGCTACTTTGGTTCATTCCATTGACAGACGAGAGCTTCTTGATGAATTTGTTGAATGGGCAAAAAAAACTGGACGTAAATGCCCTGTTTTATTAGAAGTTCATATTTCTGGGGAAGAAACCAAGCAGGGTTTTGATGTAGAAGAAGTTCTTGATGTAATCAAAGATTATCGCAATAATGAATTTCTTGATATACGCGGAATGATGGGTATGGCACCTTTAGATGCCGATGATAATAGAGTCAGAGCTTGTTTTAAAAAGCTTGCTGATTTGTTTGAAGAAAGCAAAAAACTTGAAGGTACAGCATATAAAGCTAAGGAGCTTTCTATGGGCATGTCTGGTGATTACCCTATAGCTATTGAAGAAGGCGCTACTATAGTTCGTGTGGGTACCGCTCTTTTTAAGGAATAAGCTTTATAATTTTCCTGCTTTTGCTATTTCTTCGCTGAATCCATTTAAAGCTTCAAAAGCCATAAAGAGCTTGGCTCTCTTTCTTCTATCCATTGGTGGGTGTCTGAAAGAGAAATAATCGCCATTATGTACCGGCCGCTGTTTGTTCTTTAAGTTTAAATAGGATTTCATGATTTTGTAGTCTACCCATTGTCATAAACGTATAACTCTTAGAGATAAGAGATAAGAGGCAAGAGATAAGGGAAATGTTTTGCAAACGCAAATAACAGATATAACTGTCAATTACAAGCAAACGATAATTGAGTGTAATTCTTTAAAGACCCCCTTTATTAAAGGGGGATGTCTACGAAGTAGACTGGGGGATTTTTGAGAACTTTGCCAAGTAGTAGAAAGTTAAGTCCGAAGACTGTTTTGTTTTCTAAGATTGGCGGACAGTTGCTTGCTCAACCTTATTCTCCTTCGCGGTCTCTGTTAATTTGTACCTTCGGATAGACTTTGAGGGAACGAGCCTTGTGCGGAGAATAGAGGTCTCGTGTCTACTGTCCGCAGGGATAAATTGGTTAACTGATAACAGATAACTGATTACGCTTTGTGTCCTCCAATCTGTGAATTCCTTTCTTTGGTGCGACTGCATTCAAAGAAATTGGTTCCCTTAAGAATAGAATTGTTGCCATATTTAGATTTTATTTGAAGTAATGTATGTTGAAGATTGTTCTCTTTGGCTTCTTTTTCGTAATCTCTGAATAATTCTAGCTGGCGGCAGCCGGTATTGTTTGAAATTTTATTTGCACAAATCCCTATACGACGTATTAACAGATTCCTATTGACTCTTTTTTCATCGTTAAATATGGTTAAAAAGGCTTTTATTATTTCCTTGGCTGAATTTGTCGGGCTGATAAAGCGGAAAGTTCCACCGGCATGCTGAGGAACAACTCTGCCGTAGTGGTCTATATAACTAGGCCCATTATAGCCTATAACTGCAGAGACATGGTCAAAACCTACGTATAAAGTTACTGATTCGGCTACTAGATTCTTTCTTACCATGTCTAAGCAAAGTATATCACTCATTTCTTTAACTATTATCTCTGCTTCCTGGAATTTATAAGGTCGCGGAAGCACCTGATTACTGCTGAGACTGCGGTTCTTAGATTTATAAGACTTTATGTCTTTCATCAAGCAGGTTTCTATGCCCCAGGAATGGTCTATCAGAATTTCTGCATTGATTCCAAAAAGCTTGTAAAGCCATTCTTCATTATAAATGGAATATTCAGCAATATCGCCCATAGTGTTTATGCCATATCGTTTAAGCCGGTTGGCGGTTCCTGGACCAATCTGCCAGAAATCAGTAAGAGGTCTGTGGTTCCATAACAGTTCTCGATAAGACTGCTCATTTAATTCTGCAATACGGACCCCATCTGCATCTGCAATAGTTTTTTTCGCAATGATATCCATGGCTACCTTGGCAAGATACATATTGGTGCCGATTCCTGCGGTGGCAGTAATTCCTGTATTCTTGAGAACGTCTCTTATCATAGTTAAAGCCATTTTGTGGGCTGAACCATTATGAAGATGAAGATAGGGGGTTACATCCATAAAACATTCGTCTATGCTGTACACATGAATGTCTTCTGAAGATATGTATTTTAAATAGATTTTATATATTTCTGAAGATTTTTCTATATAGGCCGCCATTCTAGGTGGTGCGACTATATAATCTATTTTCTTTTTTAGTGAGGCTTCTGCTTCTCGAATTTTTTGCTTTGCTTCAAAAAGTCTTGGTCTGCCTGGAACCCCTAAGGCTTTTAAAGCAGGGGAAACTGCTAGACAGATTGTTTTATCTGTTCTTGATTCATCAGCAACAAGAAGATAGGCCTTGAGAGGGTCTAAATTGCGGTAGACACATTCAACACTTGCATAGTAGCTTTTTAAATCAATGCAGATATATGTTCGATTTTGCATTATACTGCCTCTTGTTTAAAAACCTTGTTGTATGCCGCTAATTCAATTCCTTCTAGTTTATAGCCTCTCAATCGCATAGCTTCCAGCTTATATTCTACGATAATACTGCTTGTATGTAGATGACGGGCCATTTCTGGAATAGACATTACTCCTAATTCAGAGATTTCACTGCCTAATTCTTGTTCTTTTTCATCTAATCTTGCCAATTCGTTTTTATATTCGTTAAGACGAATCTTTTGGGTTTCAGAAAGATTGTTTGGTTGTATTGTAAATAACAATCTTTCGTATTCTTGTCTAAGTTGTTGCTGACTTTCTTTCAATACCTGTAATTGCTGAATTACACTATTGTTGTAACCAGTCATTTCAAGAATTTTTCTGCTATCTATGCAGTATTCAGCGGCAATCAGATTAGCTTCACGTTCGTAACGGCTGATTGTTTTACTGTTAAGCTGCTGGCTTGCATCAAAGAGACTGTGGTCTAGATGATAACCACCAATGCCTGTAAAATCAGCTTCTTTAAGATGACCTGAAATTGCATGACCTATTTCGTGCCATTCGTCAAATAATCTTTTTATTGGGCTTAGTCTGCGATTTATTCCTATTATAGTCTGATTCTTTATTCGAGTTACGTAGCCAACAATGCTGCTTGTAAGATCTATTATTTCATAGTTAAGAAAGGCAGCAACCTCTTCGGGGTTGTCGGTGCCAATCTTTTTTATGATTTTATCTATTTTTGCAAAGGTATTTAGTATTTTCATTTTGTTTTAAGCCCTCTTTGTAAAAGAGGGACATCAAGCTGATTGCGTAGCAATCGGTGATAGGGAGATTTTAAATAACCAAACAGTCTTCGGACTCAACTTTGTAATGCTTAAGTAGCTTCTCAAAAATCCCCTAGATTGCATTAGCAATCTTTCCCCTTTAAGAAAGGGGATTATTATTGGTTTTCTAAATAGGAAATCAGTCGTGGAATTCGTCTTCATCTAAGAAGGCATTATGAGTATGTTTATCAGAGAGCTTCTGGTCGATTTCTTCAACCTTTCTTAGGTGTTCTTTAGACTTTATAAGATTATCTGGAGCTTCAAACTTTTTAGAAGTATGCTTTGCTCTGTTCTTTTCTGTCGCAATAATGAATAGCTTTTGCATTTCTAATATAAAGTCTTCCTGCTGTTCACGAGTTAAAGTTCCGCCGGCAAGTAGACTGCCAGCACCTTCAATAAGAGCTCGAGCTTGGTCTTCTCCTTTTTTGCCGTAAAAACTACGCAAAGAATCTAAGGCTTCTGCTTTTTTCATTTCGATACCGCTGTTTGCTACTCCAAGTAGTTCTTCAACGGTTAAGTCGAATACAGCAGCCATCTTTGCGGCAGTATCAGCAAAGGGAATTCGGGTACCCTTTTCGTAGTTCACGATGGTACTTTGCGCAACACCACATTTTTCGCCAAGCTGGGTTCTTGTTAAACCAAGATTATTGCGAAGTTCTTGCAGACGCTGCCCGAACTCTAGATAAGGAGCTTTTTCTTTTTTATTTTCAGACATTTTTTACTCCATTTTATACAATAGTGAAAAAATAGAATGAAATTTTCACAATTGTGAATTTTTAATTTAATATTAATTATTTTTTACGAATGTGTCAATGAAAATTTCACGAATGTAAAAACATGCTGTCTTTTTTCGATAGTAATTGATTATTGGTTTAGCAATAATGCCCATAGAGGTTGTAAGAAAACTGGAAATTTAATGAAAAATCAGTCTTTATTTGTTTAGTAGCCTACCCATTGTCATAAACGTGATTTTTTCAGGGCTAAGGCCCATACACTATACTTTTTATGACAAATGTGTAGGCAATTAGCACAATCTAATTTGGACTTAAAACTTAGTTTTCGGACAGCCTCCATAAACCTAAAAGTCTTAGCTTTTTAAAATTTATATTGCTTAATAAGTAAATGTACTGTATAAAATTTTTCAGAGAGAAATTTACAAAATTTTTATAAAAGATGTACCCTTCTAATCAACAAAAATCGAGGAGAAAACATATCTGAAGTTAGTTTGAATCAAAAATAGTAAAAAATAAAATTAATGTTGTAACCCTAAGACTGTACAAAACCATGTACATCTTACTTGCTTTAAATTTAAAAATTCTGTTTCTAATAAATTAGATATTTTGATTTTAAGCTCATAGCTTAAGGTCTAATAATAAAAAGGAGTTATATGTGAAGAACTTGTTTCGAAGTAGTTGTTTGGTTGTTGCTTTAATAGCAAGTGTGGCTATGGTTGGTTGTGGCGGCGGCGGTGGCGGTAGTAGCCACAATAATAATGGTGGAAATACTCAAACTCTGTCTGAAGAAGCTACTGCTGTAAGAGATAGTATAACTCCTGTTATGAATTATGCTGGTTCCATTATTAGTGGTGGAGTTAATGGTTCTCCTAGACTTTCTACTAGCAATACTAATACTTTTAATACAAAAGAAATAAATGATGCTACTGTTGCATCTTTGAAAACACCAAATTATTTAAGAGCAGTTATTGCCGCTGCTGGTGGAAATATTGAAGGTGGTTTGTGGGAAAACGAAAGCACCACCTATTCCTTTTCTGAAGTAGCTACCTATAGTAATGGAATTTATGAAAGAACTGTTTATTGTGATAATTTAGATGATATTATAAAATATGGTGAAAATTCATATGGTGGATCTTTAGAAGATTCGGTTATGGCATATTATAAGATTGAAGGCTGTGTGGCTGATTATGATAAAGAAAATAATATTATTCGAAGCCTTAAAATTAACAAAGATGCAAAAATTACTGTAAATGAAAAAAGAGGATTTTTCTTCCGTAACCCTTACAAACATTATGCTTTCCCTACTTCTTTTAAAGGAACTATTAATACAGATTTAACTGTTAAGTGGGAAGGTAATACTGAAACTTTTGAATCTCCAAAAGTATTTGAATTATCAGAGTATTATTTTTATCCTACAACTACAGGAAAAAATATTACTGCCAATTTCAAAACATATAATGAAGGAATACAAACTAGTAAGAAGATAACTTCTAAGACAACTTATACTTTTTCTAAGTTGGAAATGAATTTAACAGAAGTTAGTGTTCAGAATGTAGGAAGTAATTATTACTACGATCAAGAATTTCAGGGAAATTTAAAAATCAATATAAACGGGATAAGTGGGAATATTACTGCTAATAAAACAATATTTGTAGATAGCAGAGTTATTCAATCTAATGGCAAGGCTTGGATTTTCGATAATGAAAAATCTACTTATTATAGTGACAATGCTTATGATTATGATGAAGAAACTGGTGAAGAAATATTAGTTGATACTTCAAAACCTTATCATGATTATTATAATGTTGTTATCGTTAAAAAACCTGTAATGGATCTGAAATATGCAAGTCCAGTAACTATTGCTTTAAGTGGTGACGTAAGTAATTATATTTTTGGTATAGATGGTTGGCACCCTGAAAAACAACCCATTGATTATCAAAATAAAGTAAAAAAATATAATGGGGAAATTAAAAATCTGACTCTCAAAATTAACAAAATGTCAGGTAAATTTGATAATACTTTGGCTATTTCTAATGCTGAAGTTCATGTTGAAACAGGTGAATATCAAACAGATGAAATTTTTATGATTGGTGACTACGAAGTCGCTTTCAGTAAAGCAAAAATTGATATTACTGGTTTTAATTATAATTATGCTTGGGAAGAAGATGAAAGTCTTACTGAAAAAGAATTCAACCAAAAATGCTTTGGCAATACAATTGTTCATTTTGAAGGAGAAGAATCTAAAAATTCTGTAAGTATTAAGGCAGATTGTAACCTTAGTAAGAAAACAGCTACTGTAAATCTTGTTAATAATGGAAATCTTGTTGTTAAAGATAAATCTAACAAAGAAAAAGTAACTGAATTCAACTTCAAGACTGTTGATATTGACGCTACAAATGTAGATATTATTGCAGATAATAAATGTGAAGGAGCTCTATTAACAGTTAAAGGTGTTGAAAAAGATAATACTATTACCGAAAGAACTTATAAAGTAGTTAATGGAAAACTTGTTAGAACTGATTTACCTAAGGTAGATATAAATGTACCAGATGAAATAAAGGAATCTAACTATGAATCATTAGATGCAACTTTTACAAAAGCTAAAGAAGAAGATAAAAAAGAAATTGCAAATAATAGTTCTGAAGAATTGAAGGTTGTAGCTAGTGGCAATAAGAAAATTGCTTCTTACAATAAAAAAGATAATTCAATTAAAACAAAAATCGTTGCTTTAAACGATATTATAAATGCTATATCTTTCTATTCTAAGGGCAGTAAAAAATTCACAGTAGTTTTTGCTATTAATAACGTAAAGAAGTCTATTAATGGCTATATCTATGAAGGTGAACGAAAAGATGTTTCCATAAATGTTGATTCTGGCAGTATCGCTCAGTTTGCCGGAGAAAATAGTAATGTAACTGTCGTTCCTAATAAAGGTAAAGCAAGTACTTTTAAAATAAAATAAGCTTGTTTGCTTAAACTAGTGATTAAACCTTGGCTTAAGATTACTTAGGCCAAGGTTTTACTAGTAAGAGTATTAGAATACAACATAGTTGAAATCACTCAAAAAAGGTGCAAGTATTTTGAAGAAATTAATAATTTTGGATAATTTATATTATTTAATACCAAAAATAATAATACTTTCCCTTTTTTTATTGTTTGTTAGCAATAAATCAGCTTATTCTTTGGATATCTATTCATACATGAATCAGGCTGACAAGCCGTTAAGTCTTGGAAAACCTGGATGGGTCTATGAAAATCCAAGACTTCGATTATCTTATGAAGTTAATGAAATGTACAAAAAATGGCTGGATAATAATAAAGTTACTGATTTTGAGGGAACAGGCTTTAATGCAAGTTTGCAGATAAATCCAGCTAAGCATTTTGCTTTTGGTTTCTCTAAAAAGTTTTTAAATCATCAAAGTTGGATAAATAATGAAAAAAAGGATATGCCTGTTTTCAACTTTGATTCAAAAAATTATTATAATGAAGTTTTTGTAAAACTTGGCTCTGAGCGCATTAAGCTTATGTACGGTCATATTGAAACAAAAGATTATTTTGATGGTTATTATGAATTACACGAAGATATAATAAATGCATTAGGCTCGGAACCAGAAATAAAATTCAATACAGATGGAACAAGCGATTACGTAAAAGCTTACGCAGAGCATAAAAAATTCAAGTTTGCCTATTCCTATGAATTAAATAAATATAAACATAAAATTAGTGCAGATACCGATATAATGGGGCTTTGCATAAATCATAACAGAAAAGTCAGAGTAAGAGATTACGAGCTTTCTTATGAGTTAAATAAAAAGTGGTTCCCGTACATAAGGTATTCTGATTATCGTGATACTGGTTTTGGAAATGATTATAGAGATAACAGAGTTTTGATTGGAAGAAATAATTCACATTTCAAGTTTGTTACAAGAACTATTGGAGCCGTTTACGAATATAAACATGGCTGGTATTACGCTGATTATTCAAAAGTTTTTGCTGATATGTCAGCTGATGAGTTCTTTAATATGGTAAATATTGACGTTCTCTTTTATTTTTCAACGAGATTTGTTGATTATAGAATAAGTTTCAAGCCTGAAAGAGGGCATATGGGGCGAATCGGCTTTAAACGTCATCATAGAAATATTAATTATGGAATGCAGTATTCATTAGCTAAGCTTCATGGAAATACCCATAAATTTGGAGAAAAAACAAAATTTACTGGGAATACCACAGATGATAAATACGTCAGCAGGGCATTATATCTGCATAGAATGAATATAGCAGCTAGTAGACCAGATAATTTTGGCTCTTGGAATATTGGCTTAAATCTTTTAGTGCCATATTTTAAAACTTATAGACCAGATGTTGCTGAAACAGATGGTGAACCCAAGAATGCAAAACCGAAGAAGAAGTATCGCGGTGGCTGGCAGATTATATTAATGCGTGAAATAAAACTCTAATAAGAATTATTTATATGCAATGATTCTTGATTCGATTGTTTCCTTTGATTCGCCTAATGCTTCGTTAGCAGCTTCATCAAAGCTTTTACCGATAGAAAGAAGTCTAAGAATTTCTGCAACAGAGTTCCAACCATATTCATTGATTAACTTGCAACTTGAATTAAAAGAGAGTTTATATAGTCTTATAGCAGTGTTGCGATTAGGTGAGCTTTTAAAACCATCATCAATACTTTGAAGTTTTTCATCATATTCAAATAAATCTTCTGTTGAATCTGGTATATTATCGCTGTCATTTTCGAAAATCTGAGCTAAGCCTTCATTAAGCCATATTGGGCAGTTGCCTGAAGAAGCCAGATAAATTACATGATGAGTATATTCGTGAAAAATGGCTCCTTTTAAAGCTATTGCGGCACTATTGGCGGGAACTGGCAGTTTTATCTTCCCATCATATACTCCGCCAGCCCAATCAGGCAAATCATGAACCATTTTAAAATCATTTGTCTGGAACAAAAGCACCTGGGCTTTTTGTTCCGGGTAAAAATTAAGTTTGCTTCCGATTTCTTCGTAGGCGTTTTCAAGCTGTTCCAACAGTTCTTCTGCCCATTCGTCAGAGAAAGAATCCGGACAGGCTAACTCGAAATGTTTCCCTGAAAAAGTATTGGTATTGTTTTCCAAAGAAACTTCTCTATTAAGTTTATTTAATAATTCTATACTTTTTTCGTTATTGGGATTTATTTCTAGGCTTCTATTTAGATAATATTTGCTTTCTGTCAGGTCTCCATTCATGTAAAGAAATCTTGAAAGAGTATAATTAATTTTTGAATCATTGGGAAATCGTTCTGCAAACTCTTGTAAAATAGATATAGCTGATATGGAATTTTCTATTTTCTGGTAAGCTATTGCTGCTTTTATTACTAATTCGCTGTCGTTAGGTCTAAGCTTTATAAGCTCTTTTATTTCTTTATCTGCACCGCCGGCATCTTTTATTGTTACAAGTGTGGAAAGAAGATTGAGTCTAATTGAAATGTCTTCGGGTTTCTGAGCTTTTGCGTTTCTAAATTGTCTTATCGCTTCTTTAAAATTGCGTTGTTTAGCGTAATTAACGCCTAGATTATTTCTTGCACAAGCAAGATTTGATAAAGCAGTGTCGTTAAAAGGGTCTAATCTACATGCTTTTTCAAAATCAGCAATTGCCCCCTCGGGGTTGCCTTGGGAAATCTTGTATAGTCCTTGTTTATTAAGTATCCAAGCGTCATCTGTATTTCCCGCGAGGGTAGGGGAAAGTGTAACAAATGCCGTAAACAAAGCTAAGTATGTTGCTGTTTTATAAATGTTCATTAAGCCTTGAGATCAAACGAACCGTGAACTCCATCTTGGATTTTAGGTTTTTCTTCTTCTTTGTTTCCGTATTTATTTGCTGATTTTCTTTTATTCTGGTTTCCTTGGCGGCCTCTAGGGTTTTCTTCGTCTTCTTTACGAATAACTTGTCCTTCAGCAGCTTGGGTATTTTGAACAGTATCCGTTCTTGTTTCCTGGTTGTGTCTGTTTTGCGCAACCTGTTCAGCAAGACCGGCTTCCTGGTTTTTCTGATTTTCACGCATTTTACTGGCATCATCAGCAGTAAGAAGTGAGGTTTTCATATCTACAGGACGAATAGACATAGTTAGAATCCTCCTTTATTCTATATATCGGTTATAGGAGGGGAATAATTTAGAGCGTAGGGAGAAGAGCAACAGAGCACAGAACGGACAGCGGACGCGAGACCTCTCAATTTAGATGACAGAGATAAAAGAAGTCTACACATTTGTCATAAAAAGTATAGCGTATGGGCTTTAGCCCTGAAAGCTATACGTTTATGACAATGGGTAGATTTCTTTAGAGAGCACAGAGCCAAGCGGAGCTTGGCGAGGGTACAGGGGGAAGGGAGATTTATATTGTTACCATATCTTTTAGTGCTTGGTAGCGTTCTTCTATACGCTTAGGGTCAAGATTTTCATAAGTTTCCAAGCTGAAGTTTTCAACTGTCAGTGAACCCATTGCAGAACCATATAACATGCTCTTTCTGAAACCATTTTCAGAATAATCACCATACTTGGCAAGACTTCCCATAAAACCGCCAGCAAAAGAATCACCAGCTCCAGTAGGGTCTGTTACATCAAGACTTGGAAAAGCCGGTACAAAGAATCTCGTTTCTTTCGTTGCCATCATGGCCCCTAATTCACCTAGTTTTACAACAATTCTCTTTGGCCCTAATTCAAGAAGTCTAGATACTGCATGAGCGAATCTCTTTTCTTGAGCCAGAAGCTTAGCTTCATTTGCATTTACAAAAAGAATATCTACTTTTTTTATAGCTTCTAATAATGTGTCTCTTGTGGTGTTTATCCACAGATTCATTGTGTCTAATGCTATTATTTTTGGATTTTTAGCTTGATTTATAATTTGAATCTGTAGAGAAGGGTGAATATTTGCGATAAAAAGCAATTCAGCATTTTTATAGCTTTCAGGAAGAACAGGATTAAAGGTTTCGAAAATGTTCAAAGCATTTTTATGAGTGGTTGCATCGCCAAAATCCTCACCATAGCTTCCAACCCAATTAAAGGTATAACCTTCCGAACTTTGTTCAAATCCAGCCATATCTACACCATGATTTTTCAAAAAATCAACGTATTTTCCTTCAAAATCCTTACCGACAATGCTTACCAATCCTACTTTTGTAAAATAGCTTGCAACTGTTGAGAAATAGGAAGCTGCTCCACCAAGAATTCTTTCTTTTTTCCCTTTAGGTGTTTCTATACTGTCATAGCCTATCAAACCAAATACTACTATTTTTATGCTCATGTACAACCTTCTATATTATCTTTGAAAAATAATACTATTTTATTAGTTCCATTTCACTACTTATATAAGGTAGGCCACAGGCACCACTTTTCAAGTAAAGTCTGAGTTTATCTCCTTTTTTAGCTAAACTTTGCAATCTAGGAGAAACATTTATTCTTTTCACGTCTAGTACATCTGGTTCAAAGTGAATGTGGTAGTAATCTTCTATATCACCACCAAAATTTTGTTTTTTATTATGAACTGAGTCTATAACTGTTACAATACGTTCTTCACCCTTAGATGAATCTAGGGTATAATCTAAAATAAAAACTGTGGTTAGACCTAAAAAAACAGAAGTTGAATAAAAGAAAATTAAAATACCTGTAATCAAATCGGGGTATTCTTTTTTTATGGTTTCACCTCGTGATTTGTATTCTTTTTTTTCTAGTAAAACTAATATGACCAGATACACAAATGAAATAATAACTGTGTAAACTATGGTTATTAAACTTATATGAGAGAATATTATTGTTATTTCTCTTCTTACTACACAAGAGTAGTAAATCCAATAAAGTGTTGAAGGCATAAGAAGAAGTAAAGCTATATAATAAAGAATTGGAAAATTGGTATCAAACAATTTTCTTTGTTTCTTTTCAAAGGTTGTTTTAGAATCATCCGGAGGGCGCATTAAATTGAAAGCAAGAGCTGCAATAAAAAGATGAAGTCCTAGTATAATATAAAAAAATGTTTCCATATTAAAGTAATGAGTATTGAAAGAAGTTCATAATTATTTAAACAAATCAGAATGCGATCCTGTTCTGAACAGAGTCAGCAAAAGTATGGTCTCTGTTTTCTTATATACAAGAAGCCAATCTGGTTCTATATGACATTCTCTATATCCTTTGTAATTCCCTTTAAGTTCGTGGTCTTGACATGATTCAGGCAAATCCTTGCCATTTTCGAGGATTTTAACTATAGATTTAAGGCTATCCAGGTTTTTCCCCTGCTTTTTCGCTAATTTATAATCTTTTTTGAATTGGCTGGTTTGTTTTAATCTGTATTTCATTCGGCATCTAGTTCATCAAACAATTCTTCTGATGAATTATATGTTTTGGAATTTGGATCACGCAACATTCTTTCGCCTTCTTCGAAAGCTGCTATTGTTTCTTCGTTAGGATCTTCATATCCATATGATTCTTTATTTATCCTAAATGGTATCCCCTGTTCTCTCACCATTTTCTTGGCAAATATGGTAAAAGCAGTGGTGAGGTTCATTCCTAACTCGTCGCACAGCTTTTCAAGTTTTTTCTTGAGTTGGGTGTCTAGTCTGAAGTTAACTAAGGTGGTAGACATATCTAACATTCCCCTATAATATTTTCCTCATTATAAGAAAAAATAAATAAAATGTAAAGACAAAATAAAGGTAGGATATTATTCCCCAAAGGTCAGAAAATTGTCCTATTGAAACCAAACCTTGCATAATCACAAAAAATACGATTTAATAAAAATGAACTGGTCACAATTTGTGACCACCTCTTGTTTAACTCATTTATTTGCCATTTTTAATAGTTTAAGATTATAATTAATACAAGGAAGTGAAATGAATGGAAAATAAAGCTTCTCTTGAAAATTTTATGGAACGTAATTTTGGTAAAAAAGCGTTATTAAAGGCGTTATTACTCTTTTTAGTATTAATGTTTTTTATAATGTATTTCTTCCTCTTTTCAATGAAATATGAGTTCTTTGTTCAAGTATTTTTATTTGTTGTTCTGTTGTTTATTACTTTGTTTATTTCCTTATTTATCGCGCCTTTATTCTAATTTTAGTTAGGTTTCATTGTCGGACAGTTGCTTGTTCGACCTTATTCTCCTCCGCGGTCTCTGCTGATTTCTACCTACGAATAAACTTTGAGGGAACGAGCCTTGTGCGGAGAATAGAAGGTCTCGCGTCTACTGTCCGCACAAGGCTCTGTTGCTCTTCTTTCTCCATTCCATCTTCTATCTTCAATCTTATATCTTATATCTCAAGTTTTGGTCTTATATCTTGATTGTTTAAGACTAAAACTAATCAAGTTTACATAATATTTATGATTATTTGTGTCGTTTTGCAGGGAAGTTTACATAATATTATTGATTTTGAAATATGGTTTATGGCGATTATATGTTTACATAATATATGTCCTTTTATATAGAATGTTTCACGTGAAATACTATGAAACAAAAAATAATAGTGATTTTCATACAAACCAGTTAAAAAACATCCGTAGGTTTACATAATTCTTATGAAAATTGATATTTAAAAGTGTACATATTAAATAATTAGGAAATGCATAAATAAAGCGGAATTAAAAAATAAAAAAGCCCATCTAGGATAGGGTGTACCTTAGATGGGCTTTCGTTAACTCTGAAATAATTATCAGTTCAGTTTATGAGCCTTGAAAATTTCTTGCAAAGCTGCATTAGCTGCAAGTCTGACTTCCTTGCTCTGGTCTCTTGTTGTATTCTTCAAAGCTACAAGACATCTTATATCGCGTAAGTTGCCAAGAGCTTCTGCTGCGGTCTTTCTAACAACACTGCTGCGGTCTGAAAGCATAACCATAAGAGTTTCAACAACATCGCTGTCGCCGATTCTGCCAAGAATACGAGCAATATTTTCGCGCAGGAAGTTATTTCTATCTTGAGAGATATGGAGAAGTTTATTGATAAGGTTCTTTTCACCGATTCTGATAAGAAGGTCACAAGCATGACGTCTGATACGTTCTTCCGGATTCTTGAGAGCTTCGATAAGAACTTCGTAGGAATTTTCGCCGAAGCTGACAATTGCTTCGCTGCATGCCAATGGAACAAGTGGTGAAGGATCGTCGAGGCGAGCGAGCATTGGGAGAATTGCAGAGGGTTCACCAAGTTTGGCAATAGCTTCTGCTGTAGTGCTGCGAACCTTTTCTGACGGGTCTTCCAAAGTCTTGACCAAGTGAGGCAGAGCAACTTTATCGCGTCTGTCGCCAAGAGCATCAACTGCTGTTGCTCTAACAGATTCTGCTTTGTCAGAAAGTGCAGAAATAATGATTTCTGGAACTCTTGCGTCAGCCATCATAGACAAGGACTTGATTGAAAGCTTTCTAACCAATTCTGAAGGATCTTTGCAGGCTTTCTGCAAGAATTCAACAGCGGCTGTATCTTTAAGATCACCAAGAACTTCGGCTGCTTTTGCTCTAACAACTTCGATAGAATCTTTAAGAGCTTCGATAGCGGGTTGAACTGCAGCAGTTGTACCAATCTTACCAATAGCTTCAATAGCAGATGTTCTGACTTTTTCAGCTGGGTCTTTGACGAGGTTAGCAAGAGTTCTTATTGCACGTGGATCTCTTGTATCGCCCAAAACTGTTGCAATAGCAATCTTAACAGGTTCTGCAGGATGAGAAGCACTTCTAATAAGCTTTTCAACAAGTTTCTTGCTTCTGTTAGATGTCAGAGTGCGTGAAAGTAAATCTAACGGAATATTAAATTCAGGTTTCTTGAGAATATCAATAAGAGCATCTAAGGCGCCTTCTGTCTTTATTCCGCCAAGAGCTTCGACACACCATTGACGCTGGAACTGGTCGCCAGCTATGAAGTAATCCATCAGAACTGGTATTGCTTTGTCATTGCCAACTTTGGCAAAGAGGTGAGCAACATTGAGTTTGATGAGGTGGAGAATTTCATTGTTGTATTCCAAGAAACTCTTGTTGGGTATGCCTGAAAGCTGTTTGATATCTTTTTCAGTAAGAGTTTCTCTTGCAATCTTAACAAGGAGACCGAATGAACGTTCATCCTGGAGGTTGGCAAGAGACTGGGCAATTGAGAACTGAGCCCAAGCATAGCCTTCTTTTAATGTTACATTCATCTGGGCTGATGTAATACAATTATCAATTGAAACAAGGCTATCAGCTATGCAGGAAGAAATCTTTGTATCATCTGTAGAATCAAGAACTTTCAACAATGGGAATATTGCTTTAATACTGCCTATGCTACCCAATATTCTTACTAGAGAAGGAAGTATTGAGTGATTTTCTTCTGATTCTATGGCTTTTGTTATGTATTCAACAGCATTTTCGCCCATTTCACAGATTGCCCATTCGGCTTTTTCAACAATCTGCTGGTCTTGTTCTGCAAGTGATTTGATAAGAGGATCAATAGCTTTAACGCCTTTGATATTACCAAGAGCTTCGATGGCAGCGAGTCTTACATCTCTTTCAGAATCTGTAAGTTTCTGAATTAATGGGTCTATAGCTATAGGATTACCGATTTTACCGATAGCTTTTGCTGCAGTAATCTTAAATTCAGCTTCTGGAGAATCAAGGAATTTGATAAGATTGCCGGCAGAAGATTTTTCGCCGATTTCGCCGAGAGCTTCAATTGCTTTCAAATTTAAAGCTTTGTCGTCTTTATCGAGAACAGCTAGAACGTATCTGCTTGCTTTTGGAGACTTAATCTTAGCGAATGCTTCGATAGCAAGAGTTGTCAATCTTGGATTGAAAGCATTAGAGAGCTTAAGCATCGGGTCGACGGCTTTCTGATTACCGATTTCACCTAATGCCCAGATAATCTTTTCTCTAAGTTGTGGTGTGCTGACTTGATAGATTTCAATAAGAGGTTCGACAGCATTTGCATTTTTAATCTGACCAAGAGCTTGGATTGTTGCAGCTCTGATTCTTTCGTTGTCTTCGCTCAATACTACAAGCAACTGATCACAAGCGGCTGTAGAACCGATTTTGCCGAGAGCTTCAATAGCTTTGAGTCTGACTTCGAATTCTGGGTCTTTAAGCATTGGAAGAACGATAACGACAGATTTGGGTTCTGCAATGTTACCTATTGCTTCACAGGCTATATAACGCAAGTCGTTGTTGCGGCTCTTTAAGAATGCGCTGACAGCTTTAAGTGCTGCTGTAGATGAACCAATCTTACCAAGAGCTTCAAGAGTAACATAGCGAAGGTCTTCGTTATCTTCTTCGAGAAGTCTGATCAATGGAAGAACAGCATCTTTTGAACCAATCTTTCCAAGAGAACGAGCTGCAATAAACTTAAGTTGAGTATGGTCTGAACTCAAACACTGGATAAGTGGGTTAACAGCTTCAACGGCAGCCATTTCACCAAGATGGTCAGCAGCAATTTCTCTGATATCTTTTAAGTCATCATTTAACAGATTAATAAAATCTGGGATAGATTCTTTTAAGTTGAGTTCCTGCATTTGAAGAACAAGTGAATAGCGTTTGTCTGGGTCAGTTGTATCTGCAAGAATCTGACGCAATTCTTCAAGTTGTTCTTCGGGAGTTTGTGGAGCTATTTCTTCGAGTATTGCTTGTGGCTGAGTGAATGCTATAGCTTCGTTCAAAACTGTATTTTCATTGCTGGTTTCAGGAGTGTCAGCAAGATTATCGAAATCTATTCCTGCATCTTGATTAGGTTCTTCAGCAGGTTCAACAGGAGCAGGTTCTTCTGCTGCTGCTTCTGGTTCAGTTGAAGCCATAGTGTTGAGATAACTTAAATCTTCTTCTTCTGCCGGTTTTTCTTCAACAGTTTCTTCGATGTTAACTGGAGTATCTATGTTAGCGAAATCATCTCCGCCTAATTCAAGAAGGAGGTTATTAAGGTCTTCATCATCTGATTTTGGAGCTTCAGCTTTTTGGGGCTTAGAATCGCTGGCTTTCTTGGCTGGTTGTTGTGGTTCTACTGGCTTTTCAGGTTCTTCTGTTGCAACAGGTTCAACTACTAATGAACTTAGGAAATCATCATCGCTTTCGCTTATAGTGGTTTCTTCTATTGCAGGTGTTTCAGAGGAAACATCAAAGCTTGTTGTATCAAATTCTGTAGTTGAAGAATCTTCTATAGAGAATTCTTCGGTAGAAGTTGGGGTAGTGGAAGTAGAAAAATCATCGTTACTGCTGACTATTAAACCACTTAAATCATCATCAGAAGCATCAACAACAGGTGTGCTTTCTTCTACGGCAGGAGCTGGTGCTGCTTCTGTATCTAAATCGCCAAAATTAAAGCTTTCAGCTTCTGTATTTAAATCATTTGTATCAAAACTTGTTGTTTGGTCTTCTGCTGAAGCAGTGAGATCAAATTCCATTGTTTGGTTGTCTTCTGTAGTAGGTGTTTCTATGTCGAATGATAAATCTTCAGAAGATGCTTCTTCTACTGGAGTTTCTGCTATTGGTTCGGTTTGAGGAGTATAGGCTACATTATCTGTTGGTGGTTCTGCTGCTGGAGCTTCTTGCATTGATATGTCAAATTCAGCGGGAGCTGCAAATGGATCATCAGAAGATTCTGTTGGTGTTTCAATGCTTATTGTATTGTCATTTTCTGCATTTAAATCTAAGTCTATATCTATGTTGTCATTGCTAGAACTATCTAAATTTAAGTCTAGACCTGCATTTTGAGAATCACTTGTGTCGAAATTAAAGTCAGTGTTACTAGCATTTAAATCTAAGTCAAGTGTATTATCACTACCGGAATCAATATTTAAATCAAAATTAAGATCATTAGAATTGTCAGCTTGAGCAGATGTATTATCTGAAAGATCCAAATTCAAACCATTAGAATTTGAATTGGAGGAATCATCCAAATTAAGATCCAGAGATAAATCTAAATCAAGCGGTTCTCGTTCTGCTGGAGAATTATCGCTTTTTTCAGCGTTTGGCAGAGCCATTCCGCACATATTGCAGAACTTATTATCATTTTCATTTTCAAAACCGCAACCAGGACAGAGCATAGTGACCTCCGAGAAATTCCTACTTCTAATAATTATTCAGTATATAAGCTTATCAAAACGTTGATTATTTGTCTTGTAATTTTTTTAAATATAAAAATTTTTTTGTTAATTTCAATAATTAATTTTTAGCAATTTAATGATGTGGATTTTGCTGAACCAGACGATAGGCTTTTAATACGGCTTCTTCAGCCAATCTTATATTCATTACATCTTCTGTAAATTTTTCTGGAGGACAAAACGCATCATAACTTCCAAGAATCCAATAACGTGTAGGCAGACTATTTAATGCAAGAGCACATGTGTCTAAGACACAATCGTGACAGGGACACATTTCGTTCCTTTCTATCATTTCAGAAACAGCGGTAAAAACAAGGTTTTCCCACATGTTCACCATTCTACTGAAATCGTATTTGTTTAATGGTTCCCGATCGAGAATATTTTCCATTATAATCTCCAACTTTATTTAAAGGCTTTGAGCCTACAGTCCAGCACCATTAATTGTGCTGTTCTAATTCCATTATAGTCGTTAGGTTCAACATGGAATACTATATCACAGGTTCCGTCTCTTATATACTCAGGAACCATAATATTTCCTAAACTAAAACCAATACCAAATAAACTTCGACCATTTGAACGTTTTAATTTAAAACGTAAATGGTTTTTGCTTTCGCCAACTTTTTTTATTTCATGAAACTGAGCATCTTTAATTAAGAAAATAGGAGCCGGGTTGTCTATTCCAAAAGGAGCAAACTTGAGAATGTCAGCAAGGAACTTTTCGTCTATTTCATCTGTAGTTATCTCTGTATCTATTTCCCATTCTGGTTTAAGATCTTCAGGAGAGATATTGCTGGCAGAGAACTCTCTAAGTTTTTCCCTGAATTTGTCTACATTTTCTGGATTCATTGTTAAACCAGCAGCTCCAATATGACCACCATATTTTTCGAGGCAGTCAGAGCAATAATTTAAAGTTTCTATTATATTTATATTTTTGAAACTTCGTGCAGACCCTAAGAATTTGCCTTGATCTTCAAGAAGAACTATAACTGGTTTGCTGTAGTCTAGCATAAGTCTTGTTGCTACAATGCCAGTAACACCTTGGTTTTTCATAGGTGCAGCAACCATAAGTATTCTATCGTTTTCTAAGTCGTTCTGCTGATTCAGGTATTCTTTGACTCCGTTATAGCATTCTTCACCAAGTTTTTTGCGTTCAGTATTTAATTCATAAAGCTGTTTTGCAAGATTATCGGCTTTGCTGTTCTTGTTGGTGCTAAGCAGTTCTATTGCTAATTCAGCAGTTTTTAATCTTCCGGAAGAATTTAATACAGGTGCGATACTAAAGCTGATATCTTTTTCAGTAATCTGTTTGTTTTTCCAGCCTAAGGCTGTGAATAAGCTGGACAAACCCATACGTTTGCTCTTGGAAACGAATTTGAGTCCCATCTGTGTAAAGGTTCTGTTTTCTCCTTGAAGAGGAACCATGTCTGCTATAGTGCCTATTGTTAATATATCAAGGCACTTTACCCATAGTTGCTTTATAGCTGGCAAACCAGCTTCAATACATTTCAAAAACAGCAATAACAATGATTTCCCGCCAGGAACATGATTAAGATTCAGTGTCTTTTTAAGCTCTTCCTTGCTAAGTTTAACAGCATCTGGTAAATATTCGGCTATAAAACTGTTGATAAATATTGGTTTGATAGTCGGAACACCTGTTGCAGCCGCTATAGACGGAACAAGATTTT
Organism: Candidatus Rifleibacteriota bacterium; assembly: GCA_017417215.1. Lineage (GTDB taxonomy): Bacteria > Muiribacteriota > Ozemobacteria > Ozemobacterales > Ozemobacteraceae > RUG334. Next base: position 1,397 of record JAFPZP010000095.1, on the reverse strand, counting down.
CAATTAAACTTTTTTCTTCTTTATTGAAGAAAACGGGAACAGAGTTAACCAGCATTGAAGCATTAAAATTGTTTATAGATGTAAAGCCTTCTCTAGGCGAAAAACGAACTACAGTAATGTCGTCATTGCTGATATCAAAAGCTATCAAAGGTTTTGACAACTTTTTGCATTTTGTCATCTCAAGAGCCATAGATAATTTGAAAGCAACGGCAACTCCGGCAATGTTCTTTTGAGGGCATATTGACTCGTGGAGTTTGGGGTCAACTATTGCTATGGCATTTGGTATTTGAGCTGGAGGCTCATGGTGGTCTGTAATAATTACATCTATGCCTTTGCTCTTAGCGTAATCTACTTCTTCTTTATTGCTGATTCCGCAATCTACGGTGACAATAAGACCAATACCGTCTTTGGCTGCCGCATCAATATAGGTTGGGTTTAAACCGTATCCGTCTTCTATTACAGGAACAGTGTAGTCTACAAAATCATAGAAAGATTTCAGAGTTTCTGTAAGAACAACAGTGGAAGTTATTCCATCTACATCTCGGTCACCATAGACTCTAATGCTTTCATTATTTTCTGTCGCTTTAAAAATTCTGTCGATTGCAGCAGAAATCCCATCCATAATAAATGGAGAAAACAGATACCTGCTTTTGGGGTTAAAATACTTATCAATAGAAGCGATGTCTGTAATCCCTCTATTAATAAGAATTTTAATTAAAGTATCGCTAAAACCAGTAGATTTTAGTTTATCTATACTTTGTTTTGATACTTCTTTTAATTTCCAGATCTTTTCAGCCATTACATTTTTCTGATTTCTTTAATTGTGTCTTCATTAGCAATAACTTCTAGGAATGCGTTAACAATACGTGGGTCAAACTGTGTTTCTGAACAACGTATTAATTCTTTCTTTGCAAATTCCAGGGGCATAGTGTCTCTGTAGGCACGTTTGCTGGTCATTGCATCAAATGAGTCTGCACAGCATATTATTCTCGCAAGTAGAGGTATTTCTTCGCCTTTTAAGCCTTTAGGATAACCAGAGCCATCCCAGCGTTCGTGATGATAGTGGGCAACATTTTCTGCAAGAATATGGAAGGCCTGATCATCAGTATCCTTCAAAATTTCATGAACGCTGCGGGCACCTTCTGCTGCATGAGTTTTCATCTTTTCAAATTCTTCATCAGTGAAGCGGCCAGGTTTTCTTAAAATTGCATCATCTACGGCAATCTTTCCAAGGTCGTGCATAGGTGCTGCCTTAATAATGTTGTAACAGAATTCATTAGTAAGAATCAGCCTGTCATCGCTCTTATCTTTCTGGATTTCTTCAATTAAAATATTTACGACATCGCTTGTTCTTTTAATGTGACCACCAGTAGAATTGTCGCGGCTTTCAACCATGG
>JAFPZP010000094.1 GCA_017417215.1 Candidatus Rifleibacteriota bacterium | reverse complement strand
GAAGCTCTGTCTGAACTGGTGTTAACAGTTCTTACATCGCCATTGGCAGCTTCGATTCTTAACTGAACGATATTGTTAACAGACTGTCTGCTTACAGAAAGACCGAGAGCATCGATCATCTTCTGGTCGCCTGCGATTGAGAAGTTGCCTTCTTCGCCTACAGCACCGGAAGTGAGCTGTAAATATCCGCCAAGACCTGAAACATTGCTCTGAGCAGTGCTTACTACTGATACAGAAGAATTTCTGATGCCGAGGTTGCTGGCACCTGCGATTGCGTTCTGTAATGCAGAAGCTAACTGGTCAAGAGTCATTTTGCCGTCTACAGTTACATTTGCAGAGTTTGCATTACCGGTTATTGTAAGGGTCTGGGCTGAAGCAAGTGCGAAAACACCATTTTCATCGTAAAATTGAGAAATATCTTCAAGCTTAGTATTACCTTTTGCAAGTTCACCAGTGGATTTATCCATGAACATCTGGCTTGTCTGCATCTGAGAAATACCAGCCTGTAAAACTGTCATACTTATTTTGAAATCGCCACCGTTAACACCGTTACCAGTTACCATACCGCGGATATAGCTAGAGCTTGAGCTGAGCTGAGCAGTCTGGCTACCGTTTAAAAGTTTCTTGGTATTGTATTCAGTAGTGTTGGAAATATCATCGATTGCGTCACGAAGCTGATTGATTTCCTTCTGAATTTCAAGACGATCGTTAGATGTGAGTGTATCGTTTGAACCCTGGATTGCCAATTCGCGCATTCTCTGGATAATGCTTTCAGTTTCGTTCAAACCACCTTCAGCTGTCTGTATCATGGAAACGCCATCCTGGGCATTTAGTCTGGCACGGTTTAAACCACTGATCTGACTGCGCATCTTTTCACTAATGGCAAGACCTGCTGCATCGTCAGCTGCTGAGTTGATTCTTAAACCTGAACTAAGCTTGCCGATGGATTTTTCCATTCTGGTGCTAGTGCTGTTGAGGTTAGCGTAAGTAGAAAGAGAAGTTACATTTTGGTTAATACGAAGTGACATAATTGAATTCCTCCTTGAATTCTGTTTTGTCAGCGGCGCATCCTTGTGCCGCCATCCTTAATTTTCAGACCGATTTTGAATTTTATTTTACAACTTAAGAACGAGAACATTTTAAAGAACAAATTTTAAGATTTTTTATCCCAAATTCCTAACCCGAACCGATAGTTTTAAATAGTTCACACCTCCTATTTAAAATTTTTTTATTCAGTTTTCAAAGAACTAATTTGCCCTTATTTCGCTTTCGTTATTATAGTCATCGACCTAAAACCGGAAATGTTTTCGCTCGATTTTAGACGATTATTGGCAATTTTTAAAAAATTACCAGTTTTTTCGCGAATTTTCGATATAAAAAGTCTAATTTATAAAAAATTTTATTTTTTATTTTTTTAGAGAAAAGAGATTAGAGATGAGAGATAAGAGGATTGTTTAGTTCTCAGGCAATCGAAAGTTTGAGATAAATCGATAAATTGTTACAACAAAAACTATAAAAACCAAAAACAATAACTACCTTAATATAAAGTTTTTATTGTAGTTGGTAGTTATTGTTTTTATTGAGGTAAAGATGTTTTTAAATGATTGATTTGGTTTCTTTTGGCAAAAACAACCGAAGTTACATAAACTTGCTTTTTACTTTCGTTAATCAAAAAATAAACATAATAGTTTTTGACTATCATTCTATGAATACCTTTACTTCTCCAAGGTTCTTCATCTGTAAGTTTTATTCTTGCAGGAAAATGATTTAAACTCTTTATTTCCTTTTTTAATGTAGCTAATAGATTTTTTGCTGTTTCTGGTGCATCTAATTTTATTGCAATATAATCACAAATATCTCTCATATAATATTTAGCTTGTTTTGTGATTTTAACTTTATATTCTATGATTTCATCACTCACTTAAGTAAACCCTTTTCTAAGTCGTCAAATACTTCATCCACATCATAAGCTTCATCTTGTTTTGCTTGTTCTAAGCCAGTTGCCATCATATCATCAAATTGTTCTCTACTCATTTCTTCTCTGACAGGTACATCATTTGTTAAAGTTAATGCAAAAGGGATACCTTTATGAGCGATAATCTGACGATAAAACATATCTACTGCCACAGATCTAGGAATACCTAATTTTTCTAATATTTCTTCTGCTCTCTTTTTAATATCAGATTTTATTCTTAAATTAACATTTGCTGTCTTAGTTACCATAATTTCACCTCTTTTAATTCGATTATAATTATTTGTGACGCAATCTGCAACACAATCATTAATATTATGATAATTCTTGAATTGGTATAAAATAAGTGAACTAATCCCCGAAGTAAAGGTCTATCGCCATCTTGAAACCTTCTGCGAAAGTCGGGTTATAAGCTTCGTCACCGCGAATGATTTTAAGATGCTTATAGACTTCGTTATAGTCAACAGCCAAATGTTGTTTGGTGAAACCGCCAGCTTGAGACCCAGCAAAGCCTGTTAAAGCAGATTGAACATCTTTTGCCGACATCAAACCTTCTGCGGTGCCAAGCGCTTCAGAGATTTTCTGACAAAGCTCTTTTGCAGATTTCCAAACAGCTTCTTCGTCTTCTGTTTCTAATGTATAAGCGGCTATAGCAAAGTTAGCACAGCTTTGACCGATTACTGCACCAGCAGCGAAGTTACATTCATTATATGGTGTAAGACCTATTACATAACCGGCCATACCAGAGCGTTCACCATTATCAAACCATGATGTTATAACGCCGTTATCATAATTTATTTCAAGCCAAGCCCAGCATTCTTCGCCGTTTCTCAAGCCTGGTGCTGTTGGCACAATAAATTCCAGTCCATGATTGTCACCCTTAACTCTGTCTACAAGTAGTTTCGGGAAAGCTTTTTCTTTAAGAAAATCAACTGCTTTTTTCCTTATTTTATTATCAATTACAAAGATTCCAGCATCTACAGGAAGTGTCGCCCAGACGTTGGCGTAGCTTTCGCCTTTTCCTCCAGGCAGAACAGAAGCTTCAAGCTGCGAAGCCATCAGCCCCATAATCGAATTGAAGCTCTTCATTACTTCTCTTTTGTTTCTTGAATAATAGCCAATATTTATCAAGTCAATGCCAATTGCAGCATCTTTTCCATCGCTTTCGCTTATAGCGGCAAGAGCGAGCATATCTTCATCTCTTACTCTGCATACTGTGGCATCAAGCTTTTCAGCAACTTTCCTGGAAGCTTTGCCGAAAGCTCTTACAAAACGAGCAATAGAAGCGTGACCATTCCACTTAAGTTTTGCGTAATTGGAAGCATCTTCGATACCTTCTGCCCGAACCTTTACAGCATCTTCATAAGCTTTAACAGCTTCATCAGAAAGTTCCGGCAGGAAATAACCTATTGTGAAATTCAAATCACTAAGCTTTTTCCCATTCTTTAAGTATCTAGTGGTTTTATAACGACCGTCTAATTCAACAGTAACAGATTCTATTTCATAGCAGGAAGTGTCTATCCACAGCCTTTTATCGAATAAGACCCCATTTGGTCCATCAACAACAGCACAGATAATATCGCCTTTTCCATCGCTACTTTTTCCAACAGTCTGAAAACTAATATCAAAGAGATCTTTGGTAAAATCGCTCACATTAATTCTGCGTTCAAACAAAATTGTATGTTCTTTTATGCCTTCATCAGTCTTAGAATCTTCACGACCGCCAAGAGCACTGAAAAGGTTGCTGGCAATAGCCTGTTGAGCAGCAACCCCTGCATTTCCGATAAGTTTGCCATAAACACTAACTTTTAAGTTTTTATCAGTCAGGCTCATTGTTCTCTTATCGGGCTTCTTGTAATAACATAACCCCTTTAAATCGCTTAAATACTTGCCAAAAGCAGGAACAAAAAGAAGCGTTTTCCCATCTTTTTTATATTCGAAAGCATAAAGCTCTTTATATTCATCACAGAAATAATTGCTTTGACAACGCTTTTTAAGCCATTCTGCCCCTTCTTTTGTTATGCCAGCAGTTCGTCTTAATGGAGCATAGCCTAATTTTGTAAGTAAATACTCTGTTAAATATGCCAAGTCGCATTCTCTCCCCCACCCTTGAGTCAAAACAGCTTCTGGCGAATAATAGACCTGTTCGTTGGAATCAAAATCTATTTTTAATTTCTGTAGAAGCTCAACTATATCTTCTTCTTTATTTATGGAATTTAAAAACTGTGAGCCATAAAAGGTCAGAGAAGGCACAGCAACAGTTGTAAATGGTTTATCGTCAGCATTTAAACCTATATTAGGAGTTTTATCTAACTCTTTATGAGTAGCTTCATATTGAAGTCTGGCTTCTCTTACAGCTTCATCAATACGCTTGTCATAAGAAAAATCTATATTATCTATTCTGAAATTTCTACAGAGCAAAGCTTTGTTAGTAAATTCAGCTTTCGGCAGTTTTAGCTTTAGAGAAGGAATAAAATCGCTTATAATCTCTATTTCATCTGAATCTTTGTATCTATCCAAATTAAAAACAGCGATGCCACGACGGCTCATTCCATCAAAAACACCCCATTTATCATCTATTCCATAGGCATAATATTTCGTCTTATCTTTGTCTAATTCGATTCTACCAGGCATTTTATAGCTTACAGAACCGAAATTGCCCAAACCTCTGCGAGTTACGGCTTTTATAATGGTTCCGCCATTACCGCTTTTAACAATATCATCAGGAGGTTCGGCCTTACAGTCCAGCACCATTAAAGTTGTAACACCGCCAGTTCCCAAACCATCGCTGTCAGGCTTGTCGACAATAGTGAAATCAACGATGGCATATCTGTTATCATCAATGCGCCCCATATCGTTAATAATCAAATCGAAATACTCATGGGAAAACTTCTGATCAAGTTTCTTACCGCTCCAAGGCTTTCCATCAGTAACGCTGCACTTAACTTCGCCCTTAGCCACATCGCCCCAAATATAGCTGGGAGCACTAGCAAGCTCTTTCCCAATAACAAAAGGCATTCTGACGCTACTAGAATAGCCCGGTGAAAACATCATCTTGCTGATAAAGCCCAAAGGCATCGAATAAACCATATTGTTCATTCTGTTCATCAAAGGCCCGTTATCTGTTTCTACAGCATAATAGAAACGTTCCATCGGGTTTATATCAAGCAAAGCCGAAACATTACTAATAAAATCGGTCTCTATGATTCTGAAAGATGATGTATCGTTGTCATAGAAGCCTTCCTGACCGATTTTCTGCCTGTCTTCATAACCTTTAATCTTAAGGGAAAAAGCATCGGAAATCTTCTGTGGCTCTTTGTTGGGTAAGCTTTTAATTCTTTCTAGCTTTTCGCTTATTTTGCCAACAATAGGCAATTCGATATGACCGTTAGCTTCGTCAAAAATATGAAGAGAAAGTTGATAAACGCCACTTTCTTCATGATCAGCAAATCTATATGGCATATCGAAGATTAAAAAACCTTCTGATGAGTTTTTGTCGTCAACATAGATTTGAACTTTTTCTGGCGCTTTTGTTAACGGCATGTCAGCCAGCCAGGTTAATTTTGATGGGGCTACAAGATTAGAATTATTCAATGAAAGATAAAAATGATTGAAAATACTAGGTATTATATAAGCTGTTTCTTTATCTTCTGAATTAGCCTTTTGGAAAGATATTTTAACCTTTAAAGCAACAAGAACATCTTTTTTAGGAGAAAAATCTTTGAATTTCTTCAGCAAATAAAGTTCCTGAGCTTCAACAGAAGCAAATTTATTCTTAGCAGTAGGTTTATTCTGATATTTAACAGATGAAAAGACTTCTGTTGTATCTGCTGATTTGGAAGTTCCAGCCAAACTTGTAACCTTTTCCTTAGGTTTTATAGCATAAGTTTGACCTGTTTTAACCTGAATTAAACCTGGTTTTACAACTTCACCCTCTTTTTCTAGTGGGTGCAGATCTTCAAACATCTTTACTGAAGAGTAATTCATTCTGCTTCCATCTTCTGTTTTAGAATCAAGAGCTACGCTTAAATTAAGCTTCTTTTCTGTTGAAACAGGTTCATCTACTTTTTTAAGCAGTTCGTTAAGCTTGTCAGCAATATCTTTGGTTTTTGAAGTGATTATATAATCGCCACCAGCTATCTTTGCAGCTTCTTCAAAAGGGGCTTTGTATTTGCCGATATAATCGTCACCACCAAGACCAGCAAACAATACTCTAATATTTGATTTTTTCAGCTCTTTTAAAAGTGTTTCATATCTGACTCTTAAAGATTCGCTTTCTTTGCTTTCCAAATCAAGAGCTGCGTCAGTAAAGAAAATCAGTAGTTTTTTACTGCTGTTCAAAGACTTAAGATTTTCTAATGAGAATGTTAAAGCATCATTAATAGGAGTTCCACCATCAGCTTTGCATTCAGACAAAGCTTTGAGAATATCAGCCTTTTTATCTGTCAGAATCTGTTTGCAATCAATTCTTCCACTTGTGAAAGTCATTAAAGAAATCAAGGTGTTTGATGAAAGATTATTGATGAAATCATGAAAAACAATCTTCACTTTATCCATTCTGAAATCAACGTCATCATCAGGATAATCCTTGGGGTCTTTATCCATAGAGCCTGAACAATCAAGCATTATAGCGACTATGGGAACATCACTCTTAGTATCAATGCAAGTATATGGGCGTTCGTAAGTTATTTTGAACTGATTGCCGAATTTTGAGGAAACAGCCGCAAAAGCTGATGGCAAAGCTTCTTTGTCTGCGGCAGCTACATACATTCCATTTGGAGTAACTTCGCTCATAGCTTTTAAAGTTTTTGGGTCGTGACCACTGCCAAACCCGATAGTTAAAAGTGTAGCTTTACTTTTCTTCAGTTTGTCTATAATCTGCTGTTTCGTTAAATTGCTGCCTTTGCCGTCTACGCCAGGTTCACGGCTGTCGGCACCATCAGAGAACAAAACTATATAAGGCTTTTTCTTTTTTTCCAAAAGTTTCAAAGCCTTTTCTAAAGCGTCATACATAGCTGTGGCACCAACAGATTTAACTGTATCCAAAGCTTTGATAACATCCGCTTTCTTCTCACCCTTATGAATTGTTATCTTTTGAGCGAACTGAATAAATCTAATGCCAGTGTTGTCAGGAAGACTTTTAACAAAATCTTTTGCAGCTTCAACTGCTGGCTTCATATTTTGTCCCATTGAACCAGATGAGTCTAGAACCAACACTACGTCAACAGGCTGAGGTTCTCGTTCTATCTTAGTAACTTTCCCTTCTACACCATTTTCCTGTATTTTGATTTCTTCTTTTTCAGGGAAAACATCTCTTTCTAAGGGGTCGTTAATAACCATTTCCAAAGTGCCAACACTGTCTTTAACACTTAGATTATTAAGCTGGATACTTCCTGTATTCTTATTCTTTGTGGAAATATAGGCTTTTCGCAACTCATTAATAGCATTGGCATTTTCTGACGGAATAGTGATTTCGGTAGCTTCACCAGCATTAACAGGAATATTGTGAGAATAGTATCTACCGCTAAAATCTACATAAGGATTTTTCCCGAATAATAATTTGTAATGACCAGCAGGAGCAGAAAAAACAAAGCTTCCTGTATCATCTAGAATAGGGCTGTGCAATATATCATGAGAACCATTTTTTTCGTAATAGGGTTCTAACTCGGCACTTAAACCGGGGTCTATTCCTTTTAAAATAACCATTCCAAGTTCAGCACCATATTTTATAGTAGGAATCTTTTCGCCTGTTTCAAATTTAATACTTACTGAATCAATTTCCCCTCTCTTTTCGAGAACAAAGCAAAGTTGCCCGTCAACATTAGGCAAACCGTCTAAAATAAATTCATTATTTCTTTTAGGTTCTAGTTCAATTCTTTTGTTATATCTTTCCTCGTGCTTTTCATACTCCATTTCGTTACGATAATTAAATTCAAGTCTCGCGTCTTTATCGCTTTTATTGCCATTAACAGTTACTTTAGCAATCAGTGACCTGTCAGGAAGGGAGTTTACGAAAAAAGAAACCTTACCGTTGAACTTAGTAAAATCATCTTTTGTAATAGTTATAGTAGAATTATTGTCTGCCAGATAACTGCAAACAAAATATAATCTTTTTGTATATTCGTTTTCGACGATTATAAAGCACTGACGGTCAGCGCTAGTCTTTAAATAATAAACATATTTCGTTTCTGAAGTTCTGTATCGAGAAGCGCCCAATTTAGTGAGCTTTTCATCAAGCCAGGCTATATCAAGATTATTGTCTTTGAATCTGATATCTTTTTTATAAACCTGATGCAAATAAATCTTAACAGGCGTAAAACCTTCGAATAGGTCTATTCTGTAGTTCCCGTCTCTTTCAAAATTTGCTACAAAATCACCCTTTGCAATCTCAAGATTTTCATCAATAAGTTTTTCTGCTTCCGCCTTTTCCTCATCGCTCATTTCTTTGGTTACACAAAGATTCTCTTTATCTAATTTTTCTAAATATCTTGAATAGGGAATAAAGCCATCGTTGGTTTCTACTGACTTACTTATTTCAAAAGCAAAGATGGTTTGAGACAATATCATCAAGAAAAATACAGTTAATTTTATTTTATTATTCATATATTGGTTTGCTTCCTCTTAGAACACAATCTTTTCTTAAATAAATATTAGACTATAATTTTCTTTGATTTACAATACCAAACAAGACAAAAAAAATGCCACCCTGTTCGGGTGGCTGGATGCAAACCTAAATATTTGAGTCAAACCGAAAAGCTAACGATCAATTCGGCTGAATGAGTATCATTGAATTTACTGCTTATTGAAGCAGTCTGAGAACAGTCTGTGCTGAAGTATTAGCCTGAGCAACCATAGCGTTACTAGCCTGCTGTAAGATCTGAGCTGAAGTCATTTCAATAACTTCAGAAGCCATATCTACGTCAGCAATACGAGACTGAGCATTGGTCATATTTTCACTAGCTACAGCAAGTGAATTGCTGGTGTATTCCATTCTGTTCTGAATGGCGCCAAGCTTAGCACGTTCAGAGGAAACAATCTGCAAAGCATTGTCTACAATACCGATAGCACGGTTAGCAGATTCTCTAGTGGTGAGGTCAAGGTCTTCAACACCAAGAGCTCTAACGTCCATTCTAGTGATATTGCAGGTTGCAGTAGCACCTTCGTTTGGACCAATCTGCAAAGTGATTGAAGTGTCTTTTACGTGCATTGTGTAAGCAGTCTGACCGATACCGTTCATGTAAGTAGCCTGTTCAACATCAAATACAGTTCTGAGATTGTTCTGGCTAGGTGGCTGGCTGTTATCAGTGATAACAATCTTGCCTTCTTTACCAGTTACATCAGAAACTAATTTGATTTTTTTGCTCAATGTATCGAATTCTGCGTGAATTTTGCAGCTCGCTGCATTGGCCTGTTTGTTAATTTCTGCAACAATTTCAGTAGCAGGAACAAAGGAATCGCCAGAGCTAACAGCACCATTTAAGCCTCCTGTAAGCGGATCAATTTCATAACCTGCTGCGGCAGCGGGAATAGTTATCTGCATTGCAGTACCATCAAGGTCAGCGATAGTGAAAACCAAGTCATCATCTGGAGAAGTTCCGGCTACTGTGAAACCGTAACTAGAAGCAGACTGAGTGTAAGCAAAGTCTTGATTTGCTACGTTACCGTCAACACCATTGTAGTATTGGCCAGCACTCATCTGAAGTTTATTTAAATTACCGCCATCTACAAGTTCAAAACCAGAGTTATAACCAGTTTCAGTAGAACGGAATGAAAGAACACCGTTAATTACTTCTGCCTTAACAGACATAGATGCTGGGTTACCGGCTGCATCTTGAGTATTTGCACCAATCTGAGCATTGATGTCATTAGCAATATCCTGAGCAGTTAACAGTGTATAATCCTGATCAAGAGTTATATCAACAGTATTGCCATGCATATCGTTGATAGTAAATTGAACATTAGTTGCAGCATAGTTCCAGTCCTGAATCAGACCGTTGTTGGCTAAATCTGCTACATAGCTAGCAGAACCGCCGCCAGTACCATGATAAGTACCATTTGTAATACCAAGTTCATTTGTTCCAGCAGGAGTAGTATTCTGAATGCTTACCCAACCAGCAGAACCAGTATTAGTAGAAGTGAACTGAATTGCATAGTGGTCATTGATAGAGCAACTCATTAAAGGAGTGTTTCCACCGTAAGCATCAATAATCTGAGCATTAACCATTTCTGCTACCTGTTCCATACTGTAATCACCTGCAGGAACAGTAATTGTTACCCCAGCAGTTCCAAGACCGCCAAAAGCAGTATCTAAAGAGTCATTTATATCAAAAGTAATATCGTTCTTAATAGTAACGCCAACGTAAGATTCTTGAGTAGTAACCTTTGCAGACTGCGGGGGTTCATAGAAAAGGTCTATGCCTTCGATAAGACCGGAAGCACGATTCCCTGCAACCTGAGTAGTCAAAGTCTTACGAGCGCCGTATTCAACACCAAGGTTTGTAACAGCAACAGAATAAACAGGGTCTTCTGCTTTGATTACGTCTTCAAAACCGAGAGCTTTAACCAAATCTTCACTACCAGTGAAATTGATTCTGCCAACTTCGCCAGTTCTACCAGAAACTACAGTAATCTGACCATTGTTGTCACCAGAAAGTTCTAATTTTGCAGTAGAACCTTCAAAGTGCAAGCCTTTGTCGAGCTGGTCAGCAGTAGCCATAGCTTCAATGCGTTCAGTTAACTGAGCAAGAGTAAGGTCTTTACTTACTGTGCAGGTGCCCTGATGATTATCGCCTTGGAGATAAAGGGTTTGTGGAAGGTCAAGAATGAAATTGCCTTCTGCATCATAAAAGTTTGCAATAGACTGAAGTGTAGTAGATGAGCTGGCTATTTCACCGTCAACAGTTGTGAAAATAGCTGAGCGCTGAACTTCAGCAACACCGTCATAGCTCTTGTACCAATACCAGGAATAACTTCCTGTTTAACCATAACGGTTACGGAAAAGTCTGAAAATGTTAGTACAGTACCGCAAGCGATACCAGTAAGATTAGCTGGGTCGCTGGTTGAAATAGCAGCGGTTCCAGTGCCGTCAAGGAGCTTTTTGGTATTGTATTCAGTATCGTTAGCGATACGATCAATATCTTCCTTGAGCTGAGCAATTTCTTTTTGGATTTCGAGACGGTCAGTAGTAGTGAGAGTATCGTTACCTGACTGAATAGCCAGTTCACGCATACGCTGTAACATACTGTGTGTTTCGTTAAGTGCACCTTCTGCTGTCTGGATGAGACTGATACCATCCTGAACATTCTGTTGTGCACGAGCTATACCGCGGATCTGGGTCTTTAATTTTTCTGAAATGGTAAGACCAGCAGCGTCGTCTGCGGCACGATTGATTCTAAGCCCTGATGACAGCTTTTCAATTGAATTAGACAATCTGGAATCGTTAGTTACCAGATTACCATGAGCGGTCATTGCAGTAACGTTAGAGTTAATACGTAGACTCATTGGTTTGCCTCCATGATTTACATTAGGGGATGTTGAATCCTTCTAAGCTTAATCGCCTTATCCCCCTTATATCTTTTCTATCGGAAAGTAATTATCTCTACTCTTAATCTGATTTCCGACAGATATGACCGATTATTAGCAAAAATTTACAAAAAGCTTCACTTTTTGCGTTTTTTTACCACAATATCTTTTTTTCCTAAATTTTTTAAGAAATCCATCGGTAAGTTTGCAAGTGGGTCCAGACTTGGCATTTGAGCCGCTTCTCTATTTTCTTTCTGGATTTCTTCGTAAACTTCCCAACGATGAACCTTAACATTTCTAGGAGCGTTTATACCGATTTTCACTTGATCTTTGGTTATATCAACCAAAACAATCTCGATATCGTCGCCTATTACAATCTTTTCGTTGATTTTTCGGGTTAATACGAGCATTTGCTTTATTCCCCCTTATCTTTAGGGTTCAAAGACTTATTCAGCTCCTGAAGCTTCCTAGCCCGAATCTGCATTTCGTCCAAAATCTTTGTTTTTATCTGATGTCTAGGATTGCTGGATATAATCTGTCTTCCCTTGCGGTTAACCACATTTATAAGCAGCGGCCCCTGTAAATTCGCTGTCATGTTTTGAGGATTTGCTGGAATAGAAACAATTGCATAAAGAATCGCATCCTCTCCTCTGGTAAGACCTATAAATTCCTGGTCTGAATCAGAAATCTCTATGTCATACTCAAACATAAAATTCAGAGGTTCAATAATAACGAATGCAAGATTACCGTCATCTAAGCATTGTAACCACCTGAACGGGCTATTTTTCTCAGAGGCGTTCAGAATCACATACCTGTGATAATCACCAAAACCTAACAAGCCTTCTTCAAAGCGGACGATTTCTTCATCGCTTACATCAATTGTTCCAAACCTTGAAGTCGAGATTTTCATAAATCCTCATTCTTCCTTATATAAATAGAGTGATGACAGTTTCTCATTCAGTCATTCTGAATGATAGCGTCAGTCATATCTTTATCTTCGACAAGTGTTTGGAATTTATTTAGTTTTTATTGTTATTAAAGTTTCAAGTTACAAGACTCAAGTTACAAGAATTCTTGTGTCTACATCTATGGTCTAAAAAAAACGAAAGAGCATAGAGCACAAGAGGAGTCTACACATTTGTCATAATAAGTATAGCGTATGGGCTTTAGCCCTGAAAGCTATACGTTTATGACAATGGGTAGACTGCGAAATTTAGAGATAAGAGAGGAATTGTGTGATTAGTAGATGGGTAAACACAAAAAACGCCTGATAATATCAGGCGTTTTTTGTGTTTAATTCTCAGTTCTCAATTCTCAATTCTCAATTTCCTGACTGCCAATTGAGTTTGGGGTAATTGCCAGGAGTTAGATTATCCCATACATTAGGATCCCAAGCGTCCCAATTGGCTCCAGTTAAATCTGAAGAGGGGTAGCCATTGGAGAAATAGTTGTTTCTATCAGAGTCTTTTCCATCTTCTGGACTTATTGCATCCTGATATTTATACAAAATTTTTGTATTATTAAGACCTGTAAGTTCATCCCTCCAAGCAAAGTTATTCTTACTGTTTACAAAAGGATTATTTTGTATATATCCAACAAGACAATTACCATAACTTACAGAGCCTGAACCATAGGCCACCTTAGCATAACAGTTATTAAAAGAACAACTATCATACATTTCTCCAATGAGACCACCTATACTAGTTGGGTTATTTCCTATGACTATTAAAGATGAATTAGAATAGGAATTTTCAATTGAATATTTATACATATATCCAACCAAACCTCCAACATTACTATTCCCTTGAACTATTATAGATGCATAAGATTCAGAGATAGAGTTATTTTCAACACCGTTATAAGCTAAACCAATTAAACCTCCAACACTTGATCCTGAATTTCCAACATTTACTAATCCATTAGGCGAATCAACTGAACAGCGTGTAATTTGAGTTTTACAACACTCACCAGTCAGACCGCCAACAATTTGCCCAGAACCTTCAATATTTACTTCTCCCATAACATGAACATTGGTAACATCTGCTTTATTTATATAACCAGCCAAAGCACCAACATGTTCCGCACCATTTATATTAACATTTTCTAATTTCAGATTTTCGATTTTAGACTTGTTAGTAGAACCTATTGAAGAAAACAAACCCACATAATTATTGTTTGCTTGAATAGTTAAACCGGTGATTTTTAGATTATTTCCGTCATAAAAGCCGTAGAATTTATTCGAATTTGAACCTATAGGAGTCCAGTTGCCAGTCATAACAATGTTGTCCATCTGTTTGAAATACTTTCCTGTATGCAGGTAAGCATCTTCCCTAAGTTTGTTAAGATGAGCCTGAGTATAAATCAGGTAAGGACTGCTTAAAGTTCCTTCTCCAGTTATACCTTCAGGTGGAACAGTCTTGAAACTCAAAGTCTGAGCATTTATCGTAGCATTGTCATCGTCTGCAAATTCATTTAAGCTAAGAGTGTAATCCGTGAACACATCAAGATCAGCAGTAAAAGTCAGAGTTGCAATTTTCCCATCTTCATCAAAAACAAGAGTGCAGGAATTTGGTAGAGCAGCATCATTAAGCTTGATGTTACTCTTAGCAACAGTTTGGTTAAGTATTTTCTTTCCATAATCAATAGTGAAAGTTGGTTGTAATATATGCCTGTCAACACCATTGACCTGACTTATATCGCTAGCTTTACTGGAAATTTGCGGTGTCACAACCAAAGCGACAGTCATGAAAGTCATACTATTGTCACAAACATTTTCAATTCCAGCAACGGCAATTTGATATTGAGAGCTATATTTGAGATTTTCTGAAAGAGTCAGCGTTAGTATTTTATTGCTGTAAGAGATTGAGTTGATGGTTATGGTTGGTGTGGTAGGTGCGATTGGGGTGATTGTTATGCAATTCTTGAAAGAGTCTTGCCAAGCAATATCCTTATCTAATTCCAATTGAATCTGACCATCTACAGGGAAGTCAGTAGCAGCAGATTTGAGGCTTACGACAGCAAAATTTTCCCAGTTAGCATTGAAAACTTTATCGCCAGTAGAACCTTTGTTTATTTTAACATCTAACTGAGGTGTCGTCTGACCTTCGTAAGTCCAGCCAGTAAAGATATCGTTAGCTTTGGTTGGCTTAGAAAGAGTAATCTCATCAGACTCAATGTTATAGGTTGTAGGGTTAGCTGTTTCGAATGTACAACCAGCAACATTGTTGTAGGTTATGCTATAGTCTTCTAGGCTCCAATTGGCGGTAAAAGTCTTGTCTCCAGTTGTACCTTGTTTTATGGTCATAGGTGTTAAAGGAACGGTAGTTTCTGAACCAGTCCAGCCAAGAAAATCATAACCTTCTTTAGTAGGTGTTGGAAGATCAAAACTTTCTGTTTCTGCAGTATATTCTATTGTTGTTTTATCAAGAATTCCGCCGTTAAGATCTATGGTTATAGTATAGGTTTCAGTTGGTGTAGGCGGGCTTGGGGGTTCTTGTTCTTGGGTTTCAAAATTGAAAACCTGCGTATAGCAGAATGGCAGAATTTTTTCGTTAAAACTGGCAGAATAGAATTCTATTAAGAAAGTGGTCGGAAAATCTTCTAAGCTGATGTCGTAAATATAAAGAACGAAACTTATATCCATTTTATTTCCAACAATCATACCCTGCATTAAGTTATTGATTTCAAAAGAATGTTCCTGTTTGCCAGAAACAGCTTTATCATCTCTGTCTATCTTATTGTAAATAAAATCTAAATCAGCGCCTTTAGGAGTATTTGTCCTATAAGTAATTCTTGCAACAAGGTTTTCAGAACTTAAATAGCTGAGGTTTTCTCCTTCTACAACCATTTTAACAATAAGCTTGTCAGCATATTTGCCATCTTTTTTTGCAACTTTTTCAGCGGAGATTTCAACAGAATCAACTTCTGCTTCATTTCCACTCTTGTTGAAAACAAATAAAGCAAACTCTATACCCAACCTGTAAAGCTCAAAGGTCGGAGTTTTAATTGTAGAGGATGAAAGTCTTATAAATCTTGCATTTGCTTGGCCGCCTTCTGTTGCAAGAGAATAACGCCAGGGGTCGGTTTCACTAGTTCTTGTTCCAAGGTAGCACAAACCTGTATTGCTATTATTTGGAAGAGTCACAGAAAGAGGTTTTTCAAGAGTGTTTACAGAAAATGCCGTGTTCAATGCGTCTCCAGAGAACAATTTAGCCGTTATATCATATATATAAGCCGGGGTTTCTCCAGCAGAACCAGTGTTGCCGGCAGTTTTTCTTTCGGTCACACTAACTTTTGTGCCTTTTTGCATAGTTCCGTCTTGAGTACATCTGATTATTGCACCAGACGGGAATATAATATCAGCAAATCTGCCATCTTCGCCAACTTCACGTTCAATAGTGATGATTTGCCTATCTTCTTCTCGAAGATTTATATATGGTGCGTGACCACCACAGTGACAACCAATCAGCAAAGCAACAAAGCCTGCTAATATAACAAACATTATACTTTTATTCATTTTCTGTATCTCTTCGGTTAGAGCATAGAGCTAAGAGCAAAAGAGCATAGGGAATTGTTTTAGATCCTGCTATAACAAACTTTCAAGTATTCTCTAAGTTTTTAATATAACATAGATTAAATTTTATAACTATTTTTTTAGAGCATAGAGCAACAGAGCGTAGAGCGAAGGGAGGAGGGATGAGTATAGAGCAGCAGAGCAATAGAACAGCAGAGCAGCAGAGACAAGAGAAGTCTGCATATTTGTCATAATAAGTATAGCGTATGGGCTTTAGCCCTGAAAGCTATACGTTTATGACAATGGGTAGACTACAAAATGTTAGGTCGAACAAGCAACTGTCCGCTCCTCTGCTCTATTATTACGCAAAGCTACCGCTTTGCTCCCCCTTCAGTCTCGCTTTGCTCGCCAGCTTCCCCACTATCGTGGGGCAGCATCTTCAAGAAGAAACATCAAGTAGGGGTCTTAGAAAAAGGGTATATTTTTATAGATATGGGAAATAAGAGAAGTCTGCACATTTGTCATAATAATTATAGCGTATGGGCTTTAGCCCTGAAAGCTATACGTTTATGACAAATGTGCAGACTACAAAAGTAAGAAAAAATTATTAGTCATAAAAAAAGCTGGCTTTAAGCCAGCTTTCTGTTATTAGATGAAATCTAGAAGCGATGTCTGCATCAACCTTGCTCCCACCTGCAGCGAAGCCTGATAAGTGGTTTCCCATTGAGACATCTGAATTATAGCTTCTGTCATATCAATGTCTTCAACATTGGTAAGCATAGTCTTCAAATTCATATTTATGCTTTCAATCTTAGTCTTAGTAGTATCAACTCTGTTGGTCTTAGCCCCCACTTCATCATGAACAATCAGAATTCTTTCCAATGCTTCATCAATCTGCGGAAGATTAATATTAGAAACAGCCCATTCATCACATCTGAGCATATTGTCTCTCAAATCCATCAGAGTAGAGAACAATGACTGAGTGCTGCCTAAACCAAGTGCAGAAGCACTAGCAGGTTCGCCAGAAATATCAACTACCTTTATATATGCCTGATTAATAGTATTAGTCAGATTAAGGTGCTTGCCATCTTCTGAAATCCAGGCAGTCAAATGCAAAGTCAAATCGGTGTTAGAAAGCTTATCCATAACATCGCCAATAGTTCGACAGCCTGTCAGATCTATTTCAAGAGACTTTTCACCGCTCTGAACATAAACCTTCCCCATGGGAACACTGCCATTTACGCAGGAAGTAATAAGTGTATCCCTAGTAACAGCTGGGTCTAAGTCTTTCCCAACAAGAACATTATCAACTGTTCTGCCTTTTATACCTAAGTCAAAAGCACAGGTGCTGTCGCAGTCGATTACTTCAAGCTTGCCTGATGCGCCATGGTTCTTATCAACTATTTCTATGCCGTTCTTATCTGCGTTAATTCTAGCTTCTACATAAATCCCATTTTCAGGGTCATTTATTTTGTCTAGAACATCTTTTATAGTAGAGCAACCGCGTAAATCTATTGCTGAAAAATGGCCAGCCTTATCTGTAATTCTGATAATACCAAGGTTTACACCGCTAGTATTCCAGGTTCTGTCAGAGTTAAGGTCACAAAGCTTTGTTTCTTCTGTTACAATCGGGTCTAAGTCTATTGAACCTTCAAGAGTTGGCAAACAAGCAACTGTCAATGGGTGACCAGTAATAGTGTCATTCTGATAATTGCTGGCTCCCTTAACAAAACCAAGCTGATAAGCAGTATTTGTATTTTCACCGACAGACAAACCGAAGTTTCCACCAACAGCTCTTGGGTCAGTAATTACTATGCGTCTTTCTGAAGCATCCCAGGAAGCAGCAAAGTGGTCATCGTCGTTAATAGCCTTTATAACATCGCCAACAGTCTTGCAACCAGAAAGGTCTATCTGGTAGCCTACTTTGTCAGCGCCTGTAATCTTAATAAAACCAATGTCAGGCGGGTTGGTAAGGTCTTCAAGAAGTGTGGTTTCATCAACAAGACCACCGCCAACACTGGTCAAAGTATCGCCGATAACAGTATTACCCTTTGTAGATTTCAACAAACCAAGAGAATTAGCAATAGTAGTATTTTCACGAATCTTGATTGGGTCAGTTCCAACATATTCAGTAATCTGGAAGCTTTCAGTACCAATAGTGTTATCAACGATTTTTAGTCTGTTGGAATTGGTATCCCAGGAAGCTACCTGTGCGCCACCTGTTGCTGTATTTATAGCTTCAATCAATTCTGCTGGAGAATAGATATTTTCTAATTTTACAGTAGTTGTATTGCCATCGTGACCAGTAATATTGATGTAGCCGTTTTCTACGCCATCACCATTATTGGCAAATTCGTAAGGGTCTGCTTCATACTGAATATCTTTATCGTAGAAAGAATACATAGTATCGCCAGTTCCCACATTCTGCAAAATACCGTAATCTTCTGCAACATGGGAAGGCAAGTCTTTAACGTAAAGTTGTGTTTTTATAGATGTAACAGAAAATTCGCCTTTTCCATTTGTTAAGTCATTTAATTCGATACGGTTGTTAATCATATCGAATCTGGCATTAACAACTGCTCCACCGTTTAATGAGTTGATTGCATCAAGAACGTCTTTTACTGTTGTGCAGCCTTCAACGTTAACACGATAGTTGTTGCCGTCTCTGGTGTTGAGGTTTAAATAACCTTCAGCAATACCAAGACCGTTGTTAAGATCTGTAAGATTGGTATATTCGGAACGCATAGCCGGGTCAGAGAGACCAATAAGCAGGTCTGTGGGGCCGGCATTTCTATAAATACCTAATGAAACAGCTGTATCAGAAGGAACTTCTTCGATACCTGCCTCAAAAGAACCAGAATCGTTGATAATTCCTATTACGTCATCAAGAGTATGAGCTGTGGTTAAATCAATTTTGTGGTCTATGCCAGCAGCATCTGTAATATAGATTAAACCTTTGTCTACCCCTTCCCCATTGTTAAGAACACAGGTTGAAGTGCTCTTTTCTATTGGTGGGTAGGAATAGGAAAAAGTAGGAGTTCCGCTGATTTTTTCAGGTGAATCTACGCCAAAGAACATTTCCAAACCGGTAATGCTTTTTTCTATTGTGACGTTATTGTCAATCTGGGAAGTCATTCTTACATTGTTGCCATTATAAGTGACATTAACAGGGCTTGTAAGGTTTACTCTATCTCTGAATTCTCCCAGAGCATAGTTGACCATATTGGCGTTATATCTTGGGTCTTGCCCTATATCGTAAGTTATTGGCTTCTGGTCAGTGATACTGCCACCAAAAATATATTCATTATTAACTTTGGTATTGGCTATATTTACTACTTCTAAAAGGAGCTGATCTATTTCTTTCGCAATAGCATCTCTGTCTATTTCAACGGTTGTGTCTGTAGCACCTTCAATGGCGAGTTCTCTAATACGCTGAATAATAGATTCCAAGGAAGACATAGCAGAATCAGTAGTGTTATACCAGTCTTTGGTATGATCAATGTTTCTGACATACTGTTTGTTTTCGTTGATTTCGGAGCTGTATTCCATAGTTAGAGCATTATCTACAGGATTTTCTGAAGCCCTGAGATACTTATTGCCCGAACTAATTTTACTCTCTAATTCACTGAGAGATGTGTTGTTGCGATTAATCTGGTTCACAAAAGAGTTGTAAACCCACTGATTTGTAATACGCATTTTGTTTGCTCCTTGTTTTATAAGCTATAAGCCAATCTATATCTATTATTCTAGCTTTTATTACGGACAGTCTGCTTGTTCGACCTTATTCTCCTCCGCGGTCTCTGTTTATCTCTACCTTCGAATAAAGCTTTGAGAGAACGAGCCTTGTGCGGAGAATAGAGGTCTCTCGTCTGACTGTCCTATGTTCATAACCTCTATAACTACTAATTCCTCACCCCTAATTCCTAATTATCCTTTTCGTCCTAATCTGCCTTAGTATCTGTATCGGCTAATTGGATTTCGGAGTTTAGTACTTTATTTAAAAAATTTTCGAGCATAAAAAAACTGGCTCTGAAGCCAGCTATTAGAGATAAGAAAAGTCTACCCATTTGTCATAAAAAGTATAGCGTATGGGCTTTAGCCCTGAAAGCTATACGTTTATGAAAATGGGTAGACTTCCGTTCCTAATTATACCAAGCTACGCCAGCTTAAATCATCCCATTGATGATTTTGTCGAGCATTTCGTCAATGGTGGTTACGCACTTGGCAGCAGCATTATAAGCGTGCTGGAACTTAATAAGATTAGACAGTTCTTCATCTAATGAAACTCCTGCCTGTGCAGAACGTTGACTTTCAAGCTGAGTCATAATATTGGTGCTATAAGTCAATTCATTTTCCATTTTCTGGCTCTTAGCTGCAATAGCAGTTACTATTTCGTTGTAATAATCATTGAAAGTTGACTTACCATCATTGAAGAAGCAAGTCTGCTTTAACTGAGCGATAAGAATTGCGTTTGAACCATCACCAACACCATTGAAAGTCGGGAGTCTGTCGGTTTCATTTATGAAACTGCCGCCAGCACAAGCGATTGTAGTAAGATCTCTTGTGATAAAGTCTTCCAAAGACATATTTGCGATACAGTCTTTATATGGGCTATTCTGGTCACCAGACTGATAATAGGTAAAAAAGTTTCTATTTGTTTGACCGTCTAGACCGTAGCCAATTCTGTGAATAGAGTTGGTTTCAGTCATGATTGTATAGGCTAATTTATTAAAACCGTCTATAAGAGTCTGAATATCACCATCTCTTGTTTCAAGTAAAGCTTTGAGTTTACCGCCAGTAATAGTCGGGCGCAAATCCATAGTTGCAACCCCAACCTTCTTGAGGGTAACAGTTACGCCTTCAATAACAGAAACTTCGTTTCCTTGAGTTACATATTCTTTGTCGCCAAAATTGAAAATACAATCCTGAGCCTTTGTCTGATCTTGAAGATTCAATACTCTGAAAAGATTGCTTGTTCCATCAGCAGTACAAATCTGATTTGCTGTTCCTGTCTGAGTAGCATTCATAATCAACTGCCCAGATTCGTTAATATGAGCTTCTATGCCAAGATTTGCTTCATTGATGGTTTTAGCCAAATCTTTCATAGTAGTATGTTCTGCATCAAGATAGAAGCCTCTACCGTTAATTACATAAGAGCCACTTGTAATTCCGAAATCAGAAAGAGGGCCTGTTAATGGGTGATAAGTAAGAAATGAATATTGGGAATGAGCCTTAGCAATCTGAGAAACAGTAACTGTAACATTGTTCAGTGCAACTGTATGGTCTAACACTGCTGTAGCTACTTCAGGGTTATCAGAATATTCCGGATAGCCTTTATGGTCAGTTCCTGTTACAGTACTGCCAAGTTCAGAGTTCTTCAATTCAACTCTTAAATCCTTGAAATATTCATGCTGAACCAAAGTATGTGTACCAACACTAACAGTAAGCTCACCCTTAGTATTGTAAAAAGAATCTATATCAACAAGTTCTGCTAGGTCTTCCAATGCAACCTGGCGTTTATCGCGAAGTTCGTTGGCTGTTTCCCCAGCAATTTCAGAACGTGCTATTTCACGGTTCAAATCTGCAATATACTGACCTAAAGTGTTAATTTCTTTAACACAGTCTTGAATCTGATTTTCGATACTGCCCTGAGAAGTCTTAAAGTTTTTGCCCTGTAAAAGTCTGAGCTGGCTGTCTACTTCTTTAAAAATGCTAATCAGGCTGTTAGATTCTTCAATAAGATTTCTTCTTAAGGAAGTATCAGATGGGTCGTTAGCCAAATCCTGCCATGCTGCCCAATACTGGTCGAGTTCATCAGCAATGCTGACTTTGCCAGGTTCATTAATAATGCTTTCTACCTGTTTTAGCAAAGTGTTTGAAGTATCATTGAAAGAATTTGTGGAAGTTTCGTTAACTATTTTTGCGTTCATGTAAACATCACGCATTGCTTCGACAGAGTTTACACTAACACCGTTACCAACTGCAGGACTTACTGTTGAGGTATGCATACCATGGATCAAGTAAGCCTTATTAGAAGACATTACAGCTCTTTGTCTTGTGTAGCCTTCTGTATTGGCGTTCGCAATGTTATTACTGGTTACTTCCATAGCGGCTCTTTGTGCGAAAATGCCGCTTTTTGCTATATTCAAACCAGAAAATGAATTAGCCATTGCCAGCCTCCTTATTTCTAAGCTTTAAGCTGTAAGCTTCAAGCTATAAGCCAGATTTGTTTATTTTATCGTCATTGCGAGCATACGAAGTATGCGTGGCAATCCATTTATTTTAGAGATAAGAGATAAGAGTTTAGAGATTAGAGAATTGTTTAGTTCTCAAGCTATCGAATATTTACAATAAATCGTTAGTTTGCAATCTAAACAAACTTCTTTTCTCTTACCTCTTCTCTCTCCTCTCTTTTTCTTCTATCTTTAAGCTTTTATCTTCTATCTTCGAAAGCGCCAAGCATAGCTTGGCGATTTCCTATTTTTCCCTATATTCTGTATCGGCTAGCAAGATTCAGGAGTTTAGTACTTTATTTATTTTTTTGTTAAAAATTATAAAAACAAGAATAAACTACTCCAAAACAATGATTGCTTACGTAGCGAACTAAAAAAGTAAAACAGCCTCCGATAAGTTTCGGAGGCTGCTAATCTAACATAGATTAATATTAGTTTGTTGAGTTTATATGGGCAATAAGGTTGTCGGTGTATCTGATAAGAATACTAGCAGCGGTAGTGTCGATACCTTTGCCTGACTGGGCGTTTATTTCGTTTTTTGCAGCTTCCAATATGTTGATAGCTGGTGTTTTATTGCCTTTTTTCAGACTTTTTAAAGAATTCTCATATTTCTTTGCCAAACTATTTTTTAAACCATTGTTCTTAATAAGGTCGTATTCTTTCATTTTATTCACAATAAGTCCTGCATCAGTATAATTTACATCCAGGGTAGTTAATGCTCCTCCTTCCCATTCTCTGTAATTCATACAACTAACCAAGAAATCAATACGATTCACCTCAGTTTGAATTACTATTTCATTATTACTTGTATATAACCGATTGTTCTTTAACTGATTTATCATTATAGAAATAAATCTTTCATTTGAAATAAAACCTTTTCTTCTTGCTTCATTTAATATTCTCATAGCATTTAATCTGGCTGTACTATGACCTGATGGCATAATCAATATGTCAGGTAGCATATTCCAGTTTTCTAATCCTATACTTATAGAATGTTCTACTGTTTTTAAATCATGAGCTCCAGCTAAATAATCTATTAATCTCTCCTGAGTTATCGCAAAACAAGCACTAACATAAATATTAAAAAAACTAACATAGAATATAAATAATTTGAAATTTTTCATTTTTATTCCTCTTTTATAAAATACGAAATATCAGCGTGCAAACCTAATGCATATATCCATTGTATTGGTTCTAAATTGTTATTTTGGGGAAATTCATTCATTAAGTTATCTGAATTCCAATTGGTATTGTCTTCACGTAAATGGTCATCAGAAGTTCTTATTAATATATGACCAATTTCGTGTGCTAATGAAATAGTATCCCTTATATTATAATTAATATGATATTTTAACGTTATACCTGCTTCAATTGGATTGTCAATTGGAGTTGAAGGAGTAATACGTTTTTGAGTTTTTTTAGAATGAGAAGTCCAACCACTTACATCTAGCTCACGGGCTGAAACATATAGATTATTTGTAATTGCAACTGTAATGGTTTTAAATGTCCCTCTACTCTTGCTTAGTATCTTTTCTAACTGTCGAGTATATGCTATTTCGACATTATAAAAATCACTTAAAACGTAGTCATAGACTAATATATAATCTAAATCAACATAAGTTTTCTTAGAGATAAAATACGAAAAATATTGTTCTAAACTATTAGCCAAATATTGTGGATTACTTAGTATTTCATTGGAAATTATGTCTGGAGCAGAATTAACAAACTCTACAGCTAGGAGATTTTCTTTAGTCCAGGTTTCTACTGCGACTCTTTTCCATTCATCTAAAAGTGGGCTGTCAGATACAGTATCCAGCTTGTTTATTTTGATAGAAATCTTAGGCTGTTTAAGTCTTATAGAAACTTCTACAGGAGTTAAACTTCCATAAGCTGCCTGAATCCTTATATCACCAGTAGGAGTAGAAGAGAGGTAAGAAACAAAATCCACCTGTTCTGAGTTTTCTACAGATGATTTTGCCCCTTCTGCCGTAGCAAAAACACCAATTTTACCTACATTTACATTTAGTTTTTTTAAAATGCCTTCTCTTATAGAACCAGAAGCGACATCTCCACCAATTAAAGACCATGACGCAGCAACAGGACCGACTTCCGTTCCATTGTTGAAACCTATAGCCTTAAAAGAGCGAGTTCCTTTTATCGAGCTCATTTCTATCGAGGCTGAATCAACAAATTCCCCTGTGGTCATATCCTTTATT
>JAFPZP010000093.1 GCA_017417215.1 Candidatus Rifleibacteriota bacterium | reverse complement strand
CTCGATTCTCAACTATCAACTTACCACAACAAACCCTTCCCTCTTCCTTCTTCCGTCTTTCTTTCTTCTTTCTTCTTCCTTCTTATATCTTATATCTTATATCAATTTATTATAGTTGATTTTGTCGGTAAAAACTAGTAGAATGCAGATAAAATAAAATGTGTCTATAGCTCAGATGGATAGAGCCCAGGATTCCTAATCCTGTGGTCGCGTGTTCGAATCACGCTAGACACGTTTTTTATTTTAGAAATAACAATTAATTCGTTTTTCAACAGAATTAATTGTTATCTTTTTTCATTCTAAATTTAAACCAATACTTTCAGAAATATTAGCTTTCATTTTATCTACCCAATAACCTTTATAACCAAGCTTTTCGGCTCTGCTGAGAGCTAAATAAGCTCTTCCGAGCATATTCTTCTGGGAATAAGCCATTGCGAGAAGAATCTGGTTCCAACCTCTATTATTTTTAAGTTTTTCTAAATATTCGATAGTTTTATCTGGCTGATGAAGAGCTAAATGTAAAGAAGCCATATCACAGACTACAAGTTCATTGGTTGGATTTAGTCTCAAAGCAAGAGAAAATTCTTCGAAAGCATCCATATATGAACCGTGACCAGCGAAAATAAGACCTAAAGCTCTATGAGCATCAGCATCATTAGGATAATCATTAAGAATTCTTCTGGCATATCCTTCAGCTATAGAATAATCATCTTCAGTAGAACAACCTAATAACGATAGATAAAAATATATTTTTCCAAGTTCAAGATAAGAAGAGGCAAGTTCTTCTTCTTTATTGTCAAATTTTATTGCACTTTCATAATGGTTCCAGGCTGTTCTTAGTAACTCAGCATTACCAAGTCTAAGACCATCTTCAACCATAGTTTGATAGTTTCCTAAAGGAACTCCTTCAACAACACGAATAGATAAAGCACTAGCTGATACAGCCATTGTCATAAAAGCTAAAAAAATAAAATAGAATTTGATTTTATTGTTAATGGACATTCCTATCCTCCTAATGTTATAACTACATATTATCTATCATGATATAATGTTTAAAATCTACTAAAATTAGTTTATATGATAAATAGTCTAATAGTCTACAATTTAATGAAATTAATGAAAACAAAAAAGAATTCGCTTGGTTACAAGCGTAAAGCTTTTACTTTGATTGAAATCTTAACCGTTATATTTATTGTTGGTATTGTGGCTTTACCTTTTACCAATATGTTTTTATTTGGTGTAAGAGGCAGTGTGAACAATGCCGACCACGTCATGGGCTATAATCTGGCAAGAGAAAAAATAGAAGAAATAAAAGGTCTTCCATTCGAAATAGTTAAATCAGATTATGAAAACTTTAGAGAAGTTTTCCAAGATAGAACCAAGTTTGATGATGCATATTACAATGAAGACAGCTTTATTTCATACTTTTCAGATGTTTTTTCAGAATCTTCCTTAAAAAATTCAGAAAAAGCAACTACTTACAAAAAATTAAAAGAAATCTATACCAAAGCATATTTAAAACCATTAGAATTATATCCTGATGATTATGATAAGTTTAGGAGAGTAACTACAGTTGAAGAAATAAGCGAATCAGCTATGCCTCCAAAACTTAAAAAGATTACAGTTCTTGTTTTTAACCAACAAGAACAAAAAATTGCAGAATTAAGAACCTATGTAGGAAAGCATAAATGAAGAAAGTAAAACAGGGGTTTACCTTAGTAGAATTATTAATGGGTATGTCATTAACCATACTTATTGGCGGCATACTTTATTTATTACAATCTACAGGAGTATCAACTGTCAATAAAGGAGCAACCCAACTGCTTCTGACTTCTGAAGTCAGAAATAAAATGGAACATATAATCAGAGACATTAGAAATGCCAAAGAAGTCTTGGAAGTAAAACCAGACTACCTGAAGTTACGCACATATAAATACTCTTTAGACAATCAGGAACCTGGTGAAGATGCATTGGTTACAGTAGAATATGAAGTAGAAAGAAATGAAAAAAGACATATTCTCTGGAGAAATGAAAACAGAGAAAACCCAACCAAGCTCCTCACCTTTGAAAAAATAAACAGTGATATTTTCAAGCCTTATTATGAGTTAAATAGTGAAGAATCTCCTATAGGTTGGATGTATTATCCGTTTGATATGGTTTCTAACGATTCTTGGCAACGTTCAAGGATATCATTCATAAGAGTCGTTCTTAACTTCAGTCAAGGTAAAGAAAAAGCCACTTTAGCTACTTCCGCTACCTTGAGACCTGCAAGTTCCAGAATTAGACAACCATTTTGGAAGTTACGATAAATTCTTTCCTGTATAACTAAATCTCCACATTTTATAGGATAAAACAATGATTAATAGAAGAAAAAGTCAAAAAATTTACATTGGAAAGGTTGCTGTTGGCGGTGATGCTCCTATTACTGTCCAAACTATGACCAAAACCGATACTCGTGATGCAAAAAAAACAACAGATGAAATCAAGCGTCTTCATATTGCTGGCTGTGACATTATTAGACTAGCAGTTCCCGACATGGAAGCAGCCAAAGCTCTGAAAGAAATTTGTCAAAACAGCCCAATTCCAGTTATGGCTGATATTCATTTTGATCATAGACTGGCACTTCAATCAATAGAAAGCGGTGTTCACGGTTTAAGATTAAATCCAGGCAATATTAGAAGTGAAGAAAAGATTCGTGAAGTTATAGCGGCCGCCAAAGATCATAAGATTCCTGTTAGAGTTGGTGTTAATGCTGGTTCTTTAGATCCAGACCTTAAAGCCAAATATGGTGGAGTAACAGGCAAAGCTTTGGCAGAATCAGCATTAAAAGAAGTTGCTCTTCTTGAAAAATGCGGTTTTGATATGATAAAGATTGCAGTAAAATCCTTTGACTTAGCAACAATGACAGAAGCAGTTAAAATTGTTGCTTCTTCCTGCGACTACCCTCTTCATCTTGGCGTAACGGAATCTGGCTTACCAGAAGATGGTATAGTACGTTCCTCTATAGGAATTGGAAGTTTATTGATGCAAGGAATCGGAGATACAATAAGAGTTTCTCTTACAGGAGATTCTGCTGAAGAAGTAAAAACAGGAATTAGAATACTTAAATCATTAGGCCTAAGAGCTTCAGGACCTACAATAGTGTCTTGTCCAACCTGTGGAAGAACAGAAATTCCACTTCAAAAGATAGCCAATCAGGTTAAAGAACGTCTAGAAGGAATTACCACTCCACTGCATGTTGCAGTAATGGGTTGTGTAGTAAACGGTCCTGGAGAAGCAGAACAAGCTGATTTTGGAATAGCTGGAGGGAAAGACAGCGGACTGGTTTTCAAGAAAGGCAAAGTAATAAAGACTCTGCCGTCAGATCAATTAGTTG
This sequence comes from Candidatus Rifleibacteriota bacterium, assembly GCA_017417215.1. Classification (GTDB taxonomy): domain Bacteria; phylum Muiribacteriota; class Ozemobacteria; order Ozemobacterales; family Ozemobacteraceae; genus RUG334. The sequence continues at coordinate 8,950 of JAFPZP010000093.1, read as the reverse complement.
ACGGCTTAATGGAAGAAATACATAAATATCTGAATAATAATTGAATGGAGCTATCATGAAACTATTTCTGGTTTTCGGGCATAAACAGAATAAACAATATTTATTCCCAATAATATTTTTATTCTTACTGATGGTATTTACCCCCAATAATTCTCTTCTAGCCCAAGAAGATAAATCATCAATAGTTCTTTATAGCAGCAACGTTGAATTTTCTTATCACCAGCCGTTTAGAAATTCCTATAAATCAGGCCACCCAAGTTACATCGAGGTTCCTAAATTAAATCACATTTTAAATCTGCTTCAGAACTATATACAGTATTTAAAGAAGCTAGACCGTTTGAAGGGCAACCCCAACATAAGAATAAGCTACACACCAGATGCAGTAATAGAAGTTGATACCCCACAAACGAGAATAATAAAAATTACTGACTTAGGATTAACCAACATAATTCAGAAAGTTAATAATTATCTGATAGAATATGGTTTTCTCAAAAATGAAGACGTCATAGATACTCCAGAAGGGTTATATAATATTCCAGAAAACGATATTACCAAGCCAAGTAATTTTTCAAAATCTGTTTACTTCAAAAATCTTTCTTTGGAAATTCCTAGCATTGAACCAGATACTTCCTATGAATTACTTAGTGATAAATTTGTATTAACTACCAGGCCAAGCAAAAAAACGAATAGAATATTCAAACTTTCCTTAGACAAAGGGGAAAGTGGAGCTTTTTCTGAAGAAGCTAAAACTTGGTATCAAAACTTTAAAATTTCAAATGACGGCAAATATCTTGCTTTAACAGATGGTGTAGTTCCATGCATTATTAATCTGGAAACTAAAAATTTCAAAGAAATCTTCCCTGAAGATCAAAAAATAACCCTTCTGGATTATGAATGGTCTCCAACTCAAAATCTGCTAGCTGGAATTATCCTGGACGAAAAAGACTCTGAACGATATGCTTTTATATATAATCCAGATAATAACACTATGTTAGATATAGGTAACTTTTCAAAAATATTTGAATCCAACTATCTTTATGCTACTCCAATCTGGTCATCACATGGCAACAAACTTGTCTTTATTTCTGCCAAAGGCATTCATTTAATAGATTTGGACAATAATACAGCCAAAGCCAATCTTGTCAGCGTAGAAGGTGAAATTGGTGAATTCATATGGTCAGAAGATGCCAAATCTTTTGCTTTTGTTGAAGTCAAAGGACAAACAAGAAGTCAGTATCATTTTGACGACTATGACTTCAGAGGTTGCGTTCTTCATAGATACAGATTTAATGATTCTTTAATGCAGGTAGCAGAAGAATACTCGCAGAGAATAGAATCAAGAAATACTATTAAAATCGTTTCTTTTACAGATAAAGACCAAATATTATATCTAGAAGGGAAATTAGTCGCTCCAGAAGTTCCGGGAGCATTCTGGGATTTAAGCAAAACATTCAATGCATATCTAACCCCTCTTCCCTCTTCTTCTAAAGATAATAACGAAAAAGAAAAGGTTAAACCAGAAAAAATCAAGCCACAGCAGCTTCCTATGCAATATCTTTTCGTATATAGAAGCTTAGATAGTAAAAATGCCAATATATATGATTCTGGGAATGGGCACAGCAACCTGCTTTACACAGAAGACTTTTATAGCAGCTGGTTTATAGGTCTTTACAGACAAAGCGGAATAGGCTACAAAGGTCGGGTTTACAGCTTTAGATCATCGCCTTATCCGTTCCAATGCTATAACTATATGTTTTTCATGGATAAACCTCAAGGGCAAGCAAGACTTCTTCTTAAGTTCCTTCAGGATTACAACATTCGCTCAACAGATTCAGACAATGAACAGAAAACAATCTTTATGCAGACAAACTTTTCTGGAATCATGAATATTTGGTATATAACAACTGAAGACTTATTCAAATTTCTTATTAATGGAGATAAAAGCATAAATACAAAATCTCAAGATGAAGAAAATGAGAATAATGACGAAGACGAAGAAGAAGTTGTTGGCGAAAACAACCTAGATAGTAATATCGAAGAAAATAATGAAGAATAAGAAAGATATTGTTTTTAAATATATTAAGAAATTAATCTTAGTGCTGAAAAGGGAAAACAGGATGAAAAAACAATTATTGTTTTGTATGGTATTTTGTCTTTCTATGCTTTGTAATGAAGCCTTTGCAGTCAAAGTAATCTATGATGATACTCATGGTCAGACTGCAGAAAATGCGGATTGGGTCACCGATGGTGCCTATTCCGAAATGGCAGATATGCTCAAAGCAGAGGGTTTTGAAATAGATGATTTAAGTGCAAAATCTGAAAGTGGTTATTTTACAGCAGATTTATTGTCAAAATACGAAGCAATAATTCTAGCAGAACCCAACAACCCTTATACAGAAGAAGAAAATCAGCTATTCGTCGATTTTGTAAAGAACGGCGGAGGCTTGTTCATAATAGGTGATCACGACCATTCTGACCGCAACAGAAATGGCTGGGATTCAGTGAGAATATTCAATACCTTTACCCCAAAGTTCGGTTTCAAGATTCAAAAAGATGTTATTCTTTACGAAGCCCCATTAGCAGGGAAAGTCAACAAACAGCACCCTGCTATGTATGGTTTCAGAGCTGTCGGTGTGTGGGCAGGCGGAACCTATGATGTTTTTGAAGCACCAGATGCAAAAGCAGAAGGCTTAGTTTACAGTGCTATAACAAAATCACCTTATATTGTTGTTTCTGAATATGGTAAAGGCAGAGTTTTTGCTATAGCAGATAGTTCTCCTTTCGATGACGGCACAGGCAGTGAAAGAACTCAAGGAGCTAAGGGCAAAAAGCTTCATGACAGCTATGATTCATTCTGCTATTCTCACCCACAGATTGCTTACAATGCATTGTGCTGGGTAACTGGCAAGAATCCCAACAAGCGTATTCCTTCCAAAAGAGTGCCAATGCATTATGAAGCATTAGAATCGGAAAAGAGCATCAATATACTTATTGATGCCGCTCATGGCAATGCTTCAGGCGACAAGATGAAAACCTTTGAAAAGCATATGACCAAGTGCGGTTTAAAAGTATATTACACTCTTAACCTGCTTAAACCCAGTATGCTCAAGAAATTTGGCACAGTAATTCTTCCAGACCCAAGTCTGAAATACTTGGAAACAGAAGCTCAGGCAATAAGCGAATGGTGCAAAGACGGTGGCAATCTTGTAATGGGCTGTGCATGGGATTCTTCTAAACTTAGAGGGACCAAAACTCTTAATCACGTTTTAGATTTATCTGGTGCAATAATGCGTTTTAACGATGACCAGATACACGATCAGACCAACAAAACCAACAAGCCTTGGGGCGTAATCGCACATGTTGTAAACAGCGAAAGCCCTATAATGAAAGGTGTAAAACAGCTTATTTTCTGGGGTTCATGTTCGTTAATTCATCGCGACAATAGATGTTTAAACGAAAATGATGATGTAACTATACTTGTTAAAGGCGATGATGATACATTTAACGTAGACGGTTTCCCGAAAAAGCCTGCCGTAATGTATGAAAAAGGCTCTGGTATTCCAATGATGGGTATGGAAAATGTAGGCAAAGGCAGAGCAGTTTTAATCGGCTGCTGCAATTTTACAGACTATCAATACCCTGACAGCGACATTAATATGGCTATGCCAGGTCCACCACCCTTTGAACACGAAACTCCTGAAATGTATGATAATTTAATGCAGTATTTATCAAAATAACCTCAGGTTTCTAAAACAAAAAACCAATCTTAATACTAAGATTGGTTTTTTGTTTTAGATTTACTTACAATAACACTCGCCATCAGGAACGAAAAATTCTAAGGCCTTAGATTTTTCACCTATTCCGACTTTCCAGGCTGTAACTGGGGAAATATAACTTTTGTTTATATCACCGTAACCACCAGTAAGCATAATTTCATTAGGATAGTATTTCTGCGCAGCATCTGACTGTTCTTTTCGATAGCCTTCACTTTCATACAAATCAAAGGCACCGAAAGCGTGAAGCGTTTCATGAGCTATGGTTCCAGCCTCAATAGCTTGTCCCCAGCCACTCTTAAATATCCATGAAAAATCATGATAATCATCAGGATTTGAGCCAGCATAATCAAGGAAGCAATAGGAACGGCCATCTTTATCAATAATAAAGTTTGTAACTATATTTTCACAGGCTGTTTCATAGCGAATTTTCTTTTTAAAATCTTTACCTGATAACCCCATGCTTTTCAATACTTTTCTAAAACTACCATAAGCATCAGGATCGTTTTCGTTAAGTCCATATAGTTTATCTACGACTATTGCGGTATCGCCTAATGGGTAAATATTTTCAAAAGTAATTGTTGAACCATATTTTTTGGCTTCTCTAGTCAGCCATTTTTCAGCTATTTCTAAATTCTTTTTATAAAGCTTATGATAATTGTCGTTTTTCCAGTTCTTTTCTGAAACAAAGAAAGTGCAAACACAGATGCTGCCTCTTAAAGTCTTGGCTAAACCAACTTTTTCACTATGAATTAAACCATCTTCTGGAAGAACTGTTCCTTCTGGCATATAAAAGAAAGCATCTTTGAGCAGGTTATGGGTTTTGCCATGTTTACCACTTTCTACAGCCATATCGTGACTTTTTCTTTTTTTGCTAGAGCCTTTTATGTTCTTATCAATTTGTGAAGATTCGCTATCGGTTTCTTCTACTTCTTCTATTTCTTCTCCATCTTCTCCATCTTCTCCATCTTCTCCATCTTCTCCATCTTCTCCATCTTCACCCTCTTCGTCTGATTCATCTGATTCTTCTATTTCTTCATCATCGGATTCTTCAGAAGCTGTATCTTCTTCATCGTCTTCATCATCTTCATCATCATTCGATTTTTGATTTTCCGCACCAGGGGCAAGAGCTATCATATCGCCTCTGGTAAAAGTATTATCGCTAAAGGTGATCTTGTCAGATAATTCCGTGGAAACAGATTCTTTTTCACCATATAAGTATTTTTTTACTTGTTCATTATTATCACTAGATTGAACTATTGTTGAAATGCCAATAATAGAAGCAACAGACAAAGCAATTATTTTATATTTCATGTATATATCCTTTTTTTATTTAATCAAATGACCAGCCGTCTGGGACATAGAACTCCAAGGCCTTAGATTTTTCACCTATACCGATTTTCCAGGCTGTAATAGGAGAAATATAACATTTATCTATTTTACTATAATTATCTAATGAAGTACACATTATTTCAAAAGGATAGTATTTCTTTGCTGCATCAGACTGTTCTTTTATGTAATTATCTCTTGCATACATGTCAAAAGCACCAAAAGCATGAAGCATTTCATGAGCTATGACTCCTGGGCTGATTGCATGACCCCAACTACTTTTAAATATCCAGGTAAAATCACGATAATCATCTGGACTAGAGCCTACATAATCAAGGTAACAATATGAACGACCTTCGCTATCAATAATAAAATTAGTTACAATATTTTCACAAGCTGTTTCATAACGCAGTTTCTTTTTTAATTCTTTCCCTGTTAATCCCATACTTTTTAATACTTTTAGGAAAGAGGCATACCGATCTGGGTCAGTTTCACCAATTCCGGTTTTATATACTTTATCTATTGTAACCGCTGTATCTTCTAATGGGAAAATATTTTCGAAAGTAATTGTAGAACCATATTTCTTAGCTTCTCTAGTCAGCCATTTTTCAGCTATTTCAAGATTCTTTTTATAAAGTTTATGGTATTGGTCATTTTTCCAGTTCTTTTCTGAAACGAAGAAAGTGCAAACGCAGATACTTCCCCTTAAAGTTTTAGCTAAGCCAACATCTCTAGTATGCAATAAGCCATCACTAGGAAGAACAGTTCCTTCTGGCATATAAAAGAATGCATCGTCAAGCAGATTATGGCTTTTTCCGTGCTCTCCGGTTTCTACAGCCATATCGTGGCTTTTTCTTTTTTTGCCAGAGCCTTTTATGTTCTTTTCAATTTGTGAAGATTCGTTATTGGTTTCTTCTACTTCTTCACCATCTTCACCATCTTCTTCATCTTCATCTTCATCGTCTTCGGCTATTTCATCAGAATCATCCATTTCTTCATCTTCAGATTCTTCGGAATCTTCGTCTTCTTCGTTTTCTTCATCATCATTTGCTTTTTGACTTTTCGCTCCAAGGCTAAGCGAAATCATATCGCCTCTGGTAAAAGTATTATCGCTAATGGTGGTCTTGTCAGACAATTCTACGGAGACAGATTCTTTTTCACTATATAAGTATTGTTCTATTTGTTTATTATTATCACTAGATTGAACTATTGTTGAAATGCCGATAATAGAAGCAACAGATAAAGCTAGTATTTTGTATTTCATGTATAAATCCTTATTTTAGAGCATAGAGCATAGAGCGGAGAGCGGAGAGCAAAGAGCAAAGAGCAAAGAGAGAAAGAGAGAAAGAGGAAAAGAAAAGTTTTTGTTGTTATTGGTAGTTATTGTAGTTATTGTTTATTCGATAACTTGCAAAGTAACTATAATTTCTGGTATTCGTTAGCTTACAAACTTACGATTTAACAATAAAAACAACAAGAACAAAAAACCAACTACAAAAACTACTTACCTCCTTTAACAAAGAAGGTAAGTAGTTGCGGTTTAGTCGAATGACCAGCCGTCAGGAACGTAGAAATCCAAGGCCTTAGATTTTTCCCCTATTCCAACTTTCCAAGCTGTTATAGGTGAAATATAGCTTTTGTTTATATTTTCGTAATCTGCAGTATACATTATTTCGTCTGGATAGTTTTTCTTTACAGCATTAGATTGTTCTTTTCTATAGTTTTCTCGTTCATATAAGTCAAAAGCTCCGAAAGCATGAAGCATTTCATGGGCTATAACACCTGGAGGATTAACTTTTCCCCAACCAGTCTTATAAATCCAGGTAAAATCCATAAAGCTATCTTCACCTGAACCTTGATAGTCTAAGAAACAATAAGAACGGCCATCTTTATCTATAACAAAATTAGTTACTATATTCTCACAGGCAGTTTCGTAACGCAGTCTTTTTTTGAATTCTTTTCCTGATATCTCCATACTTTCTAAAACCTTAAGAAAACTGCCGTAAGCATTAGGATCAGTTTCATTAAGGCCATATATCTTATCTATAGGTATAGAAGAATCTCCCAAGGGGTAGACATTTTCAAAACTAATGATTGAGCCATACTTTTTAGCTTCTCTAGTAAGCCATTTCTCAGCAATTTCTAAATTCTGTTTATAAAGTTTATGGTATTGATCGTTTTGCCAGTTCTTTTCAGAAACAAAGAAAGTGCAAACGCAGATACTGCCTCTTAAAGTCTTAGCTAAGCCAACGTTTCTAGTATGACGTAAACCATCCTCGGGAAGAACTGTTCCTTCTGGAATATAAAAGAATGCATCTTCTAACAGATTATGGCTTTTGCCGTGTTTACCGCTTTCTACAGACATATCATGGCTTTTTCTTTTTCTGCCTGAATCTTTTATTTCTTCCTGGCTTTCTACTTCTTCTTCATCATCATCTGATTCTTCTTCAGAATCTAATAAATTTCCAGCTTCTTCAGAGTCTACCTCTTCATCATCTTTCTTATCTCCTGAATCCCAATTAAAAGCAAGCATATCACCTTTTGTAAAAGTGTTATCTGAACCAATTAAATCCTTTGTTTGGTCTGTTTGGGTAAAAGATCTTTTATTTCCATATAAATATTGTTCCATCTCATCATTATTGCTAGATAGAACAATTGAAGAAACCCCAATAACAGAGGCTACAGATAAAGCCAGTATTTTATAATTCATGAAATTTCCTTATATTCCTAATTCCTAATTCCTCACTCCTAATTCCTAATTCTATTAGATGTTTGGATCAACTACAAGTGTATTATAATTAACATTTGTAGCCCCATTTCTAAGAGGTGTGAGAGTAAAAGAAGCCTTTATTTTTCCATTAAAGTAATAGAACTCCATTATTGTCTGCCCATTAACTTTTTTTGAGTTACTCCAACTTTTACTAGGGGTATTTGCCGTAAAGTTAGCTTTACAGCTACCATTAATATTAACATTACCATTGGCCAGGAAAGAAACAGTATGTTTCATTTCTATTTCATCACCATAAAAGTAAGTTATATATTCAGTCATTGACCCCTGCGGGTCTAATTTATTTGTAATAGTTCTTGCAGGTGCATTCTTATGGATGTGATATTCTGTTTTTGATACTGGAAGAGATTGATTTTTTTTATCTATTAATGCTTTTATATCAGCAAAACCGCTGCCTTTTGAAGGAGAATGAGAAAGAGAAGGAGAAGGAGATGAAGAATCATAGTCATAATCATCGTCTGTTTCATCGTCACTGCTTGATGATTCATCAATGCTTTCATCATCGTAATCTTCTTCATCATCTTCACTTTGTTCTTCGTAATCTGATTCTTTTTTGCCGGCATTCAAGTTAATAGCAAGCATATCTCCTTTTGTGAAGGAAATATCGATAATGCTGGTTTTGCCTGTTGATTCTGTGATGACAAATTCTTTTCCGCCATATAAGCAATGGTCTAAATCAGTATTGTCACTTGCTAGAACAGTCGAAGAAATGCCAATAACAGAAGCTACAGATAAAGCTAGTATTTTATATTTCATGAAAATTCCTTATATTCCTAATTCCCAATTCCTAACTTCTAACTCTCCCTAAGCCTCTTCTAGATATTCGGGTCTATTATTTTCCATTTATAATCAATCTTCCACATACCGTTTCTTTGAGGGGTAAGAGTGAAAGTAGTTATTATTTTTCCATTATAAATTGAAAATTCTGTTACCGAATAATTGGCATACTGTTTGGTATTGCCAACAACAGTAGGTGGAGTAATTGTCTTGTAGTTGGCTTTTACTTCTGCATTAATATAATAGCTGCCGTTAGGATAAAAAGTAATTAAATGTTTTAATG
>JAFPZP010000010.1 GCA_017417215.1 Candidatus Rifleibacteriota bacterium | reverse complement strand
TTGCGATGCTGTCATTAACAGGGATCATCACTTCTTGCTTTTACGCTTTCGTAATGACCCGCTTGGCGTCATATTCAAAGTCTTTTGATCTTATTCTCAAATAGCTTGGTTCCTTTCGGAACCCTCTCGCCTTAGCGAGGTAATTATCTTACCAAAATCAGATTTTATTGTCAACTATTTTTTTAATCTTTTTAGATTTTTTTATTCGTTGTTTTATTATCTGATTTCTCAAAGAACTTTTAATCCTTCGTTTGAAGGTAGGTGTTATAATATCACTTTTCTTTTTAAAGTCAAGCTATTTTTTTATAATATTAAAAACAAAATTCTTGAAAAATAATGATTTTATATAATAATTAAACATAGTAAATAATTTGTCGTGATGGAAAAAATTTGAGTTAATAAGTACATATGTCTAATACAGCAAAAATATATGCTTGCGTCTTTCCCAACGAAGAGCCTTACTCATCTATAATAAAAGAGCAGAAAATTATAGTTCTTACGGAACAGGAACTGCTTCAAGAAACAAATATAAACGAAAACGATGTTTTATTTTTATTCTGCCAAGAATTCGAAACACATATAATAAACTATTTAGGCGTTCTGACAAAAAAGTTAGAAAAGAATCCTTTAGTTATAGTAGGGAAAAACTATAGCCAATCATATTTAGAAAATCTTTTCGAACAACACCCATTTACTTATATAAAACTTCCAGCAACCAAAGAACAAATAACAGAAGAATTAATAAAAGCCAAAGAAAGTAAATGCTTTTACATTCCTAAACCAAATCAAAAAGATTGGCTAGATAAAGCCAAAGCGAATCTCGTTGCTTTTCACGAAGTTGCAACTGCTCTTACTGCGGAAAAGAACATTGAAAAACTATTAGACTTGATACTTACCAAAACAAGACATTTGGCAAAAGCCGATGCAGGGAGTTTATATCTCAAAGAAGGCGACAACCATCTTCGTTTTGTATTAACCCAGAATATTTCAAGCGACTGGAACGGGAAAAAAGACGTTTTGCTGGAAATAAAAGAGAACTCCATAAGCGGATATACAGCAAAAACATCTAAACCTTTTAACCTGCTTGATGTCTATACTATTCCAGAAAGTATATCTGTTTCTTACAACAAAAACTTTGATATGAGTTCCGGCTATAGAACAAAATCCATGATTACTATGGCTATGTACAACAACAGCGGTGAAGTATTAGGCGTTATACAGCTTATTAACAAACGTAAGGATTACGATCAAAGAATTCCGGGAAAGAAGCTTGAAGAAGACCAAATAATTCCTTTTAATAACAATGACGTGGAATTTTTAGACGATTTAGCCTCATTAGCCGCCATAGCACTAGAAAACGCCAGATTATATCAAGAAATAAGGCAGATGTTCGAAGGTTTTGTAAAAGCTTCAGTAGTAGCAATAGAAGCGAAAGATCCTGTTACTCATGGTCACTCTGAAAGAGTTGCAGACCTGACAGTAGCAATGGCTCAGACAATCAACGACATGCATGAAGGTCCCTTTGCAGATGTTAAGTTTAGTGAAAAAGACATGTTGCAGATAAGATATGCTTCATTGCTTCATGATTTTGGAAAAGTAAGTGTTAATGAAGAAGTGCTTACAAAAAGTAAAAAGCTTTTCCCTTACGAACTAGAAAACCTCAAATCACGCTACAAATACATAAGAAAATCAATAGAATCAGACTATCGCCAGGAATGTCTTGATTACATAGACAAAAATGGAATAGAAAAATACAATGCTGCAAAACCAGAGATGGATAAAGCATTCCAAAAACGCATACAAGAAATAGATGACACCATCAATCTTCTCATCAAATCCAATGAACCTACTGTATTAGAAGAAGGCTGTTCTAATCGTATTGCAGAACTTTCTAAGTCCACATATAAAGACAACGAAGGCAATGAAACTCCTTATTTAACAGAAAGAGAAACTACTGCTTTGTCTATTAAGCGAGGTTCATTATCTGAATCAGAACGCTTAGAAATAGAATCTCACGTAAAACACTCATATGAATTTCTCTCTAGGATTCCTTGGACAAAAGATTTATCCAGAGTTCCAGAAATAGCTTATTCTCATCACGAAAAACTCAACGGAAAAGGTTATCCAAATCACAGGTCAGAACAAGATATTCCGTTAGAATCCCAGATGATGGGGATTACAGACATATTCGACGCTCTTACAGCTCAAGATAGACCTTATAAACCAGCATTACCCTTACAAAAGGCATTGAACATTCTTCATATGGATGCCAATAATAATGCGTTAAACAAAGACTTAGTAGATTTATTTGAAAAAGAAAAGATATACAGTTGTCTAAAAGATAAACCTATTGAATAGAGCAAAAGAGCTTGAGAGCAGACGAGACTTCGTCTCTTAGAGCATAGAGTAGCCAATAAAAAAGCTTGAAGCTATTTAGCTTCAAGCTTTTTTATTTATACGTGTTTAATAAACAGATTTATCAGAATCTAAATTCTAAGCCAACATAGGGGCCTTTGTATTTGAGTTCAACATCATTGCCTTTGCCGTCAACGTCATAAGAAACCTGACGATAACCAACATCAACAAACAAATCTTGATCACAATCTTTATTGCTAAGCTTGTAAGAAAGAGATATATCAAAATCAGCATGTTTTGCATCATAATCTTTAATACCGTCAAGCTTTAAGAATCTATAATAGCCCTTCAAATAAAGATTTTCACCAAGATAAGTTCCTGCTTCAACGCCGATATAAGGAACAGGAAAAGTTTCAGAATAAGAAGTACTCTGTGGAACTCCAGCAACATCGCCACTAAGCTTAAATTCCATATCAGAAGCTTTAATACCTAACAAACCAGCAACATAACTCTTTTCACGACCAGTTTCTTCAACCTTGTGAGAGAAGCGATATTTCCAAACCAAGTCATACATAGAATTGTTAATTTCAAAATTAGCATTGGCTGCATAGTTAACGCCTTTGAATTGTCTAGCAATAGCCAAAGAACCGTTCTGTTCAATCTTAGTCCAGTTAAAATCTACAGAAGCTCTTCCACCAACTCTATAAGATAATTTAAGACCAGGAACTTTCTTTTTATCAAGATTTCTAGTATCTCTACCGAAATCAATGATTTCACCAGAGTTTGGAAGATTCTTATTTTCAACAATCTTTACATGACCATCGAGTTCAGTATTCCAACCAAGAGCTTCAATGCTCCACTTTTTGTTAATTACTGCAGTTCTGTCTTTTGAAGATGCATCAGCAGCGGTAATGACATCACTGTATTCTTTACTGTCATCTACAACTTTAGATTCACAATCAGCTTTTGGAGCAGTAGCAACAACGATTTCTTCTTCGCCGTCGCCTTCTTCATATTCTTCAACATCATCCTGGTCTGAAGCAAGAACTATTTCAGTTGGGTTTTCTTCTTCAACAACAGTTTCTATATAATAATTAGATGTTTCTTCTTCTTGAACGGAAGGAGTTTCTTCAACAGCTTTTTCTTCTTTAACTCTTTCTACTTGATTTCTATTTCTAATTTCAGAGAAAATAGTTCTAACTCTTTTCTGAAGAGGAGTTAATTCCTGTGAATATGCTTGATTAGCTATAAATAATATAAGAGCAACGGTTATAAGTTTCTTTAACATGCGATTAGTCCACCTCTGTTTATACACTTTAATCAGTTATTTTTATCATACATCAATAATTATTTCAAGTCATTTTGAAAAGGAGACAGAGCAAACTTTTTTATTATTAAAATAGATAGTTTGCAGAATTTAAGCAGAACAACAAAAAAAGCCTGTAATTTACTTTAAAGCTTCTGCCAGAAGTGAAAAATAAGTATCTCTAGGAATTTCAATAGCTCCTAAATATTGAGTATGAGGATTAATAACCTGTGAGTCAAAAAGGATAAAATCATTCTTAGCCAGATAATCCATTAAAAACTTCAGACAAAAAGTAGAAGCATTAGTTGCTTTATGGAACATTGATTCTCCAGCAAAGAATCTTTTCAAGGCTATTCCATAAACGCCACCAACAAGTTCGCCATCTAACCAGGCTTCACAACTATGAGCCAGATTTAAGCGGTGCATTTCACAATATGCTTCTATAAAGTTATCGTCTATCCAAGATTCTTCACGACCCTTAGCCGGAGCGGCACATCCTGTTATGACTCCTCTAAAATCTTTATCAAAGGTAAAAGTCATCTTTGTATTTCTATAAGCTCGTTCCATTCTAGAAGACAACTTAAATTCTGACGGAATGAAGATAGCCCTGGGATTAGGCGACCACCAGGTTATTGCAGGTATAGAAGTCCAAGGGAAAATACCTTGAGTATAGGCGGTTAACAGCATATCGGGTTTCAAATCTCCGCCGACAGCAACCAACCCTTCATCATCAGCTAATCTAGGGTCTGGAAATTCTATATTTCTAAAACTAATCATAACAATCTATTATATAAAAAATAATTGCAGATTGTAAGCTAATGTCGTAATATTTACTTACGGTTCTAACAATGGAGGAGTAGCGAAGAGGTCATAACGCGGCGCACTCGAAATGCGTTTACCAGCAATGGTACGCGGGTTCGAATCCCGCCTCCTCCGATTTTTTATTTAAAGAAGATTTTCATTATCTGAAGGAATAAGAGCTGGCAAAAATTTTAGCGAATCAGCAAAGAACTGCATTTTTTGTTCTATTTTACTATAACTGTTTGGGGTATAAACAAAAAGATGTCTACCAACCCCTTCATAAACAAAGCCTTTTTGATGAAACTTCACAAAAGAAGAACGAACTTTACTATTAAAAAACCTTCTTATTTCACCTTCATTATCACCCTGTAAAACAAATTTTTTGGAAAATTCAGGGTCTTCTTCAAAATTTATATCCTGCCCTCCAAATAACTTTCCCAAAGAATCCGTAATAAAGCTTTCGTCTCTGATAAAAAAATGAGGCATATTTAAACCATCTACAGAAAGAAAACAAAGCGTAGCAAAGTAATCTGGTTTCTGGTATTTTCGATTAGGTTTTGATATAACTTTCATTCCTAGAAATGTGCTTTCTCTTGGTGGTTCATTATCTGAGTATTTATATGTCATAACCGAAAAATAAACATTATCTCTTTTTCCAGAAACTACATAATAAAAATCACGCTGTTTCCCTTTTTTAGTTATTTTACAATTCTTACATTCACTAGGAAAACTAGCCGTCATAGTATCTTCAAAAGTTAAACCATTTTTATTACAATACTCTATAGATTCATTTCTTTCTTTAACCATCTTCTTAGCAATGTTAATACCAAAGAACAAAAGAACTGCAAAAAAAAGAATAACAAACAATCCAATAAACAAAAAAGGTAATGCAGCAGTTATTATACCAAATAAGAAAACGATTATACCTTCCAAAGTTTTTTATCCTTAATTTTAATAGAAATAATCAACTCAACACTTTAATCTTAGCAAATATGCTATTGTAAGACAAGAGTTCCAGTTGCCAAAACAATAATCAAAAAGAATCACGCATATATTTTCCTGGTAAAAAAAATCAGAGTATGACAGCATTATCATACTCTGATTTTTTTGAATAATCGACTTACTTTAGTTCTTCTGCCAAAGCGTCTAATTGTTGTTCATTCTGTTCGGTAACAGCAGATTTAATACTAACGGTAGTATTAGCAAAAGTAATGTTTTTGCATTTTTCAAGCATAGCTTTCATTACCTTAGCTGCAGTTGGTGCCCAGCTTCCATTTTCAATCAACCCTATGGTGCGGTTCTGGAAGTTATGTTCAACCAAAGTATCTATAAAAACTTTCATAAATGGGAATATTTCTGTGTTGTAGGTAGTAGTAGCCAAAACAACTTTGCCGTATTTAAAAGCATCTTCAACAACTTCAGCCATATCACCACGAGCTAAGTCGTTTAAAGCAACCTTTGGACAGCCTTTGTCTACTAACTTCTGAGCAAGGATTTCAGCAGCCTTTTTGGTATTGCCATAAACAGAAGTGTAGGCAATCATAACGCCTTCAGCTTCTACACCGTAAGAAGACCAAGTATTATAAATATCAAAATAGTAACTTAGATTTTCACTAAGAACTGGTCCATGAAGAGGACATATTTTCTGAATATCAAGATTGGCAGCTTTCTTTAAAAGTGCCTGAACTTGAACACCATACTTACCTACTATACCGAAGTAGTAGCGACGAGCTTCGCAAGCCCAGCCATCTTCGTCTTCAGCATCAAGAGCACCGAATTTTCCAAAAGCATCAGCAGAGAACAAAACTTTATCGAAAGAATCGTAGGTAACTATAACTTCTGGCCAGTGAACCATCGGAGCAGTAATAAAAGTCAATTCGTGCTTGCCGAGATTCAATTTTGCCCCTTCCCCCACAACCATTTTATTTTCAGGGAAATCACTACCATAGAAATTCTTCATCATAGTGAAAGCCATAGCAGAGGCAACAATTTTTGTTTCTGGATATTCTTTCATGAAATTAGAAATACAAGAGGAATGATCTGGTTCCATATGTTGAACAACAAGATAATCAGGTTTCTTATTCCCTAAAACTTCTTTAAGGTTGTTCATCCATTCATGGGTAAAATTAGCATCTGTAGTATCCATGACGGCTATTTTGTCATCAAGTATTACATAAGAGTTATAAGCCATACCGTTTGGAACAATGTATTGCCCTTCAAACAAATCTAATTCGTGGTCATTAACGCCAATATATTTAATTGAATCTGTAATATTCATAAAATTCCTCCAGAAAGTTTTCCATATTCTATTCGTTTTGAATAAAGAAATAAACAATTATTTTAACTAAAAACAAAAAACTCTAGCTTTTATCAAACTAGAGTTTTTGTCTTAACTATGATTTATTTTAAATTGCTTAGCTGTTCTGAAATTGATTTTACTGCTTCTGTATCGCCGCGTTTTACTGCATCATAGTATTCTTCAGTAAGCTTCTGTTTCAACTCTGTGTTATCAGCAGTTTCGGCATCAACTTCACCTAAGTCTTCAGATTCTTCTGAAGCGATTTCTGCAGGAGCTGGAGCTATAACATCGTTTGGACCAACATATTCGGAGGTTTCGCTATTAGAAGTGTTTTCGTCAACCATATCAACCTTACGATTTTCTTTTAAGAAACTATCCATATATTTGTTAAGTTTCTTATCAAAGGCTTTTTCTCCGAAAACAGCACTAGCGCCAACCATATCAGCATAGAAATCTTCCCAGCAGCGACCACCATTCGGGTTAAGGAAACTGCTGTCTATTAGTTCTTTTATGCCGCCAACAGCCAAAGTTACACCATAAGCAAATACAGAAGAACCAAACAGACTCTTGATATGAAGAGCTAGTTCTGCGGACTTCTTAACGTGTAAAGCTTTGTCGTCCTGGAAATCATCTCTAGTAATCAGTTCACCATTGTATTCTACATTCAGATTATCTATTGAACTCTGAGTGTAATCAAACATTCTGTCGAAAGTCTTTCTCCAGAAAATTACGGGAACTGAGCTAAGAAAGTTCATATTAAAAGAGTTCTGTAATACAGAACGAGCTTTACTTAGTAAAGACTTGTTTTCTTTAGACGAAGCTGCTTGAGCTGCTTTAGCATCATCAGATTTAGAGAATTTTGCCTTCACTTTGCTGAAAGCAGAATCTATTTTCTCATGAACTTTTGAAATAGCACTAGAAAGTTTGGAAGTTAATGCACCAGCATTCGATTGTGCTGGTACACAAGTTAAAAGGAACAAAACGCTAAGTAAAATTGCTAATTTCTTTTTCATAGTAGAATAATTATAATCATTTTTAACAAAAATCGTAACCCCTTTGAAAGAAATAATAAATCAAATATTCAAAAAATCTGTACAAAAACTAACTAAATTTCATAAAAAATATGATATAATTTAGCATCATTATTTATGTGAGGTTAAATTATGGGATTAATACTTCAACTATTAGTAAGTTCTCTTGTAATGTTAGCATTATCAAAATTACTTCCTGGTTTCGAAATTAAAGATTTTAAAACATCAATATTAGTAGCTTTAATATTTGGCATACTTATGGTTGCAAGCGGATTATTGATAACACCCCTTTCTGCCTTAACAAAAGTAATAGCCGATTTATTGAGTGGTATTCCTGTTATAGGAGCTATAGCCAATATAGGAGCAAGAGTTCTTCTTTTCCTCATCAATTTCATCGTTGGTTCTATTATGCTCTGCATCACAGACAAGTTTCTCACTGGTTTCAAGATGAGATCTTTCGCAGTAGGCATTGTAGCTGCATTCCTTATTGCGCTGATTAATGGTTTCCTACCACTGTTCTAATAACCAGAAATTGAAACAATAAAAAAGCTGCAATTTATTTTGCAGCTTTTTTCATATAATAATATGGATATAGATTACCAAAGCTGTTTAAATGAAATTTACGAAGAAACCAAAGGTCTTTTAGGCAAAGGGAAAGTTGCTGACTATATCCCCGCCCTCGCTGAAGTAGACCCAAATCAATACGGTATTTGTGTACATACTTTAGAAGGACAGACTTATTATGTCGGAGATGCCAAAACACCTTTTTCTATTCAGAGTATTTCAAAAGTTTTCGTTTTATCTATGGTGTTCGCTGCCCTTGGAGATAGTATCTGGAGCAGGATGGGAAGAGAACCTTCCGGCAGTTCTTTCAATTCTCTAGTTTTACTTGAAACAGAAAATGGTAAACCAAGAAACCCCTTTATTAATGCTGGAGCTCTAGTTACCACAGACTGTCTTTTAAGTATTTCCAAGAACCCATTAAAAGATATTCTTGTTTATGTAAGAAACCTGGCTAACAACAAGTACATTAACTATGATTCAGTTGTAGCCAATTCAGAAATGGAAACCAATTTCAGGAATGCAGCTCTGTTGAATTTCATGAAAAGTTTCAGCAATATAAACAATGATGTTAACGAAGTATTAAACACTTATTGCCATCAATGTGCCCTTATGATGAGCTGCGAAGATATAGCTAAGGCTTTTTCTTATTTGGCAAACGGTGGAATCAACCCATTTAACAATAAAAGGCTGTTGACTTTAAGCCAAACAAAGCGCCTTAACGCTTTAATGCAGACTTGTGGGTTATATGATGAATCTGGGGAATTTGCATTCTGCACTGGTCTGCCAGGCAAAAGTGGCGTAGGTGGTGGAATTGTCGCTATTATTCCAAAGCTTCTTACTATTTGCGTCTGGTCACCAGAACTAAATAAGCACGGTAATTCACTAGTAGGAATGAAAGCCTTAGAACTCTTCACTACCAAAACAGGAATATCAATTTTTTAAGGCTTAGAAAGTAAATTAAGATAAATAAAAACCACGCGACTATCGCGTGGTTTTCTTATACAAAAAAAGCTTGGGATTTTTCCCAAGCTTTTTTATCTTACTTAGTAGCTATGGCTGATTTCAATTTACCACGTAGATTTTCAAATTCTGCCTTAGACTTAGCAGGAACAGCGCGTTCATTATCAGCAATATAGTTAAGCTGAACAAGAACTCTGCGGTAAACTTTGTTTTTGGGGTCTTTCTTGGCGTCTTTTACTAACTTAGCCAAAGATTCAAGTTCACCCTTCTTAACATCTTCAGAAATTCTGTTCATTACTGCATATCCGCCTTGAGCTTCAAGCATATCGTCCCAAAGAGTATCCTTTGCAAAAGCAAGGTCTTGATAGAGCCATGGGCAATAATATGAAGTTGGGAAGAATATAGCAATACCTTTTGATTCCTGAGCTTCTGGAGTTGTGAATCTGTTAGCAATAATCAACTGCTTGCCAGCTGTTTGAAGCTTCTTTATGGCTGTCTTCATAGCTTCATCAACATTCTGCTTCTTTAATTCTTCCAAACTGTTGAGACCTGTTGGTTCAGTCATTAATTCAACAAAATGAAGTAAATCCATGTTGTCTGGATAAGCATATTTCTGAGTATAGACATTCATTTGTCTGAAGAATCTTGAATAATCTTTAGACATGCCTACTTTTGCAAAACCATTGATTGCATCAATAAATTGAGGCAACTTGCTCATTTCAAGAGCAGATTGAGTTGATTTTGCTTTTCCCTGGCTGCCACCGTTATAAGAATCACCGAAAGCATTAACCCAACTGATTGCAAATTCTTTTGGGCTCATGCCTTTTTTCAAAGTCTTAAGAATATCATCATAAGGAGCGCCTTTGCCTGGTTCTGTTTCTTCAGAACCGACCATATAATCAACATGATCTTTTGCTGCATATGCAACTTCAACCATTTGCATCAAGCAGGCGTCAAAGCAGAGCATATCGATTTTTTTACCGAGAATCTTGTTGGCTTCTGCTAAAGCTACTGTTAAATCGTTGGTTGAAATATGGTTGTGGCTTGAATCGTCGTAAGAAATACCCTTTAAAACAGAAGCGGCATCGTTTTTATCTTTCCAGCCTGAACCATGGTTCCAGAAAGAAAAACAATAGTGTTTTGCAGGATAGTTTTCTTTTACGAATTTTACAAATTTAACAAACTCTTTATAGTCACCCATATCGAGTTCGCCTAAGTCTTTCAGCTTTTTAATATTGTCTTTTTCAATGTAGTTTATTTGTGCTGGTCCGTTTTCACGGTCAATTAAAGAAACAATATTAAGATATTCATTAGAACCTACACGGCTCATTTCTTCCTGGTCTGCTACACCAAATCTGTCGAGATTGTTGTCAGCATTAAGGAATACTGCCAATGTCCATTCTTTTTCAGCATTCTTTTTTACGTTTTTCTGAGCATTAGATGCTGCATATGAAGAGGAGCATAAACCAACTATCAGAGCTGCTACAGCCAATATAGAAGTCTTTTTCATTTGGTCTCCTTATAATTTTATATTGTTATCAAGACGTGATTTTTTAATTGTACATAAATATCGCCATACTGTCAAACCACCCTTTGAACAATTATAACAACATAATTGATAATTAATAATTATTAAGGTATAATCCTCATTAGTAGCAAAGGCAGGTGACAATAAATGCAAGACCCTTATGATATTTGGGAAGAAAAATTCATTGCAATATGCGAAGAAAAGCTCGAAGAAGAACCTATTTATTCTTATGAACATTTGTACAAAAAGCACAAAGACCCACAAAAAGCTTTTAAAGCCTACCTTGAAGAAAACCCTGATTATTCTGAAAAATATGAAGAAATGATTAGTGGTGCTGCTAAAAATAAAGCTGTTAGTGAAGAAGAAGGACTGGCTTTCCTTGAAATGGCCAAAAAGCTAGAAGAAAAGCGAAAGCTAAAAGCCGCAGAGAAAAAGATTGCCAGCCACGTAAGCAAATATTGTCCTGAATGTGGTCGTGTATTGGGGGCAAAAAAAGTTTGCAAATGTGGATATAAGGTTAAGAAATGAAAGTTTTAATTACAGATAAAAATGGGCAGATTCTTTACGAAGGAAGCCCCAGTTTGCATGGTGACGGTGTTGTAATAGGCAGCGGTAACGACTGCGATATTCAGTTAAATAAGATGGGCATTTCTCGTCGACAGATTCAGCTTCGCTATAATTCAGACGGTTACCTGACATTACAGGATTTACAAAGCCCATATGGTACAATCGTGAATGGCGAAAAAATCCAGCCAGGTTTTATTGCTACAATTAATCCTGGTTGTTTTATAGAAATGTCTGACGATGTCTTTGTCTCTCTGCAACTTGAAGGTAACGAAGCTTCTGTCAGCCCTGACAGCGACAGATTTTTCCCATTTTTCTTAAATAGTAACGAAAACTTTGTTCGTAAAAGTTTTGCAACAATACGTTCAAAGATTCCGCGTCAGTATTACCCTGCATTATCTGCTACAGAAGGCGAAATGGTTACCCGTATCAAAGAGCTTTCAGCAGTTTTAGAAGTCAGTTATGCATTAAATTCAATTGAAAGCTTTCCAAGACTTCTTGACTTCACTTTGGAAATGGCAATAAATGTAACCGGCGGTGAAAGAGCATTAATGATGCTTTTCAACGAAGAACTTGGCAGATTAGAAACAGTTTCTATGATTAATTTCGATAACAGTGAAGTTACCGAAGATATGCAAGCTACTTCATTTTTGGTAAGCAAATGTTTCGACACAGGTGAATCTTTGATAGGGCCTTCCCATAACTTCAGGAATCCAAATCCCAAGTTTAAAAGCCCAGAAGACGTTGGAATACTATCTGTTGCCATAGTTCCATTAAAAGAAATGTCCAGCAATATTGGTGTACTTTATGTTGATACCAAGCATTCTGGCAATATTATGACTTCAAGAACAGATCAGATGATGAAGATATTTGCTGCTCAAGCTTCTGTAGCCATAAATAGAACAAAAATGTATTATTCTGCAACAACAGACCCAATTACAGGCATAGCCAATGAAAATCTTTTTATGCAAAGACTTACAGAAGAATTTTGCAGAGCACAGCGCTACAGAAAAGATATTTCATTAATCATCATGGATCTAGACCATTTTTCAACAGTTAACGAAACCTACGGCGAAAACACTGGTAACAAACTTTTGAAAGAAGTTGGAAAAATGTTCCGCTCTGCAACAAGAATACATGACTTGGTTGCCAGATTCGGCGCAGACAGTTTTGCTATGCTTCTTCCAGAAACACCATATACCGGAGCCTTAGTTGCAGCCAATAAATTAAAACAATCACTTAGTCAGACTAAGGTAAGAGCTAGCAATCAAACCATTATGCTAACTGGAAGCTTTGGTTTGGCAAGTAGCTCAGGAGCTACAACTAAACCAGGCGATTTATTAAAAATGGCTGAAAAAGCATTAAAACTTGCTCGCAAGCGCGGCGGCAATCAAATAGCTTAAACTATTAAACTAAAAAATAATCAGGAAGTCACACTTATGTTAAACCCATTAGACGGTCTTAATCTTTCCAGAAGTCAAAAGAAAAACTTAGATGAATTAGAAAAACTAGCTGGTTTTTCCCCATCATCAAAAGGGAAAAATATGGTCACACAACTTGCTGGTGACTTGATGAAAAAGAAAGAAACAAAAGCAAAACCAGAAAGCAAAATAGAAGAAGAAGAAAACCGTTATTGGAATATACATAAAAAATTTGCCGAAGCTTACGACAAAAATGGTCGAGCTTTCGCTTTATTTATCGGCGATTTATTGGATATTATGCTGAGCGGACCTGTTCAAGCCCGTCTTGTCAGTGAAATGATAGAAGAAAAACTGGCAAAAATCCGCAAGGCACGTGAAGCTGAAGCCTTAGAAGAAGCAGCCAAGAAAAAGAAAAAATATAATGTCGGTGGCAAAATTAGTTCAAAATATGATGTTGAAATCGGCGGAGAAAAAAGAGTTTTCTCTAGACATTTCCTAAAAAGAAAAAGTTTTTTGGCTACTTTATTCCTTGATAGCGATGAGTTTCCAGCTTTTAAAAAGCTTGTAAAACAGATAGATACTATCTGTAAGCAGAATGAAAACGAAGATATACCTAACAGCGAAGACCAAAGGAAAGAAGCATTAGACAAGGTTTTAAGTGAACTTCGATACGAAATAAAACCTGCTGATGTTATCAGATTCTGGAAGCTTTTAGATGCAGATAATTTCAAGTATCTTGATGAAATATTCAATAAAACAAGAAATCTTAATCTTGTAAGACCTACTTTTTATGATGATGTCGACAAAGCTTACAGAGACGGGAAAAAACTTTTGAAGCTTTTAATAAAAGACGTTCAAACAGAATTTCCACCAAACGAAGATAAACAGGAAGCCTACGAAGATTATTTAAAAGATATTCTCGAAGTTTATACGCATCACCACTTCGTTTTAAAGCATTTCAACCAAACAAGACCTAATATTTCCTTAAAAGATTTTGAATTAACCAAGGAAGAACTTCAGGAAAAGATAGGTGAAATGCGCTCTGATGCAGATAAGCTTAAAGAACAAATTAACAAGCTTATCATAGAAAGAGATGAAGCTAAAGCCGAAGCCAGAGCAGTAAAAATCGAAAACGAAGAAATAAAAGTTAAGTTATCAAAACTCGACCCAGCAGAAGTCAGGAAACAGCTTTCTGCTGCAGAAGCTAAAGTTAATGCCGCCAACAAAGAACTCAAAGAAACTCTTGAAGAAGATGCTTTGCTGCGCAGTGAATTCAGAAAACTTGATAATGAAAATCAGGAATTAACAGCAAAACTCAGACAATTAAATGCTCTTCCCGATGAAAATGCTAATTCTGTTGAAGGATTGATGAAGGGCAAAAGAATAGTTATTTTTGGCGGTGGTAGCCGTGAACAATACTGGCCAACATTAAAAGAAGCCGGTGTTGAAGATTCTGATTATGAATGGTATGAAGGTTTCCACACCATAAGCCAGGCAAGAACCAACGAAATAGTTGGAAGATGCGATGTTGCAGTTGTTATGACCAGCTACGCAGGCCACCTGTATCTTTTCCAGGTAAGAGCCTGCATTAACAAGAACCAGCATTTATTCCTAATTCATAATTCAGGTGCTGGTACACTAAGAACTGAAATTCTCAAAACCTTTGGGAAAAAATAGACTGATCTAGTTTCTTTTTCCATCTTTTCTCATAAATATTATTTATGGAATCAATGGTTTCATTTCTTGAAACATGCATCTTTTCTGACATCTTAAAGATTATATCAACTTCAGATTTTGCTACATCTCCATCTGAGACGGCTATTTTAATTAATAATTTGAGCAAATCTTTATCTAATCCTATTGCTGATGTTTCTAAAACATGTTCAATAGGATTATCTGCGTTTTGCATTTCTCTTATATTCATTTGAAGAACTTCTTCGGGGATATAGCCTATTTCACAGATTTTTCTGATTATTTGTAATTCGTTTTTGTCTATTACTCCATCTGCAAGCATTACAGCTATGCACATTCTAAGCAGATCTTTTACTGAGTATTTGCCTAATAGGCTCCAGAAATTGATATCCAGAGAATCGTCTTCATATTCTTCTTCAGTAGAATCATTGTAATCTGTAGGCTCTGCAATAATTTGATTAGCTTTGGCTACAGTCTTTTCCTGATTAACAACAACTTCCTTTTTATCATAAATATTAGCATGATTTAGGTATTTTCCTATTAAAAGATCAGATATATTACAAATATCTGTAAGAATCCAATCTTTTTTATCGTCATTAACTGCAGTATTGCAGTATTCGCAGTAATTACTGCTGTTAAAAGTTTCTGCTGCTCCGCAATTTATACAATGTGAACTACAGAAGCATTTTCTTGTATCTGTTTTGGTATTAATATCTCTTTTAAGAATAAAGACAGATTTTTGATGAATAGTTTCTTCTTTGCCATTTCGTGTTATACAACTATTCCATATAACTTGTCCTAAGAGTACATGTTTGCCGTCTTCTTCTGAAATACCTATTATTTCAATAGAATCTGTTCCAGCTTTATTATATCTTGATATTTCTTTGTGTTTGAAAGATGATTTTATAAAATCCTGGGCAAATTTATCTGATGATATTTTAAGAATAGAATCGGCACTCTGGTTTCTAACAGCTTCAATCATACGCCAGAAAATGGCTGAGAGTTTATCTTCTATATTCTGTATGTTAAATGAAGGGTCATATTTATATAAATTTTTCAATCCAGGAATATGTGAATTATGAGTGTCTCTCCATTCAGAAGACTGATAAATGCCGGCAAGAATCCAGTCATGCTGACCAGATTTTAGCAAAGCATTGCAAGAAGGGCACTGTATTAATCTTGCTCCTTCTATATGTGTTCCGCAATTAGGACAGTATCCTTCTATTAAGCCTTTGCTGTTTAATTCTTTAGCCCCTTTTCTTCGCATGAAGCACCAAACTTCTGCAAATAATTCAGGTTCTGTAGAATCTCCTTTTATGATAGCTTTTGTTCTTTTATTCATTAAATAATTAATGGCTTTTGCTTGAATTGCTACATATATAGAATCATAATCAAAAGAGTTTTCTGCTTTTATTGCAAAAACATTTTGGATTTCCAGCTCTTTCATTATATCTACGGTATTGTCCTTAATCATTCCGTTTATTTGTATTTGAAACTGTTCATAAGTTCCATCAGCTAAGAACATTTCCGCATTTGATAAATCCTGATCCATCCAAGAATCCTGAATAATTTTAAAAGCTTTTTTTATTCTTGTTTTAAAATCTGTTAATGAAAAAGAAGGATTATTCTTTTTTATTTTCATTAAAGCTAATTTTTCTTTTGGTGTATTATCTGTGGAGAATTTTTTAGATTGTTCTTCGTTACAAGTAATAAAACGACCATATTTGATTCTTGACTCTATAATGGTTTTTAATGTCACACATTCAATAGGTAAAACTAAAAAAATAGTTCCAAAACACGAAAAACAAAAAATGCCACCAAAAAAGAAGGCTCCTAGAAAGAACAAAACTCTGGATAAAGCCTTTTCTTTATAATAAAATGAAGCTGCAAAACAACTTGTAAAATGAAACAATATAAAAGGGGAAAAAAGCAACAGAGTTGTTGCAATACCACGTGTTTTACAACTGCTAACAAAAAGATCCAATATTAGTGTTTCGCCTTTACCGCCGCGGCCACCGTGACCGCCGCCTCCGCCGCCACCTCCGCCGCCTCCGCCACCACCACCGCCGGCACGAGCAAAGGCTTCATCGACTGCAATCAGTAACAAGCAGGAAAGGATTAATAATATAAATAGTAAAACAGTATGTTTTTTTCGTAGTTTTCTCATTATTATTGCCTTTAAATATTTTTATACTTTTAATATAATATAAAATTTTTTATTTTAATATATTATTGAGCTAAATACCCAAAGAGTTTATCTGTAGCAATAAAAATATTGTTATATTGAAAAGTTTATTGTAAACTGTACACTATTAAGAATATAAAATTCACGGGAGATAATAATGACTCAAATAGTTAGTCAAAACGAAATTGATTTGATTATCGGAACCAATCACCATGACCCCTACCAAGTATTAGGCGCTCATGAATGTGAACAGGAAGGCAAAAAAGTTGTTGCTGTAAGAGGCTTTTTGCCAGATGCAGTCAGGGCAGAAGTTATCGATCTGAATACAGGCACTGCTTTTAAGATGGAAAAGCTTCATGATGCAGGCTTTTTTGAAGCTGTAATCACTGAAAGAAATCAGGTTTTCCCATATCGCATTAAAAGCTATTATGAAAACGGTGCTAGTGCAGAATTTTATGATTCTTATGCTTTTATGCCAACTGTTGGTGAAATGGATCAGTACTATTTCAGCCAGGGCAATCACCACGAACTTTATGAAAAGCTTGGTGCTCATATAAGATACTTTGATTATTTCAAAGACAAACTTGGCGGTGTTTCATTCGCAGTTTGGGCTCCAAATGCACGCCGTGTTAGTGTAATCGGCGATTTCAACAGATGGGACGGCCGTCGTCATGTTATGAGAAGTCTTGGCACTTCAGGCGTTTGGGAAATCTTCATTCCTGGTTTGCAGACTGGTCAGAACTACAAGTTTGAAATCAAGACCAAAGACGGTGCTTTGTTGGAAAAAGCCGACCCATTTGCATTCTATGCAGAAGTTAGACCCAAAACCGCCAGCAAGATTTATGATTTGAGTGGTTATAATTGGGAAGACGGCGAATGGATGACTTCCAGAGCCCAAAAAGATTGGCACAAAGAACCAGTTTCAATTTATGAATGCCATCTTGGTTCATTCATGCGTAATGCTGAAGAAGGTAACCGCTTCCTTACCTATCGCGAATTAGCACCAATTATTGCTGATTACGTTAAGGAACAGGGCTACACTCACGTTGAACTGCTTCCTGTAACAGAACACCCATTAGATATTTCCTGGGGCTATCAGGTAACTGGTTATTTCGCTCCAACAAGCCGTTTCGGTAATCCGAAAGACTTTATGTATTTCGTAGATTATATGCATAAAGAAGGCATCGGCGTAATATTAGACTGGGTTCCAGCTCACTTCCCCAAAGATTCTCACGGTCTGGCAAAATTTGACGGAACTGCTCTTTTTGAACATGCAGACCCAAGACAGGGTGAACACAAAGACTGGGGAACTCTGATATTCAATTTCGGCAGAAACGAAGTTAGAAACTTCCTAATCAGCAGTGCTTTGTTCTGGTTAGATAAATATCACGCAGACGGCTTAAGAGTTGACGCAGTTGCTTCAATGCTTTACCTAGACTATTCTAGAAAAGCAAATGAATGGGTACCAAACAAATTTGGCGGTCGCGAAAATCTCGAAGCAATCGACTTCTTGAAACAGATGAACTCTGTATGCCAGGAACTCCACCCCGGCACTATGAATATTGCTGAAGAATCAACTGCTTTCCCGATGGTTTCTAGACCAGCAGCAGATGGCGGTTTGGGTTTCACCTTCAAGTGGAACATGGGTTGGATGAACGACACTCTCAGCTATTTCCAGAAAGACCCAATCTACAGAAAATATCATCACAACAACCTGACTTTCCCGTTGATTTATGCTTTCAACGAAAACTTCATCTATGTTCTTTCTCACGACGAAGTTGTTCATGGAAAAGGCAACCTTATCAACAAGATGCCGGGCGATTTCTGGCAGAAGTTTGCTAACCTGCGCTTGTTGTTCAGTATGATGTGGACAATGCCGGGCAAGAAGCTTGTATTCATGGGTTCTGACTTCGGTCAGTGGAATGAATGGAACAGCAATCAGAGCATAGATTGGCACCTGTTGGAATTCGACTCTAATGCAGGCGTAAAGAACCTTATCGGTCACCTCAACTATTTGTATAGAACTGAACCTTCACTTTATCAGAAAGATTGCGATGGTTCAGGCTTTGAATGGATAAGCTTTGACAATGTTGACGAAAGCGTTATTAGCTGGATAAGAAAAGGCGAAAACGAAGATGATATAACTCTGTTCGTTGCTAACTTCACCCCGGTTCCTCACAGCAACTATCGTGTAGGTGTTCCAAGAGACGGCTTCTATCAGGAAATACTCAATTCTGACTCAGAAATGTATTTCGGTTCCAACATAGGCAACTATGGTGGAAGATGGAGCGAACTCTACGGCTGTAACGGCCGTGAACATTCAATCAGCATTGAAGTTCCACCTTTGGCAGTAGTTGGTTTCAAGCTCAGCAAATAAGCTGAATTAGATTAATAAAAACTACCCGAATCATTAGGTTCGGGTATTTTTTGTCTTGTTTAAGAAAAACTTAGTTTTCTGTTTTGTTCAGGGTGATGTTGCCGTTTTCAGCGACGGTCAGGTAGCCGGCGGCTTTGTTCATTTCTACGGCGGCATCCATAAGAGTTGTAAGATTTGTGCCGAGACGTGAGAAGCCAAGCTGTTTTGCCGCTTCCTTGGCTAAATCTTCAGAAGAGAGTGCAATCTGATCTGAAACGATTTTGTAAACAGCATTAGAGGCTTCTATTATTGGAATATCCTTAGAATCACGTTTGTCAGCATCTGTTTTGCCTGCTCTGCAATCGCTGTAATCATCAGGATTCTGCTTTGGATTCCAGTAAATCTTTTGACCGTCAGACTGAGTTGTGGTTTTTAAAGAAAGATTTGCATAGAATTCGTCTAAATATGCCTGAACACGTGTTCCAACTCTTGTTATTCCATAGCTTTGAATCAGACGTTTGGTAAGCAAACCTTCTGTGATAGGAGCTTCTGTTTCAATTACTTTCATAGCACGCTTTTTGAGCTCTGCTGCGTTCTTTCTAGCCATAAAATCATCTGATGACAATGAAGTTTGAGGTAATTGAGTTGCAGTATAAGGTTTGGCAAATATTCCAGAGTCAGAGGCAGGAGCAGTGCCTGGTTCTTCGTATTCAACAGGTTTCAGCTCTGCTTTTGGTTCTTCTTTCTTTTCTGGTTCTATGGATTTGTCGTTTTTAAGCTTGTCTAGTTTATCTAACAGCTTGTCAACTTCAATATCCTTGTTTTCCCACCAATCCATACTCCACATTCTAATGATGTTCCAGCCTAAGCCTCTAAGAACACTTGCCTGTGAAAGTTCACGGTCTCTGGTGGTCTTGCATTCTGCATAAACAGGTCCGTCGAGCAAAATACCGAGAAGATATCTGTTTTCATTTCTCGGGTCGATTACGCCTAAATCAATCTTGAATTCAGAATTACCAATGTTGGTATCTACAGAATAACCCTGTTCTTTCAAAATTTTGCTAAGACTCTTTATAATGCCGTTTTGAGCAGCATTCTTTTCAGCAGAGAAAGAATAGCCTTTCGGATTCCTAGCAAAATCAAGGAAGTTTCTAAGAGCGATAACGCCTTCTGCTTTGGTCTTGTTGGTGTCTATGTGTTCCGGCAGCATAGAGCTGAATACCATCATTTCGCGTTTAGAACGGGAAACAGCAACGTTAAGTCTGCGCCAACCGCCGTCTTTGTTCAACGGACCGAAGTTCATAGAGACTTTGCCTTCTTTGTCTGGTCCGTAACCGACTGAGAATATGATTACATCGCGTTCATCACCTTGAACATTTTCAAGATTCTTGATGAATAACGGATCTTCTTTCTTATAAGCCCAGCTTTCAAGTTCTAAGTCTGTCTTACAGGCTTCAGTAAAGAGGTCGTCGATGAGGTTCTGCTGAGGAATGTTGAAAGTGACAACACCAACACTGTATTTAGAAAGTTTGGGGTCTTTGCTTCTGCGAATCAGTTCTTTAACAACAGCTTCGGCTTCCTCTTTGTTGTAGCGCTTGCCAGAACCGTGGTCAAAAGTGCCTTTTACGGGAACGAAATTAACCTTAGATTCTCTGTCGTCTACTGATGGGAAAGTGAAAAGCTTGCTTTCGTAGAAGTTATGGTTACTGAAAGCTATCAAGCTTTCGTGTTTACTTCTGTAGTGCCATAACAAATGAGTTTGAGGCATATTCAAGGCTAAGCAGTCGTCGAGAATACTTTCCATATCTTCCAAATCAAGGTTATCTTCATCAACTGCAGCAGAAGAGAAGAATGAAGTCGGCGGCATCTGCTTGGGGTCACCAACGATTACTGCATTCTGACCACGAGCCAAAACACCAACTGCTTTGCTGGTTGTAAGCTGTGAAGCTTCGTCGAAGATTACCAGATCGAAAGGTGATTTATTGGGGTCGATATATTGAGCAACAGATATAGGGCTCATGAGCATACAGGGACAGAGTCTTGGAAGAATATTAGGAATCTGCCCAAAAAGCTTTCTTAATGAGGTTCCCCTACCCCCGCTCTTGATAGCTCTTTGTAAAATGCCTAGTTCAGAGCTTTGAGCAGCCTCTCTAGTAAAGTCAGGAAGTTTTGCAGCCAAACGATAGACTATTTCACGGTTTCCAAGAGCGCTGACCTGTTTATCAAGAGTTATGAATTTGTCTACTTTCTGGTCAAATACCTTCCCAGAGAAGTTATTAAGAGTGCTAGAAGCATCTATAGCACGAGCAGCAAGGCCTTTACTGATAGATTTTAAATAAGCTCCCTTTATATCGTCGTGATCCATACCCTTTTGATAGGCTTCGACAAGGACAGCCAAACCGGCTTCTTCTGCTTCGCTTGAGGTTTTATTCCAAAGAGTCCATTCTTTTATACCTTCAACGTGCTTGTTGATATTCTTACACATTTCTATGTCTTCCAGAACAGGCGTATTAAACTGATTAACAGGCTTTGGCATAGCAACTTCAGCAAATTCTTTCTGGGAAGAAAGTCTTGTTTCGTTTGCCTTTTGAACTTCCTGAGCTTTTTGAGTCAGTTCTTTATTGCTACAAAGCTTTATTCGAAGTTCTTCATCATTATAAAGTTCGTTAAGTTTGGCGCAGCTTTCTTTTGCATCTACAGCATAAGTTTTAACCTTGTTCCAATCGGTGTTTTCACCATCATAAAGAGAATCAAGTTCAGCAGTGTATTTTTTAAATAATTCATCAGCCTTAGCTTTTTCAGACTGGTATAAAGAAAGGTCTGAAAGATCTTTGCCTAAAGTATCTGCATTAACAGAAGATTTTGCAAAAGATGAAACTTTGCTTTTCAAGCTCCATAACCCGAAGAATCTAGGAATAAACCAGGAATTACTCTTCTGAGTATGAGTAGCTGAAAGTTCGCTACCATTCTGATCGAAAAATTCTGGCTTCCAGTTCTTTTCAAGTTCAGTGCGCAATTCTTTTGACTTTGCGAAATGGTCAGCCATTTCGGCTATTTCAGTCATGCAAATATTCATGCCTTTGTGGTCAGCCCAGGCTTTTGGTAAGTATGACCATTTGGCAACCTGTTCAGCAGTTGTTAAAAGTTTTGTCCATTCAATGTCGTCATCTAAATTTGTTAGTTCTGCTTTATTCTTGAATTCGTCAGCTAATTCTTTTAGCTTTTCTAGATTATTCAAGTATTTTGTAGCCTTAGAATTAAGGTCGTCTTTAAGACTCTGGTTGTATTCTTTACAACCTACTCTTGAAAGAGCATGTTCAGCAGGGTGACCAACAGCACGAGCAGAAGTAATTAAGGATTCAATAATCTGATTCTGCTTGTCGAGTAGTTCCTTAGTAACATTCCCTAAAGCTTCTTGAGAAAAAGCAGGAATATCGGGAAAGTCTGAATTTAGTTCATATTCATTTATAAGCTCATATATGCTTAAACCATAGCTTTGCTTCTTATGAAGGTCTTCGGAATAAACATTAAGTTCTTTGCGAAGTTTGGATATTTCTTCTGCTTTCTGCTTATAATCATCGCTTGCTTTAGGTCTGCGGAATTCTGTAGTCTGCTGTAATTTTTCCAAAACAGCTTTTTTGCGAGATTTATTTGAATGAAGTTCTAAGCAGAATGGGTCTAAGCCAATAGAAGCAAGACGTTTTTGAACTACTTCTAGAGCAGCCATCTTTTCTGCTACAAATAAAACGGTTTTATTCTGCCCTAAGGCATTTGCAATCAAAGAAGTAATAGTCTGAGATTTACCTGTTCCTGGAGGACCGTGAAGAACGAAAGACTTGTTTTCGCAAGCACTTCTGACAGCAAAAAGCTGAGAAGCGTCTGTTGGCATAGCCATAAAAACATCATCTTCGCAGACGTGGTCGCCAGTTTCCATGCCTTCAGCTTCCCAGGTGAGTTTGCCTTCCAACAAACTCTTGACTATTTTATTCTTAATTAGGTCGTCAGAACGGTTGGTCAGGTCGTTCCACATTACAAACTGAGTAAAGGAGAATATACCTACTGCAGCAACTTCTATAACTTCCCAGTTTTCCTGAGGTTTAACATATTCACGTATTGTCTCAAAAATTTTACGTGTGTCTAGCCCGTGTTCATCTAGAGGAAGAGGATCCAAACCTTCAACTTCAATTCTGAAATCCTGTTTCAGCTTTTCTAGCATTGTTATGTTGAGCTGTGGGTCATCGTCTCTAAGACTGATTGTGTAGCCTTGAGCTGCTGATTTTCTGATTATATCTATTGGGTAAAGAATAATCGGTGCATAACGGGCAGGCGGATTATTCCCCTTAGATTCAAACCATTTTAAAAGACCAAGAGCCAAATAAAGAGTATTGGCGCCGTTTTCTTCGATAGAACTTTTGGCTGAGCGGTAGACTTCTTTTATTGCTTTCTTTAATTCGCCTTCTGTTAATGATGAAAACAAATGGTGTTTTGCGAATTCCTTTTGTAGATCTTCATCTTTGATTTCTGTTTTTAATAAATCATCAAATTTGAATTCTTCTTCTGAAAATACTGTTTTTTCCGGTTTTGCAGTTATTAAGAATTCTTCACCATCAGCCAAGGCGTCTTCTAGTTCGTTAATTGTATTAGTTATAAGAGGAATCAGCGTGCGAGACTTGCGCATATTGATAAGCTGGTTTCTCAAACCTAAGTCTAGAAGCTTTCGTTCCCACATAGCCTTTTTGGTCTGGTATTGCTGCGGTAAAGAATTAGCAGTATTGTTTGCAGCAGGAGCCGCTGCGGCAGTTGTAGATGGAGCTGCAGAAGAATTTGTCTGCGAAGCTGTTTCAGTTGCAACAGTTACACTCATTTATTTTCACCTTTTTTATTATATTTTGAAAAGTTGCTTTGTTTTCCTGTTATAAAAGTATTATTCAGTTTCAGATCCAGGTGTAGATTTCTTGTATTTTTTCTCAACATCACCATGATATTCACAATAAATAATACCACCTTCATCCTTTGTTAAATCACCTACAGGTTTGTTTATGTAATTATTAAACATGCTAACTCCTGAATTCTATTTTTCCATTATAACTAAAAACGCAAAAAAATACAGAGTTTAAAAATATTCAATCATTAAAAACATCTGCCCTTGCATTATTCAGAACCTAATAAAATCTTGTTTTAATTATCTTAAAAGAGTAGAATATGGCTTATGATAAAGCTAAACTATTCTGAAATCAGACACACTCCTTCTCTTTCCCCATTACAAAAAAAGATTCACGAAATTATTTTTGAAGCAGATACTTTTTGGGGAAAAGCCTTCGATGTTGCTTTATTAATCTGTATTTTTATAAGTGTTTTCGTTACTTCTTTAGACAGCGTAGAAAAATACCGTCTTGCATATGGAACTCTTTTTAATTATGTAGAATGGACAATCACTATACTTTTCACAATAGAGTATTTTTTGAGACTATATTGTGTAGCTAAGCCCCTGCATTATGCTATAAGCTTTTTTGGAATAATAGATTTAATATCTATTTTGCCAAATTATTTTAGTATTATTCCTAGTCTTCAAGATTTTCAATATCTATCAGTAGTCAGAATATTGAGATTCATACGAGTTTTCAGGCTATTCAAATTAGTTCATTTCACACACGAAGTTGAGAATATGCTCTATTCTCTGAAGCGAAGCATCAAAAGAATAGCTGTATTCACATTTTATGTATTCATAATTGTATTTTGCTTAGGCTCTGTAATGTATGTTATAGAAGGTGCTGAAAATGGTTTTACCAGTATCCCTGTTAGCGTTTATTGGGCTGTTGTTACACTTACTACAGTTGGTTATGGAGACATATCGCCCAAGACACCGATGGGGCAAGCTTTTTCCTTCTTTATTATGCTTTTAGGCTATGGAATCATAGCTATTCCAACAGGAATAGTAACCTCAGAAATGATTTTTCCGCAAAAAAATAAAATAACCACTCAAACTTGCCCATTTTGCTGTAAAGAAGGGCATGACGCTGACGCCAAATACTGCAAATACTGTGGTAAACCCTTGAATGATTAAAAAATAAACGAAAATATTAGATTTTAATCCATTCAGTTATTTTATTTACAATGCTTTGGCAGTTTAATCCAAGCATAGTTTTCAATTCTTTTAAGCTTCCATGAGGAACAAAACTATCTGGCAAACCAAATCTTAGAAGTCTGTTTGTAGCTTGGGCATCTATCAACTTTTCAGCAAGCATACTACCAAATCCGCCTGCAAGAACACTGTCTTCTAATGTAACTATCGGTAATTTGGAAGCAATTATATCTGAAAGCATTTCTTCATCGAAAGGCTTAACAAATCTTGGGTTAATAAGCTTAACGCTTATATTGCTATTTTTTTCCAGCTCGTCTATTACTTTGTAAGCATCAGAACAAGAAGCACCTAATGGGATAAAGATTAAATCCTTCCCATCTTTTAAAACTTCTGATTTACCAGTCTGAATTGGTTGTCTAGAAGAAGGTTCATCTTTTGTTCCAGTAGCATAGCCTCTTGGATATCTTATAGCAACAGGAGTATTCTGTTTTGAAGCATATTCAAGCATTAAAGCCAATTCTACTTCATCACGCGGAGCCATAACCTGCATATTAGGAATAGATCTCATATATGAAATATCAAGACAGCCATGATGAGTTGGCCCATCTTCACCGACCAAACCAGCACGATCTAAGCAGAATACTACTGGCTGATTGGTTAGAGCTACATCATGAACAATCTGGTCATAAGCTCTTTGTAGGAAAGTAGAATAAATAGCTACAAAAGGTTTCAAGCCTGACTTAGCAAGAGCAGCCGCTATAGTTACTGCATGCTGTTCAGCTATACCAACATCATAAAATCTTGAAGGGAACTCGTTGGCAAATTTAGTAAGCCCCGTTCCTTCTTTCATTGCGGCAGTGATAGCAATAATGCTCTTGTTGTCATTTGCAAGCTTGCAAATAGTATTACCAAATATTTCTGTATAAGTTGGCGGTGAATCTACAGACTTTTTGGTATTTCCTGTTTCTATTTCGAAAGGACCTATACCATGGAACTTGTTGCTTTGTTCCTGAGCGGGTTTATAACCTCTGCCTTTCTGAGTAAGAACATGAACCAAAACAGGTCCCTGTCTATCTTTTGCTCTAACTAAGGCTCTTTCTAAAACTTCAAAATTATAACCGTCAACAGGACCAATATATTTAAAGCCAAGTTCTTCAAATATCATACCCGGAGTAAGCAGATACTTAAAGCTGCCTTCAATACGGCTTAATACATTATAAAGTCTAGTCCCAAAGCCAGGAATATTCTTCAAGACTTTTGATAAATAATCCTTAGGAGTTGTATAAGCTGGTTCTAATCTGAGACGATGCAGATACATAGCCATAGCTCCAACATTTGGAGATATAGACATTTCATTATCGTTTAATATGACTACAACGTTGCTTTTTCTGTGCCCTATATAGTTGAGAGCTTCAAAAGACATCCCGCCAGTCATGGCTCCATCGCCTATTACTGCTATGGTTTTACCAGGAAGTTGTAATTGTTCTTTTGCCAAGGCCAAACCTTGAGCAACAGATATGGAAGTAGAACTATGCCCAGTATTAAATGAATCGTGTATGCTTTCTGATATTTTTGGGAAACCACTCAAGCCGTTGAATTTACGTAGAGTATCAAATTCTTTCTGTCTGCCAGTGATAAGTTTATGAGTATATGACTGATGACCGACATCCCAAACTATTTGATCGGTGGGAGAATTAAAAACTCTATGAATAGCAAGAGTTAGCTCAACGATACCTAGATTGCTGGCGAGATGGCCGCCATTTTTTGACACAACTTCAATTATACGTTCGCGAATTTCTTTGCTTAACGCTTCAAGCTCATTTATGGTGAGCTTTCTTAAATCACTAGGTTCGTTGATACGTTCGAGAAGCATTGTTATTTATTAAGAGCAGCTAATAAATCTTCTAATTTAATTCCATGAGCTTCAGCAGCTTCTTCAATAGATTCGCCTGCTGCAATAGCACAACCAAGACAATGCATTCCAAATTCATGTAAGACTTCAGATGCTTCTGGTTTTTCTTTAAGTACTTCTGAAATAGTCATTTTTGAATTAATTTTTGCCATATTATTCACTCCTAAAAAAGGATATAAAAGTGTACCACCTTTAGCTTAAAGATACAAGCCATTTTAATTGGTACTTGTTGTAGTTGGTTTTTGTTGTTTTTATTGTTTAATCGAAATTTAAAAATTTATCTAATGATTCTAATTAATTATAGTTTATAGAGCATAAGCAAGACAATAACTACCAAAAACAATAATTACAATAAACAATGACAGTTATTTGTTAAACCTCATTAATAAAACTATAGAGAAGTACTTTACTTAGAATAATTAGGTTCGAAAAGCAAAACCCAAACGGTTTGGAAAACTATCTTTATGTCTAAAAGAATGCTGTAGTAATCAAGATAGTAATAATCGTAAGTAACTTTATCAACCAACTTAAGGTAATATCTTGAGTTTACAGCAGCAAGACCGGTTACACCAGGTTTAACCGATAGCCTTCTTCCCTGAAACTCATAAAAATCGTTTACAAAGAAAGGTCGTTCAGGACGTGGTCCTACCACAGACATTTCTCCAGTTAACACCAAGAAGAATTGCGGTAGTTCATCAATACCAAATTTTCTAATAAACTTGCCAAGTTTAGAAACTCTAGGGTCATCTGCGGTAGATACAGTTGGACCTGTTTGAGCTTCAGAACCCATTCTCATGGAACGAAACTTGATAACGTCGTATTCCTTACCGTTAAGCCCTACTCTTTTTTGTTTATAGAAAACAGGACCAGGTGAGTCTATCTTAACCAATATAGCAGTAAGAATCATTACAGGAGAGGTAATAATAATTGCAAAAATAGAGAACAAAACATCGAAAACTCTTTTTATTATTCTCTGAACTGTAGTTAAAGGATGAGAACAGATTGTAATCAAAGGGAAATCTTCCAAGCTGTGTAAACCTATAGAAGCCGCTGTTTTACTAGGATCTACGGATATTCTTACGTTAAATCTGTGAGGTTCTTCTTTTCTCTGATAGTAAATCTGTGCCCAAAACTTATCTAAATTCAAATTTGTATCTGTTACGAATACTTCGTGAACATGTTTGAATATGACTTCTGATGCCAGTTCATCTATTTCACTAGACTTCATTGAGCGAACAATGCGAAATCTTACACCACCTCGGCGATGGAAATGGTTTATGATTCTTTTTCCTTCAGCCAAATCACCTATAACTATTGCTTTAACAAGATTTGGGTGAGGTCTGAAAATTCTAGATATAATAATTCTTGTTAAGAATACTGCAACAATACTGATAGCAGTAGCTATAAGCATAATTGGTCTTGGGAAGTTATGAGACAAAGCAGCAAAACTTCTAGACATAAAGCCAACAAGATTGAAAACTATGAAAGTAGAAAGTAAAGAACTGGTGGTATGAAATATTATGTCTGAAGCGGCTTTAAGACTTCTTAAACGAAAAAGACCGGATATTGTTCCAAAGAAAAGATAAAAAGCGAATAGATACCATTTAACCTGATTATAAGAAGCAATATAAAGATCTACTGGACCAGCACTTGATAACCAGAGATAAAAAGTTTTTCTAAAAACATAATCCAAAAGAAACATGTCGCATATAATAAGGAAAAACGACAACATTCCTTCTGCACCTTGGGGCAGTCTGAAGCTAAATCTCTTCAGTTTCGTGCTTAAAGACATTTTTCTAGCCTATTTTAAAGATAATTCTATTTCGTTGGCTATATCGTCAAGATTAAGTATTCTTACTGCGGCCTGTTGGTCTAAAGCAGCTCTTGGCATACCATAAACGACTGATGAAACACGGTCTTGGGCAATGGTTAAACCACCCATAAGCTTAATATTCTTTAGCCCTCTAACACCATCTTCACCCATACCAGTAAGAATAATTCCTACAGCATTATGTGCAAACTCTTTGGCAGCCGAGAAGAAGAGAGTATTAATACAAGGAGCAAACTGGTCTTTTTGAACAGTGTTTGAAACAACCGAAAAAGTACATTTGCCTTCAAGACTTCTATTAACTGTTGTTTGATGGTCACCTGGACAAATATAAGCAATAGAATTCTGTAACTGCTCGCCATCACAAGCTTCTTTTACTTTTAGCCTGCAAATCATGTTTAATCTTGATGCAAAAGCAGCAGTAAAAGCTTTTGGCATATGCTGAGCTATTACAATTGGAGCTGGTAAATTCGGATCTAGAGAAGATAAAATTTTCTGTATAGCTGGCGGACCACCAGTTGAAGCACCAATAAAGATAACTTTTGTTATTCTATCATCTTTTACAGGAAATCGTTTAACTGTTGTTTTTGGAGCAAATTCTAATTTTATAGAATGGGGCTGGCTTCCAGCAGCATTATGAATTTTTGAAACCAATTCACCCTTCAACTGAAGTATATTTGTAGAAAAAGTAGAACCAGGCTTCGGAACATAGTCTACTGCACCGAGATCAAGAGCATCTAATGTAACTTTTGCTCCTTCATGAGTTAAAGAGCTAACCATTATTACAGGAGTAGGTCTAATACGCATTATTTCTTTTAATGCTTGTAATCCATCCATAATAGGCATTTCAACGTCCATAGTAACAACGTCAGGTTTTAATCTGACTGTTCTATCTATTGCTTCCATACCATTAGCCGCTGAACCGACTATTTCTATAGAAGGATCGGATTTAAGCATTCTTTCTATTGCGGTTCTCATAAAAGCAGAATCATCTACTATGACAACACGTATCTTTTTTTTCTCTTCTTCCATATCCTACTTACTTCCTGGTTTCCTGTATGCGTAACTTCCTTTAGTATCGAGCAGTTCGAATGTTTTTTCTGGGAATGAGAAACATTCACTTTCTCCTATAAATAGAAGGCCATTTGGATTCAAATACTCATAGAAGGTTTCTAATATTTTTTTCCTTAAGACTTCATCAAAATATATTAACACGTTTCTACAAAAAATAATATCAGAACCCTGCATAATTTTTAGTTTAGAAATATTTTTTAAATTAAGCCAATGAAAATCAACCATTTCCTTAAGATCTTGGGAAATTAAACAGTTGCCATTTTTGTCATGTTTGCCAATATGGAAGCCAAGTTTGTGTTCGAAAAATTCTATTTTGCCGTGCATCGATTTAGATTTGTATACACCTTTTTGTGCTTCCAAAAGACAAGTTTTGTCTATATCGCCAGCGTTGATAACAAATTTTGCCTTAGGATTTTTCTGTTTGAAATCTTTGGCTATCATCGCTATTGAATAAGGTTCTTCTCCGTGAGAACATCCAGCACTCCAGATTCTCAAGGGGAATTCAAAATTATTCTTCTTAAAGAACTCTGGGAAGAACTGATTTATCATATACTCAAATTGCTTTGGATTACGGAAAATATAGCTTTCACTAATGGTTATTTCACTAATAAAGCTATCCATTATCTTGGAATTATTGTTGCAGTTTTTAAGCAATTCTACAAAGTCATTTATGTTATGGCAGTTCAACTGCTTCATCTGGTCTATTATTTTTTTCTCGACACGATTCTGCGGTATACGTTCAAGGACTATACCTGCATATTCTTTTATTGCCTTGCTGATTGTACTGTAGTGTTCGTCTTCAATTATAATCATGCTTTATGGTAAGGTTCGCCGAACATTATAGATATTGCCCTATAAAGTTGTTCTGCAAGCACTAAAAGTGCTAATTGATGGTTTAAGGTTAAGGGTGAAAGAGAAATAAATTCGTTTGCGCTAGCCTTTACTCTTGGATCATGCCCTTCAGCAGCTCCTAAGCAAATTGTAAGGCGATTACAACCTGACTTTAACTTTGTATCCAGCCACTTTACAAACCCGTTAGTATCTGGGCATTTGGCATGTTCATCAAGAGCAATTATGAATTCTCTGCCATTAATTCGTTTAACAAGCTCATCTTCTGTTTTACAATTAATGATTTCTACAGGAAGACGTTTCGAACATCTTTCTAAATATAAATCAACTAACTTTTGATAAGGCTTATCCTGTATTTTTCCAGGCATTAAAATTTCTATTTTCATCCTAATGCCTCTCTGCTGAAAGATTCCAAATTAATATTATTTAATAACTTCGCTTTGAGATTAGAATTTAATTCATTTCCAACTGTAACTCGTTCACTAGGGTAATCCTGACTAGCAACAGTTACATGCATATTTTTAAATTCTAAACCATCAAATTTTAAGAAAGAATTTAATGCATCAAGAGCTTTTTCTTTAGTATTGGATTCTTGGCTTAAATGCATTAATACTACACTTTGAGGAACTTTATTCATTCTAGAAAGTATACCTCTTACACCTTCGTTCGGAAGATGCCCAGTTTTGCTTTTTATTCTCTGTTTAAGCCAACTAGGGTAGGAGCAGGATTTAAGCATATCAGAATCATAATTACTTTCAATACATAGCAAATCAGCATCCTGGGTATGTTTTATAACATCTGGAGTTACACAGCCAAGGTCTGTTGCCATAACCATTGAATAATTATCTTTTGTGATATGAAGTCCCATAGGCTGTGCTGCATCATGGGGAACTCGAAAAGCTGTGCATAAACAACCGCTGATTTCAAATACTTCTTCATATTTCATAGAATAGTATTCTTCTATGGGAATACCTCTATCTACGATTGCTGAAGCAGTACCTGGCGTGCAATAAATTTTAAGATGCGGTGCCTTTTTTAAAAGAACATTTAGACCTTTTATATGGTCATTGTGCTCATGAGTAAGGAAAATACCTTCTATTTCATTGAGGGTCAGATTTCTTTCCAACAAGCAATCACAGATTTTCTTGCATGAAATTCCTGCATCTAATAAATAATATGAATTATTCAGTTCTAATAATGCAGAATTGCCTTTGCTGCCTGACCCAATAAATGTTATACCCAGCACAGTTTTTCCTTCAAAATCTATTTGTATGGGAAAATTATGCTACTTTTAACTAAAAAAAGTCAATAGTCTTGCTTTAAAAATTAGCACCTATACCTACAGTTAAGGGTTTATATTTGTAAAAATCATCGTAACTTGATTTGGTTGAACCTAGAACTTCAACAGAAAAACCTCTGTGGGAATAAAATCTCCAACCTACAGAAATTACATCACCATTATAATCTACTATATACTGGCTTTTATAACCTCTTTCGCCAGGTTTTCTACCAGGAACTTCAGCTCCGAACAACAAACAAAGAGTTTCTGGTTTCCTTTTACCTTTTTTATATTTTCCGTATGAAGCTGTTCCAACCCCTTCATTACCACCAAAATTCCAACCTATACCCAAACCACCTAAACTAAAATAAAGTGTATGATAATTATTGGGATTTGTATCAAAAACACCACCAAAAGCCATTTGAGAAAACTCACCTTCACCAAAAGAAGGAAGCCTTACTTTAAAATTAAGCTTAGGGTCAGTTTCAACATCATTTCTACTTAATTCAGAATCTAAATCTGCCTGTATGCCAAACTCAACATCTTTTATCGGAGAAAATGCAAAAGAAAAAGTAGTCATATAACCATCTTTTGCTCTATCTCCCTTATAGCTTTCATACATTCTGCCTTTTACAGATAATTCAATTTCTTTTTCATGAACAGTTTTATAAGAAGGAACGTTGACAAAACCAGATGGACCTTGAAGTGAAAGACCTGCATAACAAGGCATTTCAGCTATATAAGAGCAACATAATATAAACAAGAACGAAAATAAATTTTTATATATTTTTGCTAGTCTATTGGGCATGTTTTTGTTTGCAGATTTCTGCTGATTTTTCACTTAAATTGTTTTCTTTGCAGAATTTACTATGACAATCCCAGAAATTCTGACAATAGGTGCAACAATGGCGATTGTTCATATGTCGTTCGCCTCTATACCAATTAATTTTACAATTTGCATAGTATCTGCATCTAGAACAGCATTGCCAGTTAATTTTCAGAAAATTACGTCTTTTAATCTCTTCAATGATGAGAGTCATTGACATAAGATTTTTTTCAACATGAGTTTCTTTCATTAACTCGTTGAATTCATATATTTCTTCATCTGTTCCGTATAGGTTAACGATGAAAATTTCTTCTGCAAATACAGGTAAATATTCTTTTGCCATAGATGTAAATTCTGCTTATAGATATATTAAACTTATCGGTAATTTGCCGCTGTATTATTAAGATTTTTTATTTTTGTTTGTTTAAAATTCTAAGTCCAGAAGCTGTGAAAACATAAATATTTTTGTTTTCTTTATCTGGGAAAGCCCCTAGAATTCTATCTCTGCTTTTAAATGGAATTGCTATAAAAGTATTTTTCTCTTTTAAATAAAGAGAATCCATACTTGCTACCCAAAGATTTCCAGAATAGTTAATAGAATTTGGATGATCAGCTACGATTCCAGAAAGAGGCAGTCTATTGTTGTAATATTCAAAGATTCTGCCATCATTTAAAGCTATATATAAAACTTTTTGATTAAGATTGATTACATCAGCTATTCTTGCAGAATCTATATTGCCTTGGAAAAACATAAGATTCCATTTTCCATTGGATTCATGGGTCATAATACCCTGATTCAGAACAGCTACATACTGATCCATAACTTTCCAGATAGAATGACAATTGTTTACAAATTCATTAGGTATTGTAAAGAAAAGATTGAATTCACCATTCTTAAAAGTTTTAACCTTACCATCAGAATACAAAAGCAAAAGAGTATCTTCATCACAAATACTGAGATACTTCAGATTTTTAGTTTCTTTAGGCTCTATAATTAGTTTTGTATTGCCGTCTACTATTTCGTATATTCCAAATTCACTGCTATAAGCGTAACAATGTTTTTCATTACAACAAAGTTTATTGGCATTCCCTATACCCTTATGTTCAATCTGTTTCCAGACTTCACCATCAAAGGACCATATACCTCTATTGGTTGTAGCCAGTAAATATTTGTTATTAAATTTGGTAATATCTGAAAATACCGGTCTTTGAAGTTCAATAGGAAGTTCAACCATCGGCTTTTGATCTGGCGGATAGCTTTCTGTTGAAAGAGCACTTTCTGTCAGAGGTTCTTTTCCGTCAGTCTCAATTAAACCGTAATCTGGCATTCTTTTATAATTCGGTCTGACTTCCATAGGCAAAGTTGTAATAGGTAAAGTCGGGGTATAAGTTCCCAACTCAGGAACTACGCCAAATATTGAGCTATTGCCAATATTGCCAGAAAAATTAAAATAGTAGAAAATAACAGAAGATTTGCCTATAGCAGCCAAGAAAGTATCGCATAAGCTAAGAGAGTAAGTTGGAATACTAGATAATCTATCCATTTTCCCTTTATAGTATCTGAACACCCCTTCATCAGATGCAATAAAAAGGACTTCTCCAGCATTTATAATATCATTGATAAATCCTGGCTTTATAGAAGAAAGCATTGTCCAAACCCAGTTTTTGGAACTTCTATAACCAGCTACAATACCCTGATCTGTTCCAATAAAGACATTCTTGTCGGTAGTTACCATACATCTGGTCTTCTTGCCAGCTAGAACCTGCAAATCAAGGCTGGTTAGCTTATCAGAATTTCCAGTTAAAATACCTTCATCATGTAGAATCCAAAGTTCTTGTCTTTGATGACCAAAACTTCTAATTATGTAATTGCTGGTATTAGAAATAGGAATAATACTGTCTCCATTGGTTCTAAACAGCCCATCCCCTAAAGTTCCTATTAAATATTGTTTTTTTCGTTCATTAACAACAGCAAATGCGTTTACAAGCTTATTAGGAAGTTTATTTTCATCAAATAAAGTTTTTAAAACATTATTTTCGTATTCAAATACTCCAGAATACCCAGCTATCAATAAATGGTTGTTGATAATCTGAAGGTCTTTGGCAAAAAAATTCTGGGGAAGGTCTTTAATATTCTGGGTTTGCCCTGTAACTGTGTTTATTATTGTTACACCATTATTACCCGCTACATAAAGTCTGTTATCAAACCAAATTGAATCAGTAATAATGCTGTGCCCCTGAAAAGGTAATTCTCTAACTCTGCTGATCTGACCACCAAATACCCCTATATTGGTTCGAGGGTTGTCTTGTATCTTTTTTATTGGATTTATTGAAATTACCCCATAAAGAAACAATAAAAATATAAGAGTAAAGTCTATAAATGGTGTCCAGGACCAGCATTTACTTTTTAAGAAATCTTCTTTGGCTGCAAGTTTTGAAATACTTTCATTTAACGATGCCAGTTCCGCTGT
This sequence comes from Candidatus Rifleibacteriota bacterium, assembly GCA_017417215.1. Taxonomy (GTDB): domain Bacteria; phylum Muiribacteriota; class Ozemobacteria; order Ozemobacterales; family Ozemobacteraceae; genus RUG334. Next base: position 47,887 of record JAFPZP010000010.1, on the reverse strand, counting down.
TTGCGCAACACTAATTCCTATTGATTTCTTTTCGTTTTCCTTGATTAATTTGTTTAAAACAGCTTTCTGTCTTCGGAAGGTTTTTACCTGAATGGTTATTTTGCTTATTTCCCACCATCTAGCTGTTTCATCAGCTATCCAAAACATAGCATCAATAAGATTATATATGATTTTGCCAAGTTTTGAGGTTTCTTCTTCCATTCTATTACCGTTTAATCAAAATTCTGCCCATGGGTGAAAAACACATTTACCATCTATAGGGCGATTCAAGAAATTAGCTGCTATATTGGAAAAGGTTTCTGGGCTATCGGAAACAAAAAAGCTTTCTTTTCCAGGAGTTTCCTGTTCAGTAGACATTCTTCTAGCTTCTAAGGTTTCCTTTACTTCTTTGGCTGTTTCATAAGCCGAATCTACAAGATTGATTTTATCATCAAAAAATTTGCTGATTTGATTTTTCAACAATGGATAATGGGTGCAAGCTAAGATTAAAGACTTTATATCTGTCTTTTTTAAATCAGATAAATACATTTCCATAGCTTCAGCAGCAACTTTTGTATTCATAAGATTTTCTTCAACTATAGGAACAAAAAGAGGACAAGGGACAGCGATTACATTAATAGAGCTTCTCAATCTTTTTATACGATTTTGATAAGCTCCAGATGTTATGGTAGCTTTTGTGCCTATAACAGCTATGCTATTATTATGAGCCGACTTTATTGCGGCTCTGACACCTGGCTCTATAACACCAATCACTGGAATTCTAACTTCATTTCTAAGGGTAGATAAAGCTAATGCAGAAGCAGTATTACAAGCAATTATAATCATTTTTACGTTCTGCATTTCAAGAAATTTAGCAATTTCTAAAGAATATTTTTGAACAGCAACAGGAGATTTGTTCCCATAAGGAACTCTAGCAGTATCTCCAAAGTAAATAAGGTTTTCAAAAGGCAGAAGTTTACGTATTTCCTTGAATACAGTTAATCCGCCAACTCCTGAGTCGAATATTCCTATAGGTCGATTATCCATATATTTATTTGCTCTTATTTTGTTATCTGACTAAATTTTATAAGCTATTTTAGTTATCTTGGTCAATAAGTATTTTGAAATTAAACAAGGCAAAAGTAAACATCTTAACTAATAATCTATATTCGTGAACTGTCCTTTCTTAAACAGACGGTTAGCTCTTTCTTCTTTGGCTAGCCTATCGTATTCTTCACCCAACTCAGGGCCTACCTTTGCAAGATAGGCTTGGCGCAGAACTTCTTGGGGGCTTTCAAAATTTGCTTTAAAAGAACCAAGTTTATTTAAGCCTTCTCTTAGATATTTAGTTCGTTTTTTTATTGTATATTGTTCTGGTGCGGGCTCATTTTGCCAAGTTGTATGATTCTTCGGAACAAAGACGGAAAAAGTTGCAGATAGAGATGATATCGAAGGAGCTATTTTTATCACTCTGTTAATAAAATCTATTGTTGCATCAGTATCTTCATCTTCTTCGCCAGGCAAGCAACTTACAAAATACATTTTTATATGTTCAAAACCGTGGTCGAATAATGATTTTATTCTTTCCATGAATAAATCTTCGCTCATAGGCTTTTTCATAGCTTTTCTTAGTCGTTCGCTGCCTGTTTCCGGAGCAACTGTTAAGCCTGTAATGCCAGACTTTTGCAAAGCATTTATTATGTTTGCCGAAAGTTTTTCCCATTTAACAGAAGAATTTCTAACCTTTATATTCCTTTCTTGAAGCATAGAAAAAATCTGTTCAACTTCTGGGTGATCAAAGAGCGAAGGAGCAACAAGCCCCAAGTCTTTGCAATCAGGGTGTGCATTAAGCCAGTTTTCAAATACAGAAGCTTTTACTGGTCTTGGCGGTGCATAAATACATCTTGCAAGACAAAAAGAGCACACTCTTGGACAACCTCGCATCACTTCTATCATATGGGCCCCACCAAAAGAATTATAAGGAGAAACAATATGAGAATATGCTGGCTGTTGGTTTACATCGTGCACTCCAGAAAGCTCTGGAACCTTATCTGAAATTGAGGGAACCCACACACCTTTTATCGAAGCTATTTTTTCCTTTTCAAAACCATCTTTATGTAATGCTTCCACAACAGGAATTATCGTAGTTTCTGCTTCTCCTGGAATTATTATATCAAAAACAAGAGAAAGAGCTTTTGGATTCGAAGCGATTGCAGCACCACCAGCTATTAGAAGAGGGTGATGCTTATTTCTATCTTTAGCCAAAACGGGTAATCCCAAAGACGAAAAAATACCGGGTATTTTATCAAAATCGCCTTCAAAGCTGAAAGAGAACATTAATATATTAAAATCCCCAAGTGGGCGACCTGTTTCAAATGAATAGTATGGAGCTTCTAAAGGAATTTCTTGCTGTAGAGCAGGGAAAAAGCGTTCTACACCTGTATTAGGAATTGAGCTTACAAGTCTGTGCACAGTAAGATAACCTAGGTTACTCATTCCTAAACTGTAAAGATTAGGATAAACCAAAGCTATACTAATACCACCAGCATATTTACTTTCTATATAATGGTGCTCTGTGCTTTTTAACTGATTTGCTACAGATTCATAGTTAAATCTATGTTTTAAGCTCAATTTCTTTTCCTTTTATTTTTTTATAAATAAAAAACAGGGGAAGATATATCTGCCCCTGTTCTTTGTTAATCAGCTAAATCTTAGAGATTATTTTTTCCCTCTGCGTAAGAAAGCTGGGAAATTGTGGTCATCACTGTTGCTGTTGCGAAGAATTGCTGGGATATCACTGTCGTCATTTGCAACAGGTGCAGCGTTAACTACCTGCTGAACAGGTCTTGTCTGTGGTTCAACAGCTTGGCGATTTGAACGAACTGAATCCAATATGCGACTTGCACCGCTATTGCTGATAGAAGCTCTTTCTTCTTTACCGAATCCAGTAGCAACTACTGTAATCTTAATGCTTTCACCAAGTTCTTCGTTAACATTGTGACCGAAAATAATGTTAGCATCATCATCAGCAGCGTCTCTGATAATGCTCATAGCTTTGTTAACTTCCATAATACCAAGGCTGCGTGAAGCAGAAATGCTTACAAGAACACCTCTTGCACCCTGAATTGAAGATTCCAACAATGGGCTGTCAATAGCCTGCTGAGCTGCAGTAACAGCACGGTTTTCACCAGAAGCGATACCAATACCCATTAATGCAGAACCAGAGCTCTTCATAATAGTCTTAACGTCTGCGAAGTCGACGTTGATAACACCATTAATTGTAATAAGATCGGAGATACCCTGAACGCCCTGTCTTAATACTTCATCTGCTTCTCTATAAGCATCTTCCATTGTGAGTTCTTCATTAGCTATTTCAATAAGCTTATCATTTGGAACTACGATAATAGCATCAACGCGTTCTCTGAGGTTTTTGATACCGAGTTCTGCACTACTAGCTCTCTTCTTACCTTCAAAGCTGAATGGTTTTGTTACAACGGCAATGGTAAGTGCATTCTGTTCACGGGCTACTTCTGCAATAATAGGTGCTGCACCAGTACCTGTGCCACCACCCATACCAGCAGTAATGAATACCATATCGGCACCCTTTAACTGTTCGGCTATTTCATCACGATCTTCTTCTGCTGCCTTTTTGCCTATTTCAGCATCTGCACCAGCACCAAGACCTTTTGTAATCTTTTCACCCAATTGAATCTTTGATTTTGCACTAGAACTCTGTAGAGCCTGTGCATCCGTATTGGCTACAATAAATTCTACACCGGAAAGATCGGCTTCGATCATTCTATTTACGGCATTAGATCCGCCGCCGCCAACGCCAATAACCTTTATTTCAGCGCTTCCGCTACCCATATAATCATTATCAAACACTATCCATTGCCTCCTAATTTATAAAACACTTACCTTTATGTATATGTGTGCTAATTTACTATATATTTTTTAATCCGTAAAGAACTTAGCGAAAAAATTTTTAATTTTTTCAAAAAATCCACCAACAAAGCCTGATTGTCTTGTCGGTTCCCTGTAATTTTGTGCACCATATCTAATCAAACCCAGTGCAGTAGAATATTGAGGTTTGCATACCTGTTCTTTTAACCCACTAATCTGAATTGGATTACCTATTCTGACAGGAACTCCAAATATTCCTTCAGCTAGTTCTGTGCAACCTTTTAACAGAGAAGAACCGCCAGTCAAGACTATTCCAGCAGGAAGAGAATTTAGAGGAACAACTTCTTCAATCTTGGTCTTAGCCAATCTGAAAATTTCGTCCATACGACTTTCTATTATTTCAGCCAAATAGGTTTGTGTAATAGTTTTAATTTTTTCTCCACCAGCAACAGGAACATCAATATTGACTTGTTCATCAGCCAAATCAATTTGAGCAACGCCTTCATTTATTTTTAATTCTTCAGCTTTATCTGTTGAAGTCTTTAAAACAAATGCAATGTCGTTAGTTATGCTACTACCAGCTATATCAATACTGCTAGAGTATTCAACGTGCCCGTTTTTATACACAATCAAATCTGTTGTTCCACCACCCATATCAAGAAGAACAACGCCAAGACGACGTTCATCTTCTGTTAAAGCAGATAGACTTGAAGCATATTGAGTCAAAACAACTTCTTCCACGTTAAGTTTTGCCATTTCGCAGCTTTTCATCAAATTCTTTATTGATGTAACTGCACCTGTTATAATATGGACATGAGCTTCTAATCTGCTTCCTACCATGCCTTTAGGGTTGCTTATTTCTCTTTGTTCGTCAACAACAAATTCTCTAGGCAATATGTGTATTATTTCGTGAGTAGCTGAAATCTGAACTGCGGTTTTCGCATTATCTACAGCTCTGTCAACGTCTTCAGAAGTGATTTCGTTGTTTGCACCTTTAATTGCTATAGCACCTTTGCTGTTCATAGAATTAATGTGTGCACCAGCAATACCCACATACACTGAATCTATAGAAACATCAACTGATTTTTCTGCTTCTTCTATAGCATACACAATAGCTTCTGTAGTGCATTTTATGTCAACAATAGAGCCCTTTTTGACACCATCTGTATATGAACAGGAACCTGCTCCCAATACATTGATTGTGCGATCTTCTTTTAATTCACCTATTACAGCACAAACCTTAGTAGTGCCTATGTCTAGACCGACAATTATATCATCCACCAGTTGTTAGACCTCTATTTTCAGAATTTGTTTGCGATATTTTTTGAGGACGAATAACTATATCATTCAGTGCCCTCATATCTAAGTAAAAAGGTTCTACATTATTCTTGCGTAAATTGTCAAGGAGTGCACGCAAAAAAACGTATCTATTTTTAAAATCTTCCGCATTTCTAGGGAAGATTTTTTCTCCTGTAAGCATTATTATATACGGATTTTGACATTTAGAAAAGTTGATTTCAGAAATTTGTTTTAAAATATTTTCATCGAAAGTTTTTACCCAACTTTTTGCCATATAAAAATCATCATTATGTGCAATCGATGTTCCTAATGTTGATTCTTCTAATTTTAAACCTGTTATTATCGGTAAATCTTTTTCACCCATTCCTTCAGTATTGATTATAACGCCATCTTCGCTAACTTCATAAAAAGCTATACCGCATTTGGCATATATAAAAGGGTGTCTTTCGGTGATATTGATTTTTAGTGTATTCAAACCCTGGAGTTCCACACTAGCATCTTTTATTAGAGGTTCATTCAACAATCTTTGTTTTACTTCTTCGCAATCAAGAGAAAAGATGTGCTGTGCAGGAGCTATACCTGATTTCTTTATTATATAATCCTGACTCAGAGTTGAATTGCCTGTTACTTGAAATTCTTTTAATTCAAAATATGATGTAGAAAAGAAAATATATCTTAGCTGGGTTATTATTAAATATGAAAGAGATATAAATATAAGTATAAAGGCTATAACTCTTAACGGAACAATAACTTTAGAAGCTTCATGAAAACGGCTTTTATAGTTTTTGGCGCGAAGTTTATCCTCAACATCTTCAGACAGAGTCTGGTCTGGAAGTTGAGTGCTTATGCTTTTAACAGGTAAATATACCTGCTCTTCATCATCATATTTTTTTTTATTGAAAAAAGACATACTCAATTATAATAACACTAGATTGTAATCAGTACAAGTGCCTTTTTTAGGTTTCCCCCAAGCTCTATTACTCTATATTCTATGCTCTGTGCTCTATGACCTCTTCAATCTGTTTCAAAATTCTATCTTCAACATCTTCTGGGCGACTTTTTCCCATTGCTTCAGCCATTTTCGCAGTATTATCACCCTGTTGAACTTCAGAAATCAGCTTAACAAGACTGTCTTTATTCAAATCCTTGTCTAAAAGAACCTTAGCAGCGCCTAATTTTTCCAGTGCCCTGGCGTTCTTTTCCTGATGATTATCTGTTGCGTAGGGGTAAGGAATAAGTATAGCCGGCTTTTTACATACAGCTATTTCTGAAAGAATTGTGGCCCCTGCTCTAGATATCAACAAATCTGCCACATCGAAAGCTTCTTTCATTTCGTGCAGATAAGGAAGAAGCTGATAGTTTGCAGGCTTGTTTGCAATAGATTTGTCGACCATTTCATAGTCTCTTTCGCCAGAAATATGTATAAGTCTAACTTCTGGATGTTGAGGCAACCATTCGTTAGCAAGTTCGATACAGGCTTTGTTTATAGATAAAGCGCCTCTGGAACCGCCAACAGATAAAAGAATGAATTCACCGTCTTTTTTCTTAAACTTTGAGTCTGCCTTAGGTTTCTGTTCTAAAAATGCACTTCTAACAGGATTCCCTGTAAGAATGACTTTTTTATCATCTGTTTTTGCCGCCGTTTCATATGTCAGCAGAACTTTTGCAGCATTTTTAGCAAAAATTCTATTGGTAACGCCCATAGCAGCGTTCTGTTCATGAATTACAGCAGGTATTCCAAGTATTTTAGCAGCAGTTAAAGTCGGGAAGGAAACAAAACCACCTGTTGCAACAACCAAATCTGGCTTGAATGATTTGAGATGTCTTAAAGCATCTATAATTCCCATTGCATTGACAAATGGGAATGTAAACCATTTTGGAGAAATAGTTCTAGGCATTCCTTGTGCTCTAACGCCCATAAATTTAACATTATCTACTCTTGAAACAATCTTTTCTTCCATGCCGCCTATAACGCCGACATAGCCACTTTCAAAAACATATTTCTTTAGTAATATTTCACGTATTGCTAAGGCTGGATATATATGACCACCTGTTCCACCACCACTGAATATAATACGCATTTTTATTATTTTCTCCTAAGATTGTTTGCTGGTTCCGGGTTGTTAAACTGACTAGAAAATGGAATAGACCTTGAATTTTCGTAAAGATTTTCTTGAGAACCATATCGTGAAATATTAAGAAGTATTCCTACACCTATTGCCAAAAACAAAGTACTTGAACCACCGTAACTTATAAAGGGCAAAGTAACACCTGTAGTTGGCATTAAACTTAGAACAACACCGATGTTAACAATAATTTGCAGGCCAATAACAGTTGTAATTCCTGCTGCAGTAAGGAAACCAAAGGTATTTGGTGCTCTGGATGCAATGTATAATCCTCTCCATATAAGAATAAAGAAAAGAATCAAAACAGCTATTCCACCTACTAACCCTAATTCTTCGCAGGTTATGGCAAAAATAAAGTCAGTGTGTCTTTCGGGAAGAATAAAGAATTTCTGTCGGCTTTGACCAAGACCTAAGCCCCATATTCCGCCAGAGCCAATAGCTACCAAAGATTGTATAATATGATAACCACTTGTTTTAGCATTTTCCCATGGGTCAATAAAAGCCCAGAAACGTTTCATTCTATAGCTTGCCTGGAATATAAGAGAAGTAACCAAAACCAAACCACATCCAGCCAAAGAGCCAAGATTAAGCAGAGAACCATTGCCTAAAAAATACATGGTAAAGTAGGTTCCTAAAATCAAAGAAGCGGTTGAAAGATTCGGTTCGCTATAAATTAACAAGAAAACGATACCTGTAACAAATAAGTCTGGCAACATCCCGTATAGAAAGCTTTTAATTACTTTTTGTCGTGCAGAGATAGAATGTGCCATATATAATACAAAGCACATCTTTGCAAATTCAGAAGGCTGGAAACCTATACTGCCAAAACGTATCCATCTTTTTGCACCACCAATATCTCTTGCCACCCCAGGAATCAAAACAATCGCCAATAAAACTATTGCTATTCCTAAAAGAGGAACAGATATTTTCTCTAGCTTGTTATACGAAATACCTGAAGTCAAAAGCATTGCCACAAGACCTATTATTACCCACATCAACTGACGCTTGAAATAATAGAGCCCGTCAGACATCTGAGCCAAAGAAGTAATAGAACTGGCAGAATAAACCATTACCAGTCCAACTCCCATAAGAGCGACTACTACAAAAAGCAAAATATGATCAAATTGTGCCGGCTTTTTTATCATTTGCTGGAAAGTTTATTAACTAATTCTTTGAAATGTTGACCACGAACTTCAAAATTTGGATATTGGTCATAACTACTACAAGCTGGAGAAAGCAGAACAGTATCTCCCGCATCTGCCCACTGATAAGCAATATTTACAGATTGTTCTAGATTTTGAGCTGTTTTTAACGGAACAACCCCTTCTAATGCTACTCTAAAGCGATCTTTAGCTTCTCCAAACAGGATTACTCCACGTGCAGTCTGTCTAATGGTTTCAACCCATTCAGTTAAATCCGTGCCCTTGTCTCTTCCGCCAGCAATTAGAATCAGAGGCATTTTACAAGCTTTAAGAGCAGTAATAGAAGCGGCACAGTTCGTTCCCTTAGAGTCATTAATAAAATTAATTCCACTAACTTCCCTGACCCATTCTAATCTATGCTCTACACCAGAAAACTCTTTAACAACTTTTTCAAGACGTTTTGGTTCGACTCCGGCAAGAATAGCAGCTAAAGAAGCACACATAATGTTTTCCTGATTATGGCTGCCTATTAATTTCGGTGAATTTATATTAAACAGAGTGGTTTCATCACCATTAGCGTTGATATACACATAATTATTGTTCTTAATAGTTACCGCCGGCTTTTTATCTTTTATATCACGACCAAACCAGGCTGTTTTACACTTTAAAGCAGGTTCCATCTCCAACATAAGCTGTTGGTCAGCATTTAAAATCAAACACTGATTGGGCCCCATATTTAAAGCAATATTCTTTTTAGCATCTATATAAGCTTTATAATTAGGATATCTGTCCAGATGATTTTCGAAGAAGTTAGTGATAATACCTATATCTGGTCTGAAATCACAAATGGTTTCAAGCTGGAAACTGCTTACTTCAAGAACCTGAACGGAATCATATGTTGTTTGTCTAGCAAAGCTCATCATAGGTATACCGATGTTGCCACCTAAGAAAACCTTGTCGAATTGTTCTCTACAAAACAACGAAAGCAATGTAGTGGTTGTAGTTTTTCCATTACTGCCTGTTACTACAAGCCTCCTACCTTTTGAAAGTCTGTAGGCAATTTCTATTTCTGAATATATGGGAATATGCTTTTCGGTCGCTTTTACCAATACAGGTATGTCGGGTCTGACCCCTGGACTCAATACTATAAAATCAGAATCCAATACTTTATCAGTGTTTCCGTTTGATTCATATGAAACATTATCTAGTAAATTTTCTTTTATAAGTGTAGCTTTGAGTTTTTCTTCAGACTGAATATCTGAAATAAAAATCTTTGCACCACCTTCATAAAGAGTTTTTGCTGCTGCAAGACCACTTTTTGCAGCACCGATTATCGCTATCTTTTTCCCTTTAATATCCATAATTTGTTTTGCCTCTTGAATAGTTTTTATTGTCTCGGCTTCTAAAACTTTTTTTCTGATACTACCACAAATTATTATTAGTAATAAAGAGGGGAAATTATTTAGAATTAAGAATTAGGAGTTAGGAATTAGAATTGTTTAACTTGATATTTATATCAAGCCAGCAAATAGACATAGCCAAAAGAAAGAGTAAACTTTTGTTAACTAAATATACTCAACCAATATTTATAATTACTGTTTTTTTTGCAGAATTACTTCAAATCAAATGGTTTTTATATAAATAACTTCTGTATTATTTTTATACATTTTATTGCCCAAAAAATGTACATTCACCTTTGAAGTTAGACTAATTCAAAATAGGCTAATTATGAGTTTTTTAGCTTAATATTTTTTTATATTTTTAGTATTGACTTATTGCTTATTATAAGGTAAAACTGACTCGTGGGTCAGTTTATATTCTCGACCCATTGGTCGGCATACTCAAAAACCGATTTAAAGTCTTTAAGGTAGGCAAGTTTAATGCAAAAGAAAAACGAACAAACAATGAGCCGAATTTATGACTCTGCGGAAAATTTGTTTTCTGAAAAAGACTTCCATGACGTAAAAATGGAAGAAATTGCTAAAAAAGCTGGAGTCGGCAAAGGCACTATTTACACATACTTTAAAAGTAAAGAAGATTTGCTGTTTCAATGCCTAACCCATAATGTCGAAGAACATCAAAAAGGGTTTTCTGAAGTCATAAATTCAGATAAAGATTTTAAAAAGATTTTGCCAGAAGTTTTTAATTATATGTATGCCTTCTTTAAAGCAAAATCTCCTTTGATTCAAGGAATTTTATCTTTAATGCCCAGACTTAAACTTTCTGATACAGACATTAATAAAGCAAGACAAATGTTTCAAAATGGCTTAAACGAAAGTTCTAAATTCTTCCAAAGAGGTATAGATGAAGGGGTTCTAATCAATTCTGTAACCTCAAGACAAATTGCAATCATTTTCCAGAAAATGTTTGACTTCAACGTTTTATTTGCCTTTTATGGCGAACCAGAAATGAGCGCTGAAGATTGTTATAATTTTTTTAAAAAGACTTTTTTCAGACAGGAGTAATCAATGTATAAATCAAAGTTATCTGCTCTGTTTTTATTAGCTTTGTTGGTCGCAGGGCCATCATATGCTCAGGATTATAAGATTCAAGCCTTAGATAAGGATTTGAATCCTATAGAAGATCCAAAAGAAATTGCTGAAAAAGAATATAATTTCTCGGACTTCGATCTTGACTCAGCATTAGAAATTGCTCTTAACAGCAATAGGACCATTAAAAATGCTGCTACCAGTGTTGAAAAAGCTGATGCTGCTGTTTGGCAGGCAAGAACCGCTGCTAGTGCTAAAGTAACAGCAGAAGTTACTCAGACAAAACTTGAAGACGGTCAGCAGCGCGGTGTTAAGAATGCAACAATTGATGATGTGAATGGTTCTCATATAAGACTTACTCAGCCTATTTATCTTGGTCAGGCTGATAGAGCTGGTATTACTTCTGCTCGTCTTGGTAGAGATATTGCAAAATCTTCTCAGACATTAACAAAGCAAAACATAATAATGTCTGTAAGCAGAGCTTATTACAACTGGCTTTATGCTCGTGAAGTTGAAAATGTAGGTAAGATGGATTTGGATCTTGCTCAAGCTCACTACGATTTGGTAAACAAAAGATTCCAGGCAGAACAAACTTCTAAATATGAATTACTTCGTGCCGATGTTAGATTAGCTCAATACAAAAGTTCCTATCTTAGCAATAAAAATGATGCTGTAATGGCAAAACTTTCATTGTTAAAGCTTCTGTCCCTTCCTATGGACACTGAACTAAATACAACAGCAAAACTCGAAATTGAAGAAATAAATCCAAATGTAGAAGAAGATTTAGCAAATGCTGTTAATCTTCGCGAAGATTTGAAAATTTCCAGAGCTAGAAGAAAAATTGCTGATCAATCATTAGTTGCAGCAAGAAGCGGTGGGAAACCTTCAGTTGTTTTAAGTGCTCAATGGGGTTATGATAAGCCTTCTTCCAGATTGGCAAGTGGTAGAAATGCCGATGATACCTGGAATGCAACCTTGGCTTTAAGTATGCCTATAATGGATGCTAGCCTTACAAAAAGTAAGGTAAAAGATGCAAAAGCAGGTATTAAAGAAGCTGAAAATAACTATAATGAAAGCTTAGAAAATACTGAACTGGAAGTTTATAGAGCTGCTTTAAGTCTTCAGACTGCAATTGAAGTATTGGCTTCTCAGAAAGAAAACTTGAAGCAGGCAGAAGAAACTTTAAGATTGGCTAAGGTTCGTTATGAAAACGGTCTTTTTACTCAGATAGACTTGTTCGATGCAGAAAATGCCTGGTCTAATGCAAAACTAATATATTTGCAGGCTATTTTTAATCATCATAATGCAAGACTTGCTTATCAGTTAGCTGTTGGTAAGCTTGGACGTGATATCAAGGGGTTCTAATCAATGTTAAAACAAAGTAAAACCATTAAAACTCAACAAACAAACTCTAAATCTCAGCACTGGTTATTAAAAGTTATTGTTGTATTTGCTATTTCTGCTGGTATTTTCTTTGGAATTAATTCCATGGGTTCCGCAGCAACTACCGCAACCCAAACCGCTAATGCCAAATCTGATGCAAATACTAAAAAAGAACTGGCAACTCCTGTATATTCTGAAATGATAAAAAGCGGTACTATCAGTCAGAAAATTAAAACTTCTGGTGAAATCAAACCAATGCTTGGTGTAAGCCTTATTCCAGAAGCTTCCGGTAAAATTGAAGAAATCTATGTTGATGTTGGTGATTTTGTGAAAAAAGGGCAAAAGCTTGCTCAGATAAATGATGAAACCCAACAGGCTCAGTATGCTCAAGCAAAGGCTTCTTTAAATGTTGCTAATGCTTCTATAAAAATGCAGGAAGTTACAATCGAAAGTGCTAGATCCTCTCTTGTTTCTGCAAAAGCTGCAGTAGAAGCTTCTGAATCTCAATTAAAAAACCTTACAGTCACTAGAAAACGTTTAGAAAAGCTGTTCTCTGAAGGTGCTGTTTCTAGACAAGACGTAGACGATATTATTACCAAATACGACAATGCAAACGCCGCTCATGTCTCTGCTCAGACTAACGTAAAAAGAGCAAATGACGCTATTCAGACTGCACTTGTTACTTTAGAAATGAGAAAAGCAGAATTAACTCAAGCAACCGCCAATCTTAATGCTGTAAAAGTTAATTTGGATAAAACCATTGTAGATGCTCCGTTCGATGGTGTTATTACCGCAAGATATGAAGATCCGGGTGCAAATGCTAATATGTCTAAAGCTCTGTTCGATATTCAGCAGAGTAATCCTGTAAAAATTATTGGAACGATAATAGAAAAAGATTTATACCAACTTGTTGCAGGAAAAACAAATGTTGTTATAACTGTTGATTCTGTTGAAGGGCAATTTAAAGGCATTGTAACAAAGATTTATCCTTCAATTGATAACACCAGTAGAACTGGCAAAATTGAAATTCACTTAGATAACAGTGACAATAAACTAAGGACAGGCATGTTTGCAAAAATCGACGTATTAGTAACTACTCATGAAAATGCTGTAATTATCCCTAGAGATGCCTTGGTAAAATACGATAATAAATACTTAACCTATATCGTTGAAAAACAGGGTGATAGCTATATTGCTGCAAAACGAGACGTTACAGTCGGTATTGTTGACGATGACAAAGCAGAAATACTTTCTGGACTTAAAGCTGGTGAACGTTTAATCAGCAGAGGTACAGAATTTATCCGTGAAGGTGCACCTGTTAGCATAGATTAATTGGAGATAAATAGATGAAGTTTTCTGAATTTGGGGTAAAAAATCCTGTTACAACTTCAATGATTTTCGTTGCCATAGTTGTATTAGGTGCATTCGCATACACATTAGTCGGTATCGACTTGATGCCAAAATTCGATGTGCCTGTAGTAATGGTTGTTACACAATATGAAGGTGCTGGTCCTCAGGAAGTTGAACAGCGTGTTACTGAACTTATAGAAGCGAGAGTTTCTGCGGTTGAAAACGTTGACGAAGTTACTTCTACTTCTATGGAAGGTATTTCTTTGGTTAATGTTAAGTTTAAGTGGGGTATCAATATGGATACAGCCACAAATGACATACGTGACAAAATAGACCAGATACGAAAGAGACTCCCTGATGCAGCAGAAGCACCATTACTCATGAAAATAGATATGAGTATGATTCCTGTCGTTATCTATGGTATCACGGCTAAAGAAAGCTGGAGAAAAATTGAAACCATTACCGACGACAAGGTTGTTGACCGATTGAAGCGTATTCCAGGTGTTGCTACTGTTACTGGTGAAGGTGGAGCAAAGAGAGTTATTAAGGTTAAGTTAAACAGAGAACGTCTTGAATCTACAGGAATAACAGGTCAGGAAATTGTTAACACAATAAGGGCACAAAACCTCACCAATCCAGGTGGTCATATAAAAAGTGGACAAATGGATTTCTTGATTAGAACTCCAGAAGAATTTAATTCTGTTGACCAGATTGGTGAAGTTGTTTTAAGACACACTTCAAATGGTGTTATTAAAGTAAAAGACGTTGCAGAAGTTGAAGATGGCTTAAAGGAACTTACAGAAGACTTCCGTATGGATGGTAAGCCAGCTCGTGGTATTATGATTCAGAAACAATCTGGAGGTAATACTGTTGCTGTTGCTCAGTCAGTAAAAGATGTTGAACAAAGTATCAAAGACAGTCTTCCTAAAGATATGGAAATGATTGAATTTATTGATACTTCAACTTTCATTAAAAATACTGTAAGCAACCTGAAAGAATCGTTAATTTTCGGTGGCGTTTGTGTTTTATTAGTTATTCTCTTTTTCTTAAGAGATTTCAGAGCTAGCCTAATAATAGCTATTACAATTCCTACATCATTAATCATCACTTTCTTGTTGATGTTCCTTAATGACTATACAATTAACCAGATTTCGCTTTCGAGTTTGGTTATAGCCATAGGTATGGTTGTTGACAATGCTATTGTTGTTATAGACAATATCAAACGTTATATAGAACGTGGTGTCAAAGTAAGAGAAGCCGCAGCTTGGGGTGCTAACGAAATGACAGCTTCTGTTGTTGCTTCTACTCTTACCACAGTTGTTATCTTCCTGCCAATTATGTTTACTACAGGTATAACAAAGATTTTCTTTGGACAGTTGGCAGCGATTGTTTCTATGGCTTTGTTAGCTTCTTTAATTTCTGGTCTATTGCTTACACCAATGCTTGCGTCTAAAATTCTAACTCCTAATTCAGAAATTAAAGGTGGAATTTTTGCTATATTTGAAAAAATATTGAAAGCCATTGAAAATTTCTACGTAAGCATATTGAAAGTTTTACTTAATTTCAGACTGACAATGGTCGCAGTAATGCTAGTTTTGCTGTGCTTGTCCTTCACCTTGATTCCTCTAGTAGGTGTAGAATACATGCCTAATCAGGATCAGGGACGTTTTACAGTAAACGTAGAATTACAAACTGGTACCAGATACGAAGAAACAGGTAAGATTTGTGCTCAGATTCGTGATATAGTTCTTGCTAAATTTAAAGACGAAGTTATAGCCAATGTTTACTCTTATGGAATTGGTGAAAGTGCAGAATCAGTCGCTTTTAATAGTAGTAAAGGTTCTAACAGAGGTCAAGTTCAGTTCAGACTTCGTTCAAGAAATGTGAGAAAGATTCACGTTGGTGATGTTATTAACGCTGTTAGACCAGATATAGAAAAAATACCTGGTGTCACCGTTCGTTTTGAAACAACTCGTTCTATGGGTAGCGGTAAAGATTTTACGCTTAACGTTTACGGTCACGACCTTGAACGTGGGGTTCAATACTGCAATACTCTTGTTGAAAAATTCAAAACTATTCAAGGTTTGCAAGACCTTGAAGTCAGTCAGAAACTTGCCAGCCCTGAACTTACTGTTAATATTGACCGTGAAAAAGCTTCTAGTCTTGGTATAAATGTTAATACCGTAGCAAACTTGGTTGAATTGTATTTCAGTGGTAATACTACTGTTAAATACCGTGAAGGCGGCGACGAATACGACATTGAAGTTAGACTTAGACTTGAAGATCGTGAAAAATTAGATGACCTAGAACAGATTACTGTTCCAAATAAAAATGGCGAACCTATTCGTTTGAGTAATTTTGCTACTATAAAGCAAGCTCTTGGTCCTACAAGTGTTAAACGTTATGACCAGCAGAGATATATTCAGATTACTGGTTCTGTTTATGGAACAGACGCTGGTTCGGTTATCGATGCTGCAACAGATATACTCAACAACACAATTGTTCCAACTGGTTTTGCTTGGGAATTCACAGGCGATGAAAAAGATAGAAAAGAATCTTTCTTATTGCTGATGGAAGCTGGTTTACTTGGAATAATGCTTGTTTACATGGTTATGGCTTCACAGTTTGAATCTTTGCTTGCTCCATTTATCATCGCATTCAGTATTCCATTCGGTTTTATCGGTGCAATCGTCATGTTGATTCTTGCCGGTAGCAGACTTTCTGTTGTATCTCTACTTGGTGGTTTGATTCTTGTTGGTATCGTTGTTAATAATGGTATCGTTTTAATCAGTTACGTTAATATATTGATAGCGCGTGGTTATAAGACCAGAGATGCTTTGATTGAAGCAGGAAAGAGCAGACTTAGACCTGTTCTTTCAACCACTACTACCACTGTTCTTGGTATGATTCCTATGGGCATATCAACAGGTGACGGTGCTGAAATGTAGATACCTATAGCCTGGACGGTTATAGGCGGTATGATTGTTTCAACCTGTATGACAATGACTATGATGCCAGTTGTTTACAGCTTGATGCAGAGATGGCTTGTTCCTGCTGATCAACGTGATGGTTATAAAGCAGATTGATACAGAAAAAAGTGTATATAATTTATAGAGATAAGAGATTAGAGGTAAGAGATTAGAGGTAAGAGAAATCTCTCTCCTCTCTAATCTCTAACCTCTTATCTCTAAAAAGTTTCTTAACATTAATTGCTATATTAAAATATACAACTTTGTTAAAAGTATAAAAATGGAGTAAATAGATAATGGAATTTTTCTTTATAGTATGCAGTACCACAATGGGTGCTGATGTAATGCAGCAGTTTAAAAAGAATGAAATTACTAACTTCACTCAGATTCCATTGGTTAACGGTTCTGGAGAAGGTGGCGGGAAGAAATTCGGCAACGATATCTGGCCAGGCGATAACACAACTTTCTTTGTAGTAACAGAAACAAAGAAATATGAAAACCTCAAAGAATGGGTTAAAGAATACCGAAAACAGGAAATCCGCGAAGGTATGAAGATAATAAATCTTGCCCTCAAGGAAATGATTTAAAAAAAAGCCTGCTATTAAGCAGGCTTTTTTTATAACTCTTTTATTCTCACTTATAAGCTTCGTGCATATATATTATCTCACAAGCTTCCTTAATAGCTTGATTAATAGGAACCAATTCATCTCCAAGATTTAAATCCAGCATATTTAGTTTTCTATAAAAATCAGCAATAACAGGTGTCTTTCCCCCAGTATTAATCATTTGGCAAATATGCTGAACCAACTCAGGATTCTTTTCTTTTAAACTATGACAAGCAGCAAAACAAGCTTTTCCATGTTTATCTTCAACTGAAGCAAATCCAAAAAGTCTGCAAATTAAACCTCTAGTAGGATAAACACAACATCCCCATCTTCCATTTTCAAAAACAGAAAAAATACATTGAGGTTTATTATAGTTAGAAACTCTCTCAAATAGTTCTTCCAACTTGCCACACTTATAAAAATGCCATGCCAAAGGAAGAAATTCTAGTGGAGTAGCATTAATATCATTGTATTTGCAACATTCAGCACAGTATTCAATACAATCAATTTGGTATCTATTCTTAAAAGCCTTGGTTGCTTTATCAGCTTCAGCCTGTATTGTTTCTATCTTCTGTATCTTCTGATATAAATTTAGCATGATGCCGGATTTTACTGCCAGCATTTCTATCATGCAATTTATTTAATGTAAATTTAGGTTAAGATACTTACTAATTACTCGTGTCCGCGAATAATTATTAGTCTGCTTAAAGAAAAAGCTTCTTCTGGATTAGTACCTACCTTTTTAGAATCTCTTGTTGAAACAGTCAGCTTTACAAGCATAGCATGCTTATAAAAAGGAACATCAGAAGTACCGTTATTAACTCTTAGATTTTTAAAACTCAATTCAACTTTCTGATCCCTGGCAAAAATATTACTCATAGTTTTGCCATCAGCCAGTTTAACTTCTCTGCTTACTCCTACTCCATTATCTAATCTTGTATAAGTTACTGTTGCTGGTGAGTTAATTTCGGAATCGCCGTAATAAAAATTCCAAATCGCTTTATCAAAATCTTCAGAGAGATTTATATCTGGTTGTAGAATATTGGTTGCTCTCAACAAGTCATATTCAATCTGAGACATGATAATAGAAGCTGTTTCCATATTTGCCTGATGAGCAAGACCTTTAACAGATGTCTTCATACCGGAACTGAATACTCTCATTAAACCAGCTATCAGCATTGCAAAAAGAACGACACATATAACAACTTCAACCAAAGTGACCGCTTTTCTTCTGTTTATATTCATCGTTCATTCACCAACCCTGACATTGTTACGTTTCTTTTGTTTTTTTCACCTGGTTGCAACCATTCAACTCTAACAGTAACAACCTTATAGTTGTAGGGGATTTCATCTGTAGCAGGGAAATCTTTAATAGAAACATATCTTTTAAACAAATCATCTTCAAGCTTATCTATTAAAGCAAAAGTTTCACCGTTTTTTTCCAACTTCAATTCATCTACAAGCTTTTCTTCAGTAGTTTCTTGCAATTTTTCACTATCAAATTTTTGTAGATTAGAATAAGCTATATAATTTGAAGCATATTGCTGAGCTAATATTTCATTTCTATTACGAATAGTGCCTGAACTACCTCTTGACATCAAAGTAATAACAGGAATAAGGAAAATAAGAAGTATTGCACCAACAATACTAATTTCAACCAAAGAAAAACCTTTTATTTTTTTATAATTATTATTAATCATCAATCTAACATTTTCGTCTTTTCATTTATATTGAACATTAACAGAGGTAATTCTGTCTTGGATTCTTCAACATTATACTTGTTAGAAAACGGAATAGCGGAAAGATCGGTATTATAATTCAAGAAAAGACCGCGTTTCATTTTCTCATAATCAACTCTATTCTTTATATTATCACAAGGTATATTCTTCATAACAATATTACCTTTAATATTTAACTTTTTGTCTTTTTCATTACCATCTAATTTTACCTGACCACCGCCAGCAATTAAAGAAGCATCTACAGTATCTACACTTCTCTCAATAGTAATATTCCCCTTAAGAGCAACTATATTCAAATGGGCACCAGACACACTCTTGATATTTCCTTTTAAAGTAACATTCCCATTAGATACAATAATACCGCCATGACTCAACAAGTTCAAATCTTTAAGTACAACTTCAAAACCTTCATCACAGTCAATATATAGCCATCCATCAAGAGACAAATCTTTCTTCTTTAACAAACCTTTATTTATCAAATACTTTTCAATATCTTCAGAGTTATCAGGCTTAAAATAATATGCTATCCTGCTTGTTTCAGAAGTATTCTCAAAACCTAACTTTTCACCATCAAGAAACTTATCTAATTCTTCTAAGTTGGTCGAATTAGAATAAATATTTCTAAATTCAGCCGATCCTTCTGCGTTTGGAACAGCTAAGAACAAACTATCATCACTTGCATCTTCACAAAGCTTAATCAAGTCACCTTTTAACAAATCAGTACAATATTTTAAAGGATACTGCTGGTCAGAAGCAGATTTCCCTTTTTCTTTAGCTAAATAATAAGTAAAGTCTTTGTTATACCTACTTTGAGTTATTTTAGTACTATATTTTTCATTATATATTTCAAATGTAGCCTGATCTCCAAACTCATCCAGATACTTACCACCAAAAGCCTTTAGGTCATAAACATTTACAAAATCATCTGGATTATCATTATAACCAGCACTATTTATAAAATCCAATTCATTGTCTTTTTCAATATAATATAGATAGTTGCTTCCAGAAGTAGCACTTTTAAAAGCCTTTACAGAACCATGCATAGAATTAACATATCCATAAACCAAAGTTGGAGACTTATCTACATCTGTGCCATAAAGCCTGAAAATAGAATTATATCTGGAAATCTTATCGTAACCGGCAGAACCAAATTTTTCCTGCCATTTCTTATAATTACTGGTTACATCATTACAAAGACCTATTTCAGACTCTAATATATTAGACTCTGTTTTAGGCCATACTTCTCGAAGTTTCCAATAACCAGCTCTACCATTCTTATAAAAATGGAAATCTTCTCCAAAATCACCTTGAGTTGCACTGCTAAAACCTCTAGCAATACCTAGTATTATGGGTTTATCGTTAGTTCCCCCTCCAAGATAAATGAAACCTCTGGAATCGGCCACATAATCTTTATAATTATCATAAGATTGTGTTCCTCCATTGTTTATAACCCAGGGGCGAGGACTATTATCATTTAATATGCCGCCCTCAGTTGAATCCACAACGTTGAAATAAGTGCTTAAAACAAGATTGTCGTCTATACTTCTATTATTAAACACATTTTCAACATAAAAAGAAAACTTGGATAAAACTGGTATAATATTAGCAACTACAGTTATACCTGAAAAAAATGTATATTCTTCTGTTATTGGAGACTTATTTCCTGGAACCAAATAAGAAATCTTCATATAGTAGCGAATATAACCCTTTTTCTCTCTAGGATAAGGACTATCTTTGCCGTCTGTTTTTAATGCAATAAAATCTTTCTTATTGATTATCCATTTAAGTTCTTTCAAAGCAATCTTATTTAATCCAGATTTGTTTATTAAAGTTGAATAAATTTCACCAAAATATTTCTTTAAATCCTCTTCTTTTATTTTCCCCTCACCAGATTCCATCTTGTCTATTGATTTACTAAGAAGCTTTCTTATCTCACTTCCCGAATTTTTTAACTCTATACTTTTTATATAATGATTAGACAGAATCGCCAGAGAGTTAGCTAACTCTCTGGCAAGCATTGTATCACCTAATTTTTTAGTAGTATAGACTTTGCTGGTAGCTGACTTAAAAAATGAAGCCAATAATATCAGCAAAGCAACGAATATACATATTACTACTATTATTACGCTACCCTTTTTTGAGTAGTGTCTAGGAACAGATATCATTTAATGGGAGTCTTAATTATTTGTACATTAGCCAAGCTTCTATCTATATCGCAGCCAATTTTTTCTTGTTCTTCCTGAGGAAGAGTTGAATCATCTACTTTTGATTCTTGTCCTGGTTGCTGTTCATCTGTTGGATCTTCAGATTCAATAGAGTCTGTTACAGTAACATAATCTCCATGAACATATCCAGACATAGGACTAGATATTTTATACCATTTTCCAGAAACAGAAGTTATTTTTAAAACAGTACCCTTTTCAAGAGCGCCAATCTTAGTAGAACCTTCGCTAGGACCAGATCTTACGTTAAGACCTATATCTGGAGTTACATAGCCTTTTGTTGGAATAGTTTCAGCATTAATCCCTGCTGCCACCAATAAAACAGAAAGCATTATAAATAAGATAAAAGTCTTTTTCATATCTCTTTCTCCATTCTTAATCAATTAAGGCATTTTAAATGGAACTACTTCAAATTTACCTTCTGGAGCTTCAAAGAAATTACATTTACCAATATAGACATCTGTATAATCCATATGGTCAATTATACGATTCATAATCGCAGGAGCTGGCATTTCGCAGCTTCCCTTAACCTTACCATCAAAACCAACACGAACAACATTAAGTTTGCCCTTAAAGCCTTCTAATGGAGTATAAGTAATCAAACATTCACCTTTTGATTCATCAACCCACCAAAGTCTTGGGTCAAACATTTCAACATCAAGAATCTTGCCAAAGAGCACTTTACCTTGAACATTAGAAGATACCAGAATGTTTCTGTGAGCTTCGTTATCCCACATCAATCGATAAAGAACATCATCTTTGCCTGAAACAGCCATTCCAGACCATTCCCAATTTTGTTTGTTCAAGAATTTACCGTCAGAATCAAAAACAAATATAGAACGACTGGCTTTGTCAGCAACAAATATATGACCGCCTCTGCCGACTTCCACTCTGAACAGTTGAATAAATTCAGGATGCTTTATTTCTGCAAGCTTTTTTCCATCAACGCCAAACTTAACTAATTTATTTGCAACGCCGTCAACTATCCAAAAGGCTTTGGCATCACCATATTCACCTAAAACAGGAGCTAAGTCTTCAATTTGAATATTAAGAATAGGTAATTTATACTCATCAAGTCTATATGGCTTAGTTCCTTCAGGCAAAACAGAAAATTCAGATATTTGTTTGCCCTTGTTGTCAAACTGCATCAATTTTCCGCCAATGCTATCTGCAACCCATACTTTATTATCAACAAGCCTGAAAGATAATGGACCAACAGGCAACGGATCATCAAGTTTAGGATATTTTTTATTGTTTATAAAATCTGCTTTACCAGCTCCTTCACCAAATGGAATCGCAACATCAGCAAAAAGCGCAGTTGAAGAAATCATTGCTAAACATGCACAAAACAATAGTTTAAATTTCATAAATACACTTCACCCAATTAGATCTTTCTCATGATTTTACAAATCTTCATAGATGTAATATCACTGTATTGAGGCATTCTTTTGCTTGAAGAGTTATTCATAGCCTGAGCAGAGTTACCAGAGTTCATAACAATACCAACATGAGAAGGACCTGGTTGATAAGTTTCCCAGAAAACAACGTCACCAGCCTGATATGGTGGCCAAGAAACAGAACTCCAACCGACAGCTTCAAGCATACTGATGGTTCCAGTACAATTTAAACAAGTTCTGTCAAGAACACCTGCGGCTTTAAGAACAGTTGTTGCAACCTGAGCACAACCAAGATTACCGCCTTCAGTCAATGGGTCATAAGGGAAAGCTTGATATCCCTGATATTTATCATGAATCTGTTTTGCAGCATTAACAACTTTACCTTGGAGACTATCGCCATCAACGTTAATAATTACATCTGGAGCATTAACAGTGCCACCGGATGAACCACCGTTTGGATTATCGCTTTCATAAACTTCATTACCAGAATATCTCTTGTCTGGAGAATCAAAAATATATCTTGCATGGGCGTAACCATCACCTTTACTGGTGCTGACTTTATACCAGTCACCATCACGACCGGTAATAGTAACTTCTTCGTTGTTATAGAGAGAAGCAGTAATATTACCCCAAACGCCATCTCTTAAATTCAAATAAGAATAAACACCAACATAAGCCTTACCATTTGGTAATTTGGCTAAGCCATTGTTTTCTTCTTCTTTTTCTTCATTTGCCTTTTTTTCTTCAGCTTCTTTTTCTTTGGCTTCTTCAGTTTTTGATTTACTATCCTTTGCAGCCTTTTCATCTGCTTCTACAGTTTTACCATCAGCATCTGTTACATCTTCTTTTTGATCTTTTACAACTTCTACAGCCGACAAACTATCGTCTATATCTGATTCAGTGTTAGCTTCATCATTACCGAAAACTATAGACACGCTTAAAATACAAAGCATAAAAACAAAAAGCAAACTATATTTTTTCACGATAAATCTCCTTGTTTTATATAACCTATTTTAAAATATACCACAAAAAACAAAAAAAGTTTCAAATAATATAAAGTTTATCATAAAAAAAAAGGTACATTAATACGAAAGATTTGTAGGATTTGTTTGCCTCCTTATTTATTCGGGCCCAGAGTTCACTCTGGGCTTCTTTTTTGCCCAAATTTAAATAAAAATCCTTCTTTTTTTCTACAAGGTACATAAAAAAATCTGAAAAAATAAAACTCATAAAGATTTGTTCCGATAAAAAATAATGAAATAATTATTAGCTAGAAAGAGAATTAAATATGGAAAAAACTTCAAAGGATTTTTTGTTCAATTTATTGCGTTCCCCATCCCCTTCTGGAGATGAATCTAGAGCCCAAAAAGTCTGGTTGGATTATGTTAAAAAATTTGCAGAAGTAAAAACAGATGAAGTCGGAAACGCTTATGGAATTTTAAACCCAAAAGCTTCTTTCAAAGTTATGCTTGCTGCACACATAGATGAAATAGCCATGATTGTTACCAAAGTTGACGAAAGAGGTTATGTCTGGTTTACAAACTCAGGTTGGCTTAATCCTAAAATGCTACCAGGAATGAAAGTAGATATTTATGGTTACAGCGGTAAGACCATTAAAGGAATAATACAGACTACAGCAGAAAAAGAAGCAAATGCTACTATTGAAAACTGCTTTATAGACTGCGGTTATAATGACGACAAGAAACTAAAAAAACTCGTAAGAATCGGTGATTATGCTGTTTACGAAAGTGAACCCCAGATAATTGGTGAAAACAAAATTGTTTCAAAAGCCTTAGACAACAAGACTGGCGCTTATATAATAGCCGAAGTTATTAAAAAGCTTAGCAAGAGAAAACTGAATGTTGGTGTTTACGCTATCAGTACAACCGGTGAAGAAACCAATTCCAGAGGTGCCTTTACTGCTGCCGCTAGAATCAAACCCAATATGGCCCTAGCCTGTGACGTAACATTTGATAGTCAGCATCCTGGCGCTAACGATTCAAACGGTCAAGTCACTCTTGGGAAGGGTGGCACATTATCTATTGGAAGCCCGATAAACCGCAAAATAGATGAAATTTTTGAAAAAGCTGCAAAAAAGAAAAAAATACCCTATCAGTTAGAAATAACTGCTGACCGTACACATACAGATGCCGATAAAATTATGTATTCAGGAGAAGGTGTTCCTGTTGCACTGGTTTCGCTGCCTGTAAAATATATGCATTCACCTTCAGAAATGGCAGAGATAAGCGACTTAGATAAAACAGTAGAACTAATAGCCGAAACCCTTGCGTCAATGACTGGGAAAGAAGACTTGCGCCCAGTTAAGCCCTAACTCAATTCCTTTAAAGGCGGACAGTCTGCTTGCTCAACCTTATTCTCCTCCGCGGTCTCTGATAATTTCTACCTTCGGATAATCTTTGAGGGAACGAGCCTTGTGCGGAGAATAGAGGTCTCGCGTCTACTGTCCGCTCTGTCGCTCTTTTGCTCTGTACTCTCTAAGTGAAGGTCTTACATCTGCTGTTCGTTCTGACGCATTGTAGCTCACTCACCACGCCAAGCTCCGCTTGGCTCTTTACTCTATATCTCTTTTTTTATAATTGGTGTTATTTCTTCGCACCCAGTCATTAAAGACGAATCTTTAGGCATCAAAACAGTTCTAAGACATTCCTTTATTAGTCGAGGAGAAGCACCCTGCAAAATCTTTTTATATACCTCTGCTTCATCTTCAGCATAAGCCCCTCCGACAATATCAACACCATAGTCAAATAAAACAGGGCTTAAAGGCACTGAAGGACCAACAACTATAAAGATAGAACCTGGCTTCTTTACCTTCAAAAGACCTTCTAGAGTATCATTTAAAAAAGTAACCCCAGTAGCAACAACCACATCGCTTTCTGGTATCACATTTACATATTCTTCAGCAGGCAAATCACCTGCATGTGGACGTTTTTCCAATATCCAGAAATTTTTGGCTTCCTGTCTGAACTTTTCTACATGAGAAAAGTGCCCAACCATCGAAATATTCTTGCCCTTACCAAGCTTAACAGCTATGTCTAGAGCATTTCCCAGGAAATATCTGTCTTTTAATTCAACAGCACCATTTAAAGCAGCAAATCCAAATGAACGTTCTATTCCCTGGCAAGATTCTGTCCATTCAAGAATCTGGGATAAACTAAAGTTTTCAATATCGCCTAAATGTGATACTGGCTGAATCTGATTGAAATTGAAAACTCTTTCATCGCTCAAAGTCATGCAGGAACCCAGTCTTACACTCTTTATCATTGTCATATGAACACAGGCTGCCGCATGAGAAAGCTTACAATCGTAAGCTTTGGCTGGAATTGTTGATTTAACTGACTCTAGAATTTTTGACATTTTTACTTCCTTTATGTTTCACGAGAAACTTCTAATTAAAAAGCTTCCAAAACTTTTTGTACTTCTTCAAATTCATCTGGCTTAACCAAATCATCTATTAAGAAAACTTTAAAACGACAATTAGTATCCTTTTCTTCCATTATTACTTCTTCGTTATTATTAGAATCACCTAAAGAAGCTGATTTGGGAAGAATAATACCTTCTGTCAATCGGAAATCAATGTTGTCAACTATCATTCCGATAAAGAAATCCTGCTTTGGCTTAAAATAAATAGCCTTTGTCTTTGATTCAATTTCAAAGTCTTTTGGCAAGCCAAGTCTTTTTCTTAAATTTATAATAGGAATAACGGTTCCACGAACATTAACAACACCAGAAACTATTTCTGAATTCGTTGGAATCTCTATCAAAGAAGAAAAAGCAGCTACTTCAGCAACATCTACCGCAGGAACAACAAAAGCTTTATCGCCCATTGAAAAAGAAAAAAACTTTTCCTTGCGACCTTCCCAGCTTTCTTTGTCTGGCTCTTTCTGAGCCATACGTTTAAACAAAGGAATAATCTGAGCCATACAGATACCTCGACAACAATTTTGGTTAAATCAGTTTTATGCTTTTAAAATACTCTTTGAGTTTTTCTAAAGCATAAGCCCTGTGGCTTATAACATTCTTTTCAGAAGCAGGTAACTGTGCTACAGAGCAATTTCTTTCAGGCAACATGAAAATAGGGTCGTAACCAAAACCGCCATTTCCCAACGGTTTATAACCAATTTTCCCTTCCAGAGTGCCACTGAATTCATGAGTTTTTCCAGCCTCATCTATGTAAACAATCACGCATCTGAATCTGGCAGTTCTCTTTTCGTCAGGAACATCCTTCAAAACTTCCAGCATTTTAGCCACATTTCTGGCATGATTTGTATCTGGACCAGAAAATCTTGCAGAATGAATTCCAGGCTTTCCGTCTAATGCATCGACTTCTAAGCCCGAATCATCTGCAAATACTGGTTCATGAACAATGTCATAAAGTGCTTTTGCTTTTATTAGAGCATTTTCTGAATAAGTAGAACCATTTTCATCAACTTCTGGAGGATTCTTTAAATCAAGAAAACTCTTTATTGTTATTGGTGAAAGAATACTGCTTATTTCTTCTACTTTATGCGAATTCTGTGTAGCTACCCAAATATTCACTTGGCTGACTCCAAAGCTTTGCGCTGAATTTCAAAAAGCTTCTTGATTCCGCCTTCGCCAAGTCTAAGCATTTCTTCTAACTGAGCATGATTATATGTTGCTCCATTTTCTGCTGTTCCTTGAACTTCAACAAATCCGCCATCTTCAGTCATAACAAGATTTAAATCTGTTTCAGCATGAGAATCTTCAATATAGTCAAGATCAAGAATTGTCTGACCCTGGTTTACGCCAACACTTACAGCAGCGATTCTATGCATTAATGGGTTTTCTGTAAGTTTGCCTTCAGCCATAAGTTTCTTTATAGCAAGTTCAAGAGCTACCATAGAACCTGTAATAGAAGCAGTTCTTGTTCCCCCATCGGCCTGTAAAACATCACAGTCAACCATTAATGTTCTAGGACCAAGCTTGTTCAAATCTACAGCAGCACGCATAGAACGACCGATTAAACGCATAATTTCATGGGCTCTTCCCTTAACGGTAGCATTGCCATAACCAGCACGTTCGCTTCTTCTGAGGCCGGCACCCGGCATAAGAGCATATTCAGCTGT
Organism: Candidatus Rifleibacteriota bacterium; assembly: GCA_017417215.1. GTDB lineage: Bacteria > Muiribacteriota > Ozemobacteria > Ozemobacterales > Ozemobacteraceae > RUG334. The sequence continues at coordinate 20,179 of JAFPZP010000010.1, read as the reverse complement.
CAGCCAACCCATAGTTTCGCTTTTTGCTTTAACATGGTTAGGAACACTTTCTTCAACTTGAACAGTACAAATAACTTTTGTATCGCCAAAGCATATAAGCACAGAACCGTGAGGATATTTTACATAACCGGTCTGAATACTTACTTCCCTAAGCTGATCAATAGCACGTCCATCATGTCTAACCATAATAGCCTCCAAAATATTGTTTATTCTTTGCAGAATAACATTTTTATAATTTATTGCCAATTTTTTTTATGGAATTAGTTAACAGTCTACACATTTGTCATAAAACGTATAGCGTATGAGCTTGCTCTGAAAGCTATACGTTTATGACAATGTGTAGACTGCACAAAAAGAGTTTTGCTCTGATGGTACATAAAATAATAGTTTACAAAAGAGAATCTTTGCTCTATGCTTAAAGAGGAATGAATTGAAGGAGCAAAATAAATGGCATCACAGATTAAAGGAAAAATACAAAAAGGAATCGGTGAATCTTCTAATACCGTAAAAGAACAAATGCCATTTTTTGCTGAGTGCTTTCCAGAAGTAACCTGTTGCAAAGCCGCAACTATCAATATTCTGCTAGAAAAACCTCTTGTTGTTCTTTCTCCAGACTTCACAACAGAACCTTTACCATGGCATCCTGCTTTTAAAATGGTTAAAGGAGGAGAAGTTTTCAAGTTTTTACGTATTAAGTTACAAGTAGACGGTTTTGAACCAGTTAACGCCTGGATATACAAAGCACAGTTTTCGCCATATCAAGGCAATCCTTACTATATAGAAGTATTAGCTCCTAAAATTAACTTCACAGGAACTCCTGACTGTATAATTACAGTTTTAGGTAACTGCAATGAAGGCTACGTGGTTATGGGGGAATCCAAACGAATCACAGCCTCATAAATTGAAGAAATAGAGGTATCTATGGAATTAACAAGACTTTCAGACAGAACTTACTATATTCCTGGTCCTGTAAACGTTGGTATAATTACCTTAGAAAAAAGTCGTGTTATTTTAGTAGATTCAGGAATAGACAGCAACTACGCAAAAAAAATCTATGAACTACTATCAGATTACAGATACCAAATATCATATATTTTAAACACCCATTCTCATGCAGACCATGTTGGTGGCAATAACTTTCTTCAAAAAACAACAAACTGCAAAATACTTGCAGCACCTCTTGAAGCCCCTATCATAAGCTATCCTCTTATTCAGGCTGCTCTTCTCTTTTCTGGAGCTCCAACCCAGGATTTGATGAACAGATTCATAATGGCTCTACCTTCAGAGCCAGAAATATTTACAGAAAAAGAACTAAAAATCGAAGATTTAACAATAAACGTATTAGATCTTCCTGGTCATTCCATCAACCAGAAAGGCTTTTTGGTTGACGGAACAGCTTTTATCGCTGATGCAGTCTTTCCAGACATATTCTTTAAAAAACATCTGCTCCCATTCAATTATGACCCATTAGTTCATCTGCAAACTCTTGAAAATCTAAAAAAAGTTCAAGCTCAAAATTTTGTTGGTGGTCATCTTCGCCATACCAGCAATATCGCTACCTTGCTGGCAAACAATTCAACTCATGTTAATAATGCTGTTGCATTTATGAGAAGACTATTAAAAGTCCCACAATCCCAGGAAAGGGTAGTAAAAAGCTTTTTAAGCCATTATGAAATGAAGAAAAATGGGTGGCAGTATTTCCTTTTCAGAGCCACTGTTAACGGTTATTTATCAGCATTACACAAAAATGGGGCAATAAAATACCGAATTTTAGACAACTTAGTGGTGTGGTATGCTGCATAACAATTCCTTATCACAAATTCTATCTATAAATCTGTTTTTTCTACTGCTTTCTATTCCTGCAGAATCACAAACCATTAACAGATACATTTTTCCTTATCCAAACAGAAAAAACGACTCTCAAATAAGGAATTCACCATATACTTCTGGCTACTACAACTATAAACCAATAGAGTTTTCCTACGAGCCCGTTCCTACAGAATCCATGAAGGAAAAAGCCAATAGAGTAATAGATTTTCCAAAACTTCAAAAGACAGAAGATGAAGAAGAAGACATCGAAAAGATTCTAGGTGGAATGGATTTCGACAGTTTCTCTTTTGGTGAAGAAAGCACAATAATAAAAGAATTAGAAGAAGAAGCAAATATTGCTATTTCAAAACAGCAAGAAGAAGCAGAAAAAGCTCTATTAGCCAAAAGAAAAAGCAATGTTGCTTCATATGCAGCAAGCGTTGAAGCGAAGAAACAAAGAGACAAAGAAGCTGAGTTAGCAGCCTTGAATCCACCTCAACCAACAAACCCAGAATATAACCCCTGGGGTGACTGGAGTGAGTATGACGAAAACGAAGAAAACGGTTCTGATACTGTTGAAATAACATCTGATAAAGATGGCAAAATAAAAATTAAAGCCCCTAGCAACAACAATAATACTTCTGAACAAAAACAATCTCCAGCTTCAAGCACTGGCTCAATATCTTCAGCAACAATCAAACCCTAACCATCTCCCATCTCCCTTCTTCCTTCTTCCAACTCATCACCCACCACCAACCATCTACCACCAATCATTCACACTCACACCTAAACTTCCTACCACCAACCACTAAATCATTCACACTCACCACTAATCACCTACCACTAATCATCATTCTCATTTTTCGTCTATTTTTAGCCTTATTATCAATATTTAGATTAATATATGACTTATTGTTATCATGATTTTGTTTTAGTTATCATATTATAAATAATTGTTTGTTAACGTTATCAAAATTTAAATAATTATTATTCGAAACGTAAAACAAATAAAATCAGATCATAAGCGACTTTTAAAACTTCAATTATCTATTATATGATAACAAATTAATATATGCCTTTTTAGCTAAAAAAAATAGGACTTAATCATATTCCACTAAGAACACGAAAAAAGTCCTATTTTTAGGTCAGTTTTACCTATCTTCTATCTTCTATCTTATATCTTATATCTTACATCTTACATCTCAATGATGATGATGCTCACCACAAGAGCAATCGCATTCATCCGATTCGTCATGAGACTTCTTTTCAGGAATCATTCTCTTTAAAGCGCTTCTTTCAGCCTCATTAAGCTGTGCTTTCATTGCTGCCTCAAGCTTAGGTCCGTCATTATTTTCAACAAAAGCTTTTAAAAACCTAATCATTTTGTCACGCTGTTCTTCATTACCCTTAGAATGAGCAGCAACCATAGCACCTATGTCTTCTGGAACGGTTAATTCAGACAAATAATGTGCTGCTTCTGGCAACAAACTTTCTTTTGTAGCCATATAAACATCTAACATCTTATGTAAACCTTGTTCGTGAGGCATCAACAAGGCCGCCAATCCTTCAGCGTTTACAGTTATTTTTTCATTTTCTTTTTTAGCTGCTAATTGCTGCAAAGCAGCCAAATTTCCTTGAGCATATAAAGCATATAAAGCATTAAGTCTTATATCTATCGATTCTTCTTCTCTGCCAGCCAAATCTAATAATAAATCACCAGTCTGTTTTTTATCAAAAGCACCTAATGACGTAGTTGCCATAAGTCTTACTTCTGGAGCTGGATCTGAAAGCATTCTAGAAAGAGCTTCTGGAGTCATATTTTCACTAGTTTTGCTCATAGCTTCTACAGCAGCCTGTCTTACCCATTTATCACTGTGCTTTATTCCTTCATTAAGCATAGCAGCAAATGGAAGATTAAATTCAGACAAATCAACTACCTTAATCATAACCTGGGCGAAATCAGAATCAAGCTTCTGAAGAGCAATTAATGTATCTTCAAGCAGTTTTTGTTCTTTTGTTCTCCATTCTATTCTAAGCTGTTTAATAGCAGAATCAGATAAAGGATTAACAAGTAATCTAAGAACCGCTTCCCCACCTAGTCTCTTAAGAGCCAGCAAAGAAGTTTCAATAAATTGATAATACTCAAATTTATCTAACTTATCAGTAGATTTTGTCATTAATTTGATAATATGTGGTATAGAATCATACTTTTCAGCTCTTATCAAAATTTCGATAGCTTTTCCAATTCTAGTTATATCAGTATTAGAGCAAAGCACAGACATAGCTTCTTCACCCATTGTGCTGATAGTTTCACCAGATTCATCTATTGCTTCAAGAATATCAGACAAAGCAGACAACAACCCAGCTCTATATCTTTCCGGCGCTTCTCTTACAGATTTTTTCAATCTTTCAACAACCTTCTCACCCTTTTCCGGATGGAAATAGAAGAAATCTTCCAACTTTTGAACAACAATGCTGCCAACTTCTTCAGACATATCTGGTAAAGCTTCTATAAGCATTAATATTGGTTTACTGCCAATATCTATAATATCGCAGACAGCATCATTCAATCGATTTTCTTCTATATTCTCAAGATCTGCAATCATCTGACGAACAGTATTTTCATCATTAGAATCTATTTTTTCTATCTTTTTAGCCATAATTAAATCCTACAAAGAATCATATAATCTTTTCAGTCTTGAATAATCAGGAGCCGAAAGCGAAGCAATATTCATAAGCTTTTTGGTTTCATTCCTTAGTTTTTCTTTTGGAATGAACTTCATACAGCTTTTTAATATCATCATTGGCAAAATAGCATATAAAGAATCTAAATAAATAGCTCTCTGCCAAACGCTTGCAAATTGAGCTGTTTTATTCCTCATTAAGGAAGTAACAGCCGTCATTCCTAATGCTTCTGCATTCTGAGGTTCAACCCTTAAAACAGTATCAAATTCTCTCTGAGCAGAAGGGAATTCTTCTGCATAGAAAAATGCCTTGCCAAACATTAAATGGTCTTCTATAAATCTTGGCTTATAATCACCTATTTTGCAAAGCAGCTTCATTATCTGACTGGTATCACCCATAGCTATATTCAGTTCAATACGGCACATTATTTCAACAAAGCTATCTATTCCGTCATTAAAAGTGTCCCATACCTTAAGAGCCTTTTCTGGTTTTCCAATCATAATAGCCAAGCGAGAATACCACATCGCCACTTCTTCATCACCGCTAGCAATTTCCAAAAGCTTTTCATAAGTCTTTTCAGCTATATCAACTTTATCCATTCTGAAAGCAGTATAGGCATAAAGAAATAAAGCATGAACATCATCTGGAAATTCCTTAACTATCATATCAAGTCGGGCACCAGCTTTTTCAAAGTCTCTTTCCAGCAAATCCAATTCAACTAACGCCAAATCCAACTCTGCCTGATGACCCAGATCTCTGATAGCGTCTGTCAATGTTGTTCTAGCAGCTTCCACATCGCCTTTCATTGCTTGAGACTTGGCTAAATCAACTCTATGAACAGGGAAGTTCGGTCTGGCAAGATATAATTCAGAATAAACTTCCGCAGATTTTTCAAACTGCCTTGTCTGATAAAGCAAATTAGCGTATTCATCTGCAATAAGAATATCTTGAGGCTCTCTTTTATGAAGTATGCCAAGTTCATTTAAAGCAGATTCGATAGGCATTTTCCCATCATAAAGCTTATCAAGAATATCAAAAACTTCTGTTTCATGAGAACTTTGCCCAGGAACAAACTTACTTGGAGAAGTCTTCTTTTTCAAAATGGGAAGCTTTCTCACCATTTCATTATACTTTTCTCTAAGCTGAATCGGGCTTTCTATAGTTTCAAGACCTTTGGTAATAAGTTCTACAGCTTCCTGAACCTTATTTTCTTCAAGGTAAAGATCTGTTAGCCTTAGAATAACTTCCTGATTGGAAGGCTCAATCATCATCGCTCTTTTCAAAGTAGTTTGAGCCTTATCTTTATGTCCTAAGTGAATCTGACAGTCATAAATACCTTTTAATGGTTCTATGGAATTGCAAGCAGCATCAGAAGCCTTTCTGTATATTTCCAAAGCTTCTTCATATCTGGCAAGCATTTTTAAATCACCGCCAAGCTCCATCAAAGCATCAACATTGCCAGAAAACTTTTCCACATTATCCAGCATTATAGCAACGGCATCTTTATATTTTCCCAAAGATCTCAAACAAGAAACCATGAGCTGCTTAATTTCCAGATCTTCAGGCAAAAGACCAGACGCCTGCTGAAAAGCCATATAAGCAAGTCTGTAATCCTGCTTATACATATAAGCCTTTCCTATGTCATACAAAGCCATACTATTATTGGGATCTATAGTTAAAGCACTGCTGAAATAATTTATCGCCTGATCAACTTTTCGTTTTTGCAGACACACAGCACCAAGATTAACTAAAATATCAACATTTTCAGGTTCAAGCGCTAAGGCCTTTTCATATTCCTGAATAGCTATTTCGTAAGACCCTCTGTCGTAAGCGGCAACTGCCTTATTATATAGGTCAAGAACTTCTCCTTCCATCAAAATTCCTCCTGACGGTGAGAACCACTATTCTGCTGTTTTGAATTCTGATTAGCCTGAACTTCTTTAAATCGTTCAAGATTGTCTATCATTGCAGAATAATTTTCAACTTCTTGCGGAGCACATTCTTTAAATTTTGAAAAAGCTTCGAAATATCGATAAAAAATAGTCGAATTAGAAGTTCCCATTTTATTTTTAGCAACAAAAGCTTCAGTTATCGGAATCATGAAAGAATCTTCTTTACCCCATTCCCATTCAAGGAAAGGAGTATCAAAGTTATTCAAATAATCGCAATACAAGAAGAAAATAGCATATGGGTCATATAACAAACCCGTTATTTCTTCCAAATCTTCTTTTACTGGTCTGCGACTACTAATAGCTTTTGGCAAACCTGCCGTAGCTATAACAGTAACACCCTCTACTGCCGCCAGACTCTTTAATTCAGAAGCCAACACGTTACATTTTTCATTGAAACCAATATGATGTTGATTTCTTATCAGAATCTTATATAGCGGGTCTATTACAACAGCAACTTCCCCTCCCCTTTCGAGACGGGTTCGTTTAACATATTTTTTTACGTCATCAATGGAAAGTCTACCGGAAGATTCATCAATAAGAATGAACCTCTTGCTCATAGAAGCAACTTTTTTCAAAGCTTCTGAACGGCGTTCTTCCAAATCGTCACGAATAGAATAAGGATTCTTAACGTAATCAATAGGTAATTCACCACACTGAGAAACAATTTTTGAGGTAGCATCTATACGATTAAGATCAAGACTAAAATAAATTACAGTTAGTTCTGGATTCATAGTTGCTAAATCCCAAGCCAACTGAGTTGCAAAGGTAGATTTTCCCATCCCTACCCCACCGGTTATCAGATAAAATTCTTTCTGAAAACCATTTAGTTTTTCCATAAGAATCGGGAAATTAGTATTCAGTCCTAGATAACTTTGCTTTCGATATCGCCTGTCTGCGATTAGTTCCTGCATTTCATCGATATGAGAGTCTATTCCTCTGATATACCCGGCACTGCCCTGCAAAAATATGGAACGAAGCGACTGTATACCTTCACTCAATACTTCAAAAACTTCTTTATCATTATCTATTATTTTTTCGGAATATTGAATAAATGTCTTATGAGAATCGTATCTGATATTCCTATCTCGAATCTGCTCAATAAGAGGTTCGATATCTTCCATCATCTTAACACCAGGTTTTGAAAATGGATTCAGCATCAAATCCTTAACTCTGCTTTCGCCGCCTACGACTTCAAGCTTAGTTCTTTTTCCCTGATTCTGGTTAATCAGTCTGGAAACTAAATTTGGAAGACTTAAGGTTTCTTCATCTTCAATAATTTCTAATATTGTTCCCAAAAGAACACGATTGGCTTCTGGGCCTTTAAAATCTTCAATGGTAAAATGATTTTCCAATAACTGCTGCCCGATTACACCCGGGTCAAAAACCAGATTGGCCAAAACACGCTCTTCATCGAGTTCAACTTCTTTTAAATATTCAACAAGTTCAGTTTTAAGTAAATTATTAGACAAGGGAAACCTCCAAGCTTGAAACAATAATATTAGTACACCTTAAGCTTTTAAGTCAATCCCCTAATTCTACAACAATAGTATGCTGATTCGTATATGATACCTGCCCTAACCCACCGTTTGGAATACGCTTCACATTACTTACATCCGTATAATCAACCAAAACTTTGCTACTGTTTTTAGCAAAAGAATTTAAAGCAGCAAACCTTGCCCCAGCCAATAAATCTTCTTCGTTAATATCTCCCTCTGGTTTCTTCAAAACCACATGAGCCCCAGGAACATCGTTGGCGTGAAACCATATATCACCCTTTTTTCCAATTTTAAAAGTTATTAAATCATTCTGCTTTGCATTATGACCAACATAATATTTGCAACCATTCTGCTCAAAACTTGGTTTTATCATAACCCTCGGGTTTTTAGCATTTTTGTTCTTATTAGACGGTTCTTTGCTTCTAGTCATTCTATTTGTTTTTGTATTCTCTTCTATTTGTAACCAGGTTTCTATTTCAGCATTCTCAACCAACCATATCTGCTCTTCAAACCATTTTATATCACTAATAAGACTTTCTATTCGTTTTTCAACCTCAATAACCCCTCGCTTAGATTTCTTGCAAAGATTGAAATACTTTTTTGCATTTGCAGCAGCAGTCTTAGAAGGATCAAGTTCTATTTTAACCAGTTCTCCGCTATTCCAGTCTTCTGCTTCAAGGAAAGTAGAACCAGGCTTAATTCGATAAATATTAGCCGTTATCAAATCACCAAGCTTCTGATATTTGTCTGAATCTTCATATTTTTCTTTCAGTTTTTTCTGCTCGATTAAAAGTTGCTTTTTCTGTTTTAAGCTCCTATTTAAACGGGAAATAGCCAACTTTTTTCCCTGCTCAAGACGCTTCGGTTCAATCAAGCTTTTTTCTACAAAATTCATTGCATCGTTTATTGATTCAAACTCTTTCTTCTCATACTCTCCTAACATTGAAACATGCTTTAATTCATAAGCCGATAGAGCAAATACCTTGTTTTGTTTCTGATATAAATAAGCCTTTAAAGAACCACTCTCAGATAATATTTCTCGAAAAACCTTTAATCTATTTTCAACCAAATCTCCACCCAACAGCTGACTTACTCTGAAAGATATTTCCTTAGCCATTAATGGAGATAGAAAGCCAATTATGTTTACCCACTCTTCAGAATCAGAAGCAAATGCCTTAAGCAACTCTTTGTCTTCAACAACATCTGGATTCAATAATTTAAAGGAATCAGGCAAACGATAGTTTTCACCAACTAGATTATTTGAAGTTCTAGAAATTCTGTCTAATATCTTATAATCAGAATCACAGAAAAACACATCAGATATTCGTCCCGTAAACTCACAAAAAACATAATAATCACTTCTATGACCAAAATAATCGTCTATTGCTACAAAGTGAAGTTTAACAACCCTGTCATATTCACCTTTTTTTTCATCACCGGCCAATTCTACAGAAACTAATCTGGAATTAATAATAAGCCGGTTAATGTTTCTGACTATAAGAGAGTTTTTTTCTACTTCTGTACACTGCTCAGACAACCATATTCCTTGATTTGGAGAATCCAGGCAAACACACAAGTCTTGGATAGAGTCATCAAATTTTAGTCTCAAAAAAATAGAACGACCAGAAACATCATAAGCCCTGATTAATATTGGCTTTGACTTTATCCTTTTTGATAATCCAGAAATATGAGTTTTTAGTGTCAAATAATCCATAACATCAGATATTCTAGCAAATACCCCACCCTGAAATCAAATACCCCCTAAACCCAATAAAAAAGCAGACAGATTGTGCTAATTGGCTACAGAGAGCGAATAGCCAAAGACTGAGGGGGCTGATTGCGTAGCAATCAGAGGCGTGGTGAGTGGTTGGTGGTGAGTGAGCGGACAGTAGACGCGAGACCTCTATTCTCCGCACAAGGCTCGTTCCCTCAAAGTTTATTCGTAGGTACAAATTAACAGAGACCGCGGAGGAGAATAAGGTTGAGCAAGCAACTGTCCGCTTTAAATTAATTGAGAGTTGAGACTGTCTTCGGACTTTTAATTGCTTCTCTTAAAAGAGAAGAGTTTTTATTGTAGTTGGTAGTTTTTGTAGTTATTGTCTTCGGCAACGTTTGTCCATAGTCGGTTGTCATTAATCCTTTTATGCCTTGTGCTCAATCAACTAATAAATACTATTATTCTTCGTTAGCTTAGAAATTAACGATAAAACAATAACTACAACAAAAACCGATTACAATAACTACGCTAGCGAAAGCCAGCTATTTAAGAGATAAGTAAAGTCTACTCATTTGGCATAAAAGTATGGCGTATGGACTTTAGCCCTGAAAGCTATACGTTTATGACAAGATGTAGCAGCAAACAAATCAGCAAGACATGAGACTTGACAGTAGTAACAAAAAACTATAACATATTTCTTATGTCATATTATTACATTATACCCACAGTCTTAACTATCGTTTTCGCTTTCTCTTATATGCTGGTTCATGTTTTACTAGCATTATTTGACCGTCTCAACTTTTTCTGGGACTGGTGGGATGAACTTAGAAAAAACTATCCGATAGTAATCGGTCTTGAGTTTATTTATTTTGGTCTAATTCTTTATTACATAGTTTATTGCGAACTTTCTGGCAATACTTAATCATTTAAGCAAAAAAGCATGCAGTTAGACGTATTTTTATCTTCTATAACTCTCGCCCTTATGGGAATGATAACCTTTACTTACATAGCAAACAAAATTCCCTTTAACTTCCCATATCAATTAAAACCCTACGAAAAATATGCTGGCGCTCTCCCTGTCTTTGGTGCACTCGTTGGCATTATCGGAGGCTTTTACCTAAACAAAGCATTTATGCCCAATGCTCAGTTAGACTATAAAATCTTAATCATTGTAGTCTTATTCGCTGGCATAGGCTTTTTACGCGACAAATACAGATTTTCCAAGTTTTCAGTATTAGTTATTTCACTAATCTGCGCAATATTATCTATTTATTTTTATTTTCCAGGAATAACCTATCCCAAAATGATAGGTTATACGTTTTTCATAATAATTTTGCTGGTTTGTCTTAAAATCTCAAGCCTTGTTTACGAAATGCCTTTTATTCTCATATCGACTTCAGCTATAACCCATATGCTGTTTATGTTTAACTCTTCTAGCTACAACATTATTTTAACTTTAATAGATCTTGCATTAGCAACTTATTCTGTAGCAACCATAATACATTCATGCTCTGGATATAGAATTTTAATCAGTAATTCAGGAATTCTAGCTTCAGGAATTGCATTAGCTCTCGTCTCTTTAGTAGAACCTACCGGCAATCTTTTACTATTCAGCTTCTTTATTCCTGCTATGGCCATACTCTACCCCATTGCCTTCATTAGCCTGATGATTGTTACATCATATTTCGGGAATAAACTTCATAAAACAGACAACGAAGACAAACATGGCTGGAGATGGTCTTTAAACAGAGAAAAAACAATTAATTTCTCTGCACTGATATTCTTGTGTCTTAACTTTACAGGGCTTCTAGTCATTCTTAAAGCTCCTGTTTTCGGTTATATATGCTTATTAGCTTTGCTAATACTAAGTATGACAAGCTTTATAAAGACTTTTGCTCGTAAACTAACTGTACAAGATGAAAAAAATATAAAAATTGATATTCTTGGAAACAAAATAGACGCAATAATGCCTAAAGACGTTTTGAACAAGATAAATGAACATATTGCCGACCCAGATTCTGGTTTTATGCATATTATCACAGCAGATTCTCTTGCCTTAGTCAGAACCCAGAATGACCCCGAATTTCAAAAAATAATGGATAATGCTGAAATGGTTGTTCCAGATGGAGCTGGCATAGTATGGGCTGCTGATTTTATAGGTACACCTCTTCCAAGTCGTGTACCCGGAGTTGCATTAGTTAGTCAGATTTGCGAACTCTCTGACGAAAAGAATCACAAACTTTTCCTGATAGGAAGCAAACCTGGTATAGCAGAAAAAGCTGCTGAAACACTAAAAGAAAAGTATAACGCCAATATAGTTGGTGTTGAACATGGCTATTTTGCAAAAGACTCCGAAGACGAAGAAAAAATGCTTCAAAAGATTCAAGATTCAAAAGCAGATATAGTCTTTGTTGCTCTTGGAGTTCCAAGACAGGAAGACTTTATTACAAAACTTAGGAAATACGCCAAACATATAGTTGCTATTGGTGTTGGCGGTAGCTTTGATGTTATTTCAGGCACTCTACCTAGAGCTCCTCAATGGATGCAGAGATTTGGCATGGAATGGCTGTTCAGACTTTGCCTTGAACCCAAACGAATTGTTCGAATAATGGAAATCCCTTTATTTGTCATAAATGTAATGAGATATAAATTAAACCAAGATTAATAAAATTGACAGTATGAATTAAATAAGCTAGAATTTCCTGTACAATGACTAGCCTTTTGGAGATACTTTATTAAATGAAAACTAAAATATTATTATCTTTACTAATGATACTAGCTAGCGCAGTGCTTGTTTTTGCTAGCCCGTTTTCTGATGTTCCAGAAAATCATTGGTCTATAGATGCTATAAATAGCCTTACATCAAAAGGGATTATTAACGGTTATGAAGATGGAACTTTTGGCGGTAAAAGAGTTGTCAGCCGTTACCATCTTGCTGTTGTATTATCCAGAATGCTTGCTAGCGTTGAACAAAAACCAGATAAAGTATCAAGATCAGATTTAAAAGTCATTGAAAGACTCACAATAGAATTTGCAGATGAACTCTCTCTTATGAATATTTCTGTGAAGTCATTAGAAGATGAACTTTACGGCATAAAAAAAGATGTTTCCAGCATAAAGAAAGATGTTAAAAATCTTCAGGATTTCATAAAAAACGGTGGAAACGATAAAGTCAGAATTTCAGGCGACATGACAGTCAGAAATTATGAATATAAAAGAGGGAAAAATGGATATCATGAAAACCGAACAGAAAGTCTTTTTAGAATTCATCTAGATACTAAAATCAGTGAAAAGATTTCTGCTCACTCTACATGGAATTTAATAGAAAATAATAACGACCGTGCAGTTCCTTTTGCGACAAACGAATGGAACGGCGGAAACAAAAACACAGGCAGTATTGAAAGAGCTTATTTGAAATTAAAGAATTTATTAAATAAGAATGAAACAATAAAAATAGGCCGTGATTGGTACTCTCATGGCCATGGTTTAGTTGTACACGATTTTATGGATGCTATTAGTTTTTCTAAGCCTGTAAAGAATGCTGACTTAGCATTTAATTTATTCTTCAATAGAAGCAATTCATATAATCAAAAAGACTATCTGAACATCTGGAATATCAATATTGATTATTACTATAAAAATCAAAAGCTTTATTTAGGTTTTTATTACAACAGCCGCGACTGGTCTACTGATTACTACCCCAAAGATATTAAACTTAAGAAAAACGCAAAAGACTTCAGGGTTGAAATGGGAGCTTCAGGAAATATAGGCAAGAAAACCAGTGGTCTAACTTATGATTTAGCTAGTGTTTACAATGGTTTAGAAACCTATCGCAAGTATTCTTCTGGAAATGGCAAAGAATATGATTTAAAAGGCTGGTTAACCCATGTCGCTATTAATTATGATACAAAAAAAGATTACACATTCAAGCTAGCTTATACCTATGCTGATGAAGAATCATATTCAAATATAAAACGTAATGATTTTAACTCCTATTGTTTGAGAGAAGAAAACCCATTCGAAGATTTATCAAGGTTAATAACTCCAAGATTTGGTGGAATTTTAACGAATATCAAAAATTATAAAGCTCAAGTTGGCTACACTTTAAGAAAAGCAAATAAGCATAGTTTCAGACTTGCTTACGACAAATTAATAGAAGTTAACTCTAGCCTCTTTGAAACGGATACAAACCTTATTACAGCCGAATACAGATATAAGATTTCACCCAATACAAGAATAAGATTTGTTTACCAGAACTCAAAAGATAAAAAAGGTATCTTTACACCCACAAACGAAACAACTCATATGTACATGACAGAAATCTACACCAGATTTTAATCATAAGTTTAAGCCTTTTTTTCATGTTAATTTTTTAAAATCCCCTTTTTCAAAGGGGAAAGATTGCGTTAGCAATCATAACTACCAATAACAATAACAACTATCAAAAAAGTTCTCTCTAATCTCTACGCTCTGTTGCTCTACGCTCTGTTGCTCTACGCTCTGTTGCTCTACGCTCTGTTGCTCTACGCTCTGTTGCTCTATGCTCTATTGCTCTATGCTCTATTGCTCTATGCTCTAAAAAATATATACTTGACTTTTATATTTACTTAAATCATAATGGAAATTTATGGTAGATTCAGTCATACAACTTATAATCATTACCGGCATGTCTGGTGCAGGTAAAACCACTGCGTCACATTTTTTTGAAGACGCCGGTTATTTTTGTATGGATAATGTACCCCCCGCCCTACTGCCAAAATTTATTCAGATTTGCCTCGAATCAAACGGCAACATGAATAAACTAGCTGTAGTTATAGACGCCAGAGGTGGTTCATTCTTCCAAAATCTATTTTCTGCCATTGATGAAATCAAGCAGATGAATGTACAAGTCAGAATTCTATTTTTAGAAGCTTCTGACAATTCACTTATAAGAAGATTTTCTGAAACTCGTCGTAAACATCCACTTAACAAAGGCGGTAGAGTCAGCGACGATATAAAAGAAGAACGCAGAATATTAGAAATGACTAGAGCAAAAGCCGATTATGTAATAGATACCTCTATGCTTACCGGCAGAGAGCTCCAGGAAGAATTAAGAAAATTCTCTGTTGAAAAAATCGGTCCACAATCTATGTCCGTCGTTTTTGTAAGCTTTGGCTATAAACATGGTATTCCTGAAGACTGTGATTTAATTTTTGATGTGCGTTTCCTACCAAATCCTTTTTATGTTCCTGAACTAAAACATCTTACCGGTGTAGATGATGCAGTATACGATTATGTGTTTTCATCAAAAGTTGCAGAACAATTTGCGCAACGTCTCAAAGGTTTTATAGAATACCAGATTCCACTATTTATCAGTGAACCCAAAACCAGACTTCAGATAGGCATTGGCTGTACCGGCGGACACCACCGCTCTGTAGCCTTTGCAGAATATTTATTCAGAAACATATCTGACCCAAGAATTGCTACATCTGTAATTCACCGCGATATAAACAATTAATTAGAAGTGAGAAGTTAGGAGTAAGAAATTTTTTAATCTTACTCAATGTTTTGGTTATTGAAATAAGTAAACATTGATGTATTTATCAATAGTTTTATTGTCTACACATTTGTCATAATAAGTATTGCGTATGGGCTTTAGCTCTGAAAGCTATACGATTATGACAATGTATAGACTAAAATAACATAGCCCAAATAAAAAAAGACCTTAGATAGTTTATTTATCTAAGGTCTTTTTAGGAGTTAGTTTATAAATTTATAGGAGTTATGAAAACTTAACTTCAATAGTTCTTGGTTGAACAGCTTTTGCTCTTGGCAGGAATATATTCAAAACACCATTTTTAAGTTCTGCGTTGATACCTTCCTGATCAACAGCTTCACTGAGTTCGAACTGTCTGTAGTAATTAGAAGGTTCGAATTCTCTAATCAAGTATTCTTTATTATCAGAACGTTTTACATGACCTTCTATAGTTAGAACACCTTCTTCTACAGAAAGCTTCAAACCATCTTGATCTACACCTGGTAAATCAACCATCATATACAAACCCTTATCTTCTTCATATATATCTGTAACTGGAGTTATATATGATTCTGGTTCACGAGTTTCTTCACGTTTTGCGATTGAGTTTTCAACGTTTTGATTATTATCTATAGTTTTTTCAGCCATGATGTTTTCTCCTTTTTATTATTTCAGTCAAACTAGACTTCACATAGAAGCCGTCGTAATCAATCTGTTCTTTAGTAGTTGGTAGTTATTGTTTTCGTTATTTCAATGATATCAGCTTGAAAGCTTTTATTATTAAAACAACAACAACAAAAACCAACTACTATAAAAACTTATTACTTAACACTTATAGCAACATTGTGAGCTTTAGCTTTTTCAGCTTTTGGCAAAGTTACTGTAAGTATACCTTTTGAATATTCTGCGGTAACTTTTTCTGGATCAATCTGAGTAGTTAACTCAATAGTTCTAGAAAACTTACCAGTTGAACGTTCATTTCTGTGGAACTTTTCAAGGTCTACATTAACCTTTGCCTTTTCACCACTAATTGTTACACGATTATTTAAAGCTTGAACCTTAAGACTGTCTGTATCAAGACCAGGAGCAAGTGCTTCTATGACTATCTTTTGGTCGTCTGAGGCTATGTTAATCATTGGGAAGTGTCTTGCTGAAACACCAGGCAGGAAACAAGTTCTTGGTAGACCATGGCGAACACCAAATCTAGAAAGTTCACCAAGCTGTGACTGTAACTGATCCATTTCCTTTAAGAAATTCCATACTGACATTTTATATTCCCTCCAATTTGAATTGATTTCGATATTATTATGTGGTTGATGCTTTTCATTCTCACCAACCACTATTATATATCGCATAGGTTGTGCCAACTTCAAAAACATTGAATTGGAGAGAGTTTTCATCAATTCAGAACAAATAAACAGCGTCAAAAGCAACGTTGCAGCAACGTAGCATCATACTTTTTAAAGAATAAGGAATTACTATAGGAAGGAAAGGGAGAGTTTCAATGTCCTTACCCCCTTTCGCAAAGGGGGATTAAGGGGGATTTTAAAAACTTCAGCGAAAGTCTGTAACATAACCATCATTGCTAATTTATTCTATGTCCGGCATGAGGCCGTCCGAAAACTTATTTTTAAGTCCAAATCAGATTAAGCTTAATTGCCTACACATTTGTCATAAAACGTATAGCGTATGGGCTTTAGCCCTGAAAGCTATACGTTTATGACAATGGGTAGGCTAAAAACAATTAAAATAAATAATGGTTTTCATCAAATTTCTAGTTTTCGGACAACATCTTCCAGACACTTAAAAAGAATTATTTGTAAATATCCTCATCAACAATACAAAAAGTTCACTTTTTACCCAGATTGGTTTTCAACTCTCAATTCTCAATTTTCAATTCTATATTATCTATTTTTACTCCTTTTTTTACGATTTTCCCTTACTCCCTAAGAAGCGTAAGCTTCGTCTGTTTTCTTTCAGATGCTCCCCCACTGTTCATTGGGGAGCTGGATTTGGCGAAGCCAAAGACTGACGACCAACAGGATGTTGGGAGTGCATGCGAGCGCTAAGATGGCAAGCGAGTCGTAGGGGGCTGCTCACGAAGTGAGCGGTGGCTGAGGGGGTCATCTTTTCTAACCCCCATAACCTCATTGTTTTTATTGTTTTTGGTAATTATTGTAGTAGTTACAAGAATTCTTGTGTCTCTAACTATGGATTTTCATATATATTTTTGATCTTAAATCTTACAATAAAAACAACAAAAACCAACTACAATAACAACCGCTTAAAGAGACAAAAAAAAGACCTTAGATTATAAACAGAATTAGGAATTAGAAGTTATGAGTGAGGAATTATTTTTTAGAATCTTTGTTCAAAGTTTTGGTTATTGAAATTAGTAGGCTTAGAATTTCATAGTTATCATTATAAAGACTATCAAAAAGGTTATCTTCTAATATATTACTTTCATGTAATAGCTCTAACCAATATTCTGTTTCACTAGCTTCTTTATAAGCTATATATATTTTAGATTTAAAATCTTTTCTTGATTGACCACTTTGAGCTTCTTTAATATTGGCTCCAATACTTGTACCAGATCTAAGAATTTGTTTAGATAAAATATATTCATTCTTTGTATCACATAAGTATTTATATAATTTAATAATTCTTATAGCAAAAGCTTTGCTTTTGTTCATTACTATATTTTCTTTTTTATACATATAATTCCTAACTCCTCACTCGTAATTCCTAATTTATCATAATCAGAGTATAAAAAAAACCTTCGGTTTTCACCGAAGGTTTTTTTTTATACTCTGATTATGATATTAGAATCTGCTGTAGAGTTCAGTGTAGTAAAGGTCAAACTTGGTTTCCTGACGACCATTGCCGTCTTCTTTGAAGTTCTGATAACCAAGTCTTAATCTTGTATTTTCAGCAAGCTTGTAAGTGTATTCGAAAGTGATGAGGTTAGCATCTACATCGAGTGCATTCTGAACTGCTGGAACTGGTTTGTCATCATCAGTGCTCTGAATAATATCATAAGCTAATCTGAAATTGTGTTTGTCATTGTCTTTGAGAGTATAACCAACTTCAAGTTTGATATCTGTCAAGTTGTTGAAGTTTCTGTTAGTGCCTCTACCATTAGCCATAGCAGCTTTATACATATCGTCGAATATGGTTTCATCGCCCATATGATAGCTGTTATAGTTTTCACAGCTGATATTAGCATTAGATTCGTCATCAGCAAAAGTATAAGCTAATTTAGCTTTGAGTTGCTTCTGATCATCATACTTAACAGCTACATGACCAAGGATACCACTCTGATCAGCTTCTTTGAGGTCACTGTAAACCAAACCTAAGTCATATCTAACTTTTTCATTGTTGTTAGAAAGCTTACCTTCAGAACCGAATTCAACTACGGTCTTCTTTTCATTGTCAGCAAGAGCATTGCCCATATCATCATAACCGAATTCCTGATAATACAAACCTAAGTAGAGGTTATGACCCTTAGTGCTGTAGTCAGCATTAACGTTCCAAATGTTATAAGTATCTTTAACGCCATTGCGTTCGAAGAATACGTTCAAAGCCAAGTCTACATCGCCACAGCGTTTAGTGTAGTTAACAGCATCCATATAGTTGTGGATAACGAAACCATGACCATGCTGATACCAATCACGACCAAACTTGAAGTCGCCGCCGAAGCTGAACATATCTTTAATCTGGATGTAAGCAACTTCTACATCGCCAGTACCTTTGTTGCCGCCGTCCCATTCATTAGCACCACGGAGAGCACCAAGAGTGCCATCAACCATGTTCCAACGAGCACGAGCAGTAACGTTTTCGTCAATGTTAGCATCCAATTGGAGTCTTAACATAGTCTGAGTTCTGTGCTGATTGTCATCGCCACCAAAACCATTGTTTGGATCTTCAAAATCATAACCATAATTCTGAATCAACATATCGCCAGAAAGTCTAACTTTTTCCATGCCGCCGTTCTTCATATAAGACTTGATACCATCAACGTCTTTTTTGAGACCAGCTACATCTTCTTTTACAACCTGCATATCATCTTCAAGAGCAGTTACTTTAACGCCGAGGAGAGCAAGTTCGTCTGCGAATTCAACAGTGAGTTTTTCAAGAGTCTGGAGGTCAGTCTTAGAAACAGAACCGTTGCCACCCATCTGTTCAACGTTAGCGATCATCTTAGCAGTGATCATAGCCAACTGATAACGAGTTACATTCTGTTTACCCTTGAAAGTACCATCCGGGAAACCCTGAACGATGCCTTTTTCGGCCATGCTGTTAACAGCATCATAAGCCCAGTGAGAAGCTGGAACATCAGAAAATGGATTAGCAGTAGCGATAGCTGCAGTAGCAAGAATCATAGCAGCAGAAGCAAAAATTGAAGTGTTCTTCATTATAGAACTCCTATATATATTAAAAAATTTTTTCGGAGCTTGCCTTTTTGCTTTTTCTTGGCTCTTACTTTTTTGCTTCCAGTCTATCGCGAGTTGCCTTGTTTCCTCTGACTCTTGGTAAGCTTACTTCGTAAGGCTTTAGAACTAAGTTTAAGGCTTTTGCCCCTAGAGATGTTTGTTAATAAACTTAACTTTCATCTCTTAACTTTGATGAGGTGAATATAAACTAATCGATTCATAAAGTCAACTTATTTTTTCAAAAAAATAAAATATTTTTTTGTAAGTCATTTATCGGCAGGTCGGAATTAGAAGTTTAGCAGTTTTTCCGAGAGTACGAAATTTGGGTTTGATGTACATTTTTTTAGCTGAGCGGTACTTTTTAGAATTAGGAATTGAGGGAAGACACCCTCAGCCACCGCTCACTTCGTGAGCAGCCCCCTCAGTCGGCTTTGTACTGAACCCCAAAATTTGGACTAAAAAATAATTAAGATTAAGTTAAACAGGCTTGAGTTCTATATTCTACAGGGCTTAAGCCTTTTAATTTCATTTTTATACGATGATTATTATAGTAATATATATAATCGTTAATT
>JAFPZP010000092.1 GCA_017417215.1 Candidatus Rifleibacteriota bacterium | reverse complement strand
ATAGTTCCATCAGAGATAATCTTGCTAGGTTTAATAGAAAAACAAAGAGATTTACCAAATCTCTTGAAATGCTTAAAATTACTTTAGATTTGTTTTTGTATAAAGATTTTATTCTTCAGCAATAGTTTAGTAACACTGCCCACGAATGGTGGGGGAGCTGTCACGAAGTGACTGAAGGGGCTGACTGTCAAAGGCAGTCGGTAAAGGGGAAAATTTTTATCTTAAAACTTAATTTATATCTTAGTTCCGCAGTAAGGACAGCCTTTCCAGCCAGATTCAAGCTGTTTGCCACAATTACGGCAAGTAGCAGCCTTCAACTGTTCCAAACAGAATGGACAGAAAGTAAAATCCTTTCCTACTGATTTACCACAATGAGAGCAGGTTATTGTATTTGTCTTCGATAAATGAGATGGAATAGAAGGCATATTTGCCAAGTCAGAATCCTTGTCTCCAATCTGACCTAAGGCAATAATAGCGGCTGTTCTAACTTCTTCAGATTCATCGCCAAGCATACTCATCAATGGAGCCAAAGCTCTTTTATCGCCAAGATTGCCAAGAGCCTGGCAAGAAGCTGAACGAACAGAACTTTGAGTATCTTGCAGACATTTTACTATTTCATCAAAAATCTTTGGTTCTTGAGACTGACCCAAAAGTTTTACAGACCAATATCTGGCATCAACATTCTGGTCTTTGGCTGCAGAAATAAGTTCATCAGAAGCTCCCAAGCCCTGAACCCAGATAGCATCTGCGGCAGCTTTACGAATAACCCAAGATTTGTGAGCTAAATAACTGACCAGCAATCTATGGGCTTCAGGAGTTTCAATCATAGCCAAAGCCTTTATAGCTTCAACTTTAGATTCTATTGGTGATGTTTCAACAATGTGAGCAAACTTTGGAGCCATATCAGCAGTTGGATTCTGAGCCAACAGCTTTATTATCCAAAATCTTGCTTCATCAGAACAAGATTCTAATGCATCAGCAACAGCCTGTTCATTACAGTCATATATTTCTTCCAAACTGTCGTAAGCAGCTTTTCTTACAGGCCAAGCCTGTTCCCCAAGCAATGGCAGCAAAGCTGTTACCATTCTAGGGTCTTTTATATTTTGTGCAGCTCTGATAGCAGCAATCTTGATTTTCTGATTAGGATGCTTGAAAACCTTGACTAAATATTGAACTGCTTCACTGCCCATATGGCTAAGAGTTTGAACCATCCAATAATCAACATCTTCTTCATTTTCTGGAACCATAGCCATAAGCTTATTCAGACTATTGGCACCTAATTTACCTAAAGCATAGGAAGCGCCCTGTCTAATATGCCAGCTATCACCAGAAAGAGCCTTGATAAGATAAGGCAAAGCTTCATCTTTGAAAGAAAGTAAAGCTTTGCTTATATCGGAAAGAACATCGTTATTCTTGCTTTCAAGTGCTCCTACAAGAATAGGCAAAGCTTGTTCAGGTGAAAAATTCTTGATTTCTGTTAAAGCAATCTTTCTAAGTTCTGCCTTTTCACTGATTAATTCACGGCGAAGACGATTTAGTTCAATATTAGTCATGATTATTCCTTAAAACATCATTGGCATTACAACATATTTGAATTCGCTGTCTAGATTACCTGGTCTGAATAAACCTGGATAATTGGCTGTGGTCATTTCTATAATCACTTCTTCATCATCTAGAACATTGATAAAATCTACAATAAATTTAGCGTTAAAACCTATGCTTATTGGTTCACCATTTAATTCAGATGATACAAATGATTCAGCTCTACCCTGTTCTTTTGCATCAGCCCAAATTTTGGTTTCATTTGCACTAATATCAAAATGAACAAGATTATTGCTGTTTCTAGAAATTGGATTTACAGCTTTGATACTCTGAGCAAGAGCCTTACGGTTAACCTTCATACTTCGAGTAGCTTCCTTGGGAAGAACTCTATTGTAATCAGGGAATCTGCCTTCAACAAGTCTGGTAATCAACTGAAACTTTTCTGAGCTGAACAAAAGCTGGTCTTTATAAAGACCGAACTTAATTGTTTCATTGCTTTCCAACAATTTCTGCAGTTCAGGAATAGCTCTAGACGGAACAATAAACATCTGCTTCATGGTTTCAGGAATTTCGAAGTCTCTGACAGAAGTAACAGCAAGACGCTTATTATCGGTAGAAGCCATCATAGCCTTAGTTCCATTACTGAAGTCAACACAGATACTTTTCTGAACAGGATTGCCTTCTTCAGAACTCATAGCAACAGAAGCTTCTTTCAAAGCACGTGCCAGACCTTCACACTTGGTTTCATAAAGAGTAGTGTCTTCTCCACCCAAAACTGGAACGGGTGGAAACTCTTCTACTCCCTGAATCTGGATATTGAATTTGCTACGTCCGCAACGAAGTTCCATTTCACCATTTTCTTCGTTAATAAGCTCAAAACTTACGGTTTCATTACCTTCAGCAGTAACACAGCCGAGAATTTCCTGAATAAGCTTGGCTGGAATTGTGAAATGGCCGCCATCTTCTATATTAGCTTCTATTGTAGAAATAAGCATGATTTCCTGGTCAGTACCAACTAATCTGATTTTACCATCAGAAGCAGTAATAAGTAGATTAGACAACATCGGCTGAGTTCCTTTTACGGCAACAGCCTTGCTGACAGTATTGACAGCATCAGTTAAACTTTTAAATCCAACAAAAAACTTCATCATGCTTGTTTTTCCTTTGCAATAGCCAATTTAATCTTAACGCCGTTGATATCCCATTCGGCTGGTTCGCTAAGATTAGCGTCGATACCTTCGCCTAACTTCAAGGTCAAAGTTTCCTTCTTAACGTATTCGCCGAACATATCAACAGCCTTTTCAAAGTCAGCTTTCTTTGCTTCATCAACAACTTCATAACCAACTCTGATTCGGTCAACAACTTCAAAGCCAAGGTCTTTACGCATGAACTGAATCTTGTTAACCATTTCACGGGCATAACCTTCAAGAATCAAATCATGAGTCAAAGTCTTGAGAAGAGCGATACTCAACTTGCCTTCAGATTGAACAGCGTATTCTTCAGAAGCTTCTGCCTGAAGAACGATATCTTCAGCTTTAAGAGTTACAGGCTTATCATCAATAGTTATTTCATAGCCGCCTTTTTCAAGCTGTGACTTAACTTCATTACCATTAGCCTGTTCCAGATGAGCTTTAATCTTAGGCATCAAGCTCTTGTAAGGACCTTTACCTATATTCTTGAAGTTTGGTTTGGCAATATAGCGCATTAAGCTTGAAGAATCTGTAACTGGAGTTACCTTCTTAACGTTCAATTCTTCGCCAATGAGGTGTTCCATTATTTCAAGAGTATGGCGTTCAAAATCGTCTGCTACGACAACTTTTATTTCAGCCAAAGGCTGTCTAACTTTGAGGTTAGCTTCATTACGTGCAGCACGACCAAGAACTACTACATTCATAATGAATTCCATGCGGCGTTCAAGTTCTTCATTGATTAATTCTGCTTTTCCTTCTGGATAATCGCAGAGGTGAACGCTTTCCGGAGCCTTAGGATCTACATGGCAAACCAGGTTGCGGTAAATGTCTTCAGCTATGAATGGAGTAAATGGGGCTGTAAGTTTGGCAATACCAACGAGAATTTCATAAAGAGTTAAGAATGCTGCTTCAGAATCTGGTGTATTGCAGTTGTAGAAACGTCTTCTGCATCTTCTTACATACCAGTTGGAAAGGTCGTCAACAAGCTTTTCGAGTTTTTCGGTTGCCCAAACGATTTCGTATTTGTCGAGAGCTTTCTTTACTTCTTCTGTAGCATGGTTGAAGCGAGAAATTATCCATCTGTCTATTTCTGGTCTGTCAGCAATAGCGATGTTGTGTTCGCTTGGCTTGAAGTTTTCGATGTTTGCATAAAGAGTGAAGAAAGAGTAAACATTCTGCAAAGTTCCCAAATACTTCTTCTGAGCATCAGAAATAGCTTCTTCGTAGAAACGGCGAGTATTCCAAGGAGCTGTGCCTGAATACAAAGCCCATCTAACAGCGTCAGCACCGTATTTATCGAAGAGGAACATACAGTCTAAAACGTTTCCTTTAGACTTGCTCATCTTGATACCATTCTTATCGCAGATTAGACCAAGAACTGTAACGCTCTTATATGGTGAAACCTTATGTATAAAGGTGCTTGTTACTAATAAGCTATAGAACCAACCTCTAGTCTGGTCTACTGCTTCACATATCCAGTCAGCAGGGAATTCGCTTTCGAATATTTCTTTATTTTCGAAAGGATAGTGCCACTGAGCAGTATGCATTGCGCCTGAATCGAACCAACAGTCGATAACTTCCGGAACACGTTTCATCTTTCCGCCGCACTTCGGGCAGTTAAGAAGAACATCATCAACGTAAGGGCGATGAAGTTCGATATCGTCGGGGCAGTTATCGCTCATTTCCTTGAGGTTCTTGATACTGTCTACACAGTGATGGTGACCGCAGTCTTTGCAGACCCATATTGGAAGTGGAGTTCCCCAATATCTGTCACGGGAAATAGCCCAGTCGATCATATTTTCGAGGAAGTTCAAGAAACGTCCTTCTTTGATATGATCAGGATACCAGGTAACAGTATCGTTGTTCTTTATAACAGCATCTTTGAAAGCTGTTGCTCTGATGAACCAGCTATGTCTTGCGTAATAAAGAAGTGGGCTGTTGCAGCGCCAACAGAATGGGTATGTGTGCTTGATTTTAGCAGTCTTAAAGAGTTTGCCGTTTTCCTTCAAAAGTTTAATAATGTCTGGATCGGCTTTCTTAACAAATACACCCTTGAATGGTGTGATTTCATCTTTAAAACAACCGTCTAAGCCAACAGGCTGAAGCACTGGAAGATTGTTTTCTTTACCAACTCTGGAGTCGTCTTCCCCAAAAGCTGGAGCTATGTGAACGATACCAGAACCGTCTTCAGTAGAAACGAAATCGCCAGCAATTACAAAGTGAGCTTTTTTGTCTACTTTTGCATAGGTGAAAAGCTGGTGATAGTCGATTCCGAGAAGGTCAGCACCCTTCATTTCTTCGACTATTTCGTAGGGTTCTTCGCCCAAAACGCTCAAACGAGCCTTGGCAAGAATTAGGAATTCATCGCCACGTTTAACTTTAACGTAGTCAATGTCTTTGCCGACAGCAAGAGCAACGTTAGCAAAGAGAGTCCATGGAGTTGTTGTCCAAACCAGGAAGTAAGTGTTTTCCTGATTCTTGATTGCGAATCTGACGAATACTGATGGGTCTTCAACTTCTTTGTAGCCTTGAGCTACTTCGTGAGAAGAAAGAGCTGTGCCGCAGCGTGGGCAGTAAGGAACGACCTTATGGCCTTCATAAAGCATGTCGTCTTTCCAGAACTGAGCAAGCATCCACCATACAGTTTCGATATAGTTGTTGGTGCAGGTAATATATGGGTCATCGAGATCCAGCCAGAAACCGCCTCTAAGAGCCATTTTACGCCAAGCACCTTCATATTTGAAAACGCTTTCACGGCATTTCTTAATGAAAGGTTCGATACCATATTTTTCAATACCAGTCTTGCTTTCAAGACCAAGCATCTTTTCAACTTCGAGTTCAACAGGAAGTCCGTGAGTATCCCAGCCGGCTTTTCTATTAACCTGGAATCCGCGCATAGTTTTATAACGTGGAATCAAGTCTTTCATAGCCTTTGTCAAAACGTGACCAGGATGCGGAACCCCATTAGCAGTTGGAGGGCCATCAAAAAATACAAATTTTGGAGCGCCTTCCCTCAGCTTTATTGACTTTTTGAAGGTATCGTCCTGTTTCCAAAACTCAAGGATTTCTTCCTCTCGTTTAGGTGAAACATTGTTTTCAGGTTTGTCGTAAAGCATTTTCTATATCCTTAGTATATGTATTTGTTTACTTTTTTCTTATCTTAAGATCTGCCCCCGGTTTAGCTGGGGGAAGTGGATTTTGCGCAGCAAAAGACGAAAGGGGTCTTTGCTGACTAAAATTTTCCACATGCAATATACCCCAAATTGCTTTTCTTATCAAGTAGAGATGTTTGGTTTATTGGTTTTATTAGTTAAACAATAGAAAGTAAGTTACATTAAAAAAGCTTACAAAGTATGTTATAATGCTTAAAAATATTGGATTGAGGGTTGCGCAAATGAGTAAAAGACTGCTTTTTTTAATTATTTCTGTGGCGGCGATAGCCGCATTCCTTGGTTGTGGCGGTGGTGGCCCACAGATCAACACTTTTGATACTCAGATTGTAGAAAGAAGTGCAGAAACCAAAGACAACGGCAAATTCGCAGATATCTCATTCCCATCTGGAGCAATAATCAGATGCTCAACAAGCAACGCCTTTCAGGAAGGCGTAAAAATCACAGCAGTCGAAGAAAAAATCTTTGTTGAGTATGATTATGCAGCTCAAGCCCCAGTTTATTATTATCTTTATAAAATCTCGGCAGTATTACCCTCTTCAAATTCTCTCGAAGGTGATGCCAGCGTAAGCACAATAGAACAACCTCTCAGCATAACTCTTCCCAATAACATCAGCGATTCCGGCACCTGTTTTCTAGGTTCAAGAGCCGATAAGAATGACCCTTGGCGATATACCCTGATTGAAGATTCACCTAACGCAAAGATTACATCTTCAAGACTTGCCCAAAGAGCTGGAAAAACCTGCACTTTCAACATTTTCAGACTAGGCTATGAATTCAGACTTTTCGTTTTTGACTCATTCAAAGAAAACGAAGCTGTAGTAACAGGCGGAACTACTTCAACAGAAAACAAGCTATCGACAAAAGATGGCAAATACCTCGAAGACCTCAATTTAAAAGTTAAACTCAGTGGTGAAAAACTGAACCTGCTCAAACCTGACTGCCTCACAGCAAGAATTACTTACAGAAACGGCAATCTAACCCCTGTTCAGCTCAAAGCCAACGGAAGTATTGTTCAGCAAACAGATTCAAGTGACAAAGCCATTTCTAGCGGTTTTGCCCATTATTTTGAAGTTTCTGACATTAACTTTGATTCACAGATGAGCGGTGAAGCTCTTTTAAGCCTTGTGCTAAATCTTAAGAATATAAGTCTGACAGATTTCCCGACCAGCTTTCTGATTGAATTCTATTCTAAGAATGGTGCCGAAGGCACTCTGCCATTTATTTATGCTCAGACTTTCGACATTGAAACAGAAGAACAGCAGCCACAATCAGATACCTACGTAATAACTCTAGACCCCAAGGGTGGAACCCTCGAAAAAACAACCATAGAATATACTGCCAACGATAGTTTTAATCTGCCAACACCTACTAAAACAGGATACACCTTCCTAGGCTGGACAGGAGACAACGGCGACACACCACAAACTACAGTTCCAATAGACAAAGGCTCAACCGGCAACAGAAACTACAAAGCCAACTGGAAACAGAATGCACCAGACGAATATACTCTAACTCTGAATATTGGCACAGGTATAGCTTCTGTCGATGAAAGCAAGGCTTACAAGGCTAATGAAAGCATTAGTCTTAATTATACTCTGAAAGATGGCTACCAATTTGACAAATGGTCAGATTCTGAAGGTAACAAAGTTGAAAGCCCCTTCACAATGCCAGCCAAAGATGTGGCACTGACAGCAAATGCAAAGGTTATAAAATATAACTTAACCTACAACGACATTGAAAACTGCACATTTGAAACAGCTAACCCAGCCAGCTACAATGTAGAATCAGAAGACTTCACATTGAACAACCCCCAAAAAGATGGCCATACCTTCACAGGTTGGACGGGCTCTAACGGTAATACCGCTCAAACCTCTGTCACCATAGCCAAAGGCTCAACTGGCGACAGAACCTATACCGCAAACTGGTCTAAAAACTCCTAAAGACTAGATATAGTAAAAGGCACCGGCATAAATACAGTAACAGGCGACGGCCTGCACGAATATAATTCAAGTGTAACCGCAAGCTGCACAATGCTTGAAGGTTACGAATTTGACTCCTGGTCAGGCGATTTCACTACCGAAACCTTCAACATGCCCGCCAATAATGCAATCATGACAGCAAATGCAAAGCCAATAAGTTATGCAATAACCTACAACGGCGTTGAAAACTGCACATTCACAACAGCTAACCCTGCCAGCTACAATATAGAAACTGCCGACTTCTCTTTGAACGACCCGGCAAAAGGTGGTTATGAATTCATCGGCTGGACTTATGAAGGGCAAACAACGCCCAACAAAACTGTTACCATCAATAACGGCTCTATTGGTGCTAAAGAATACACAGCCAACTGGAATCTACTTCTCACTATAGCCATTGCTTCAGACACAGGCTCTGTCTTTGAACCGCTAGAAAACAATCTCTACAAGTTCAGACCTACTTTCACGATTACTCCTACCGTTGCAGATGGAATTGTTCTGACTAATGAAGAAAAGACCAATATTATTAATGCCATCAGCGTTAAAGATTCTAACAGCACTGCTTTAAATAGTATTTCTAAGTCTTGGGAAAACGGTAATATTGCTCTTTCTTTCAGCGAAGATTTGAATGCCAGTTCTACCTATACTATTTCCTGTGGTGATATTGACGGAATAACTCTTACCTGCACTCCATTGAGCTTTACAACTATATGTTTCAGTGGAAGCGGAACCAGTGAGGCACCCTTCCTCGTTGCCACTGCAGAACAGTTAGATATGGTCAGGAAGTATCTTGGCTGTCATTTCAAGCAGACTGCGACTATTGACATTGGTGAATACAACTGGGTTCCTATAGGTAATTATTCGAATCAATTTACAGGTAGTTATAATGGAAATGCTAATAGAATTAAAAATCTCACAATTACCTCTTCCGAAGAAATTAGTGATACTGGGCTTTTTGGTTATATAGGAGAAGGAGGAAAAGTTGAAAATCTTATTGTAGACCATTTCCTTATCAGAGGAAGCTCAGAAGACAACCCTCTTAATTCTCAATGCGCAGGAGTCATAGTTGGCTTTAATCAAGGAGAAATAGCAAG
The DNA here is from genome assembly GCA_017417215.1 of Candidatus Rifleibacteriota bacterium. Taxonomy (GTDB): domain Bacteria; phylum Muiribacteriota; class Ozemobacteria; order Ozemobacterales; family Ozemobacteraceae; genus RUG334. The sequence goes on along the minus strand of JAFPZP010000092.1, from coordinate 3,661 downwards.
CTGCACAGTTACAGACAGTTCTGCCAATGGTGGTTCAATGATTTTTGTTCAAAATAGCTTTGGAGTAGTTGGTGGAATTTGTGGGAATAATGAAAAATATAACGAAATTAGTTCCTGTCATGTTGAAAAATGCATTATAAAAGGCTACGGCACCTGTTGTCGTGTTGGAGGAATTTGTGGAGGAACATATAATAATATAACTTCATCTTATGTAAATAACGTTACTTTTGAAATTAAAGATGAGAATTCTGCAATTGGTGGAATTTGTGGTTGGGCTTCACGAGGAACAATAAATTCCTGTTATGTTATTAATTCAACTTTTAAAAACGGAACTGGTAGATGTTATGTTGGTGGTATTTGCGGTAATCATTCTGATTATTCTGATCAAGATATAGTCAAGTTGATATATTCTTGTTATGTCTATAATACAAATTTTGAGAGTATAACAGGTGAAACTCTTTTTGGATCAATTACTGGAAGCATTGGTACAGACGGACCAAATCCTGAATACACAAGAGTTACCGACTGTTTTTATAATGGCACAGGTGATTTTATTGGAAGGAAATATGGTACTTCATACAACTGCTACGGCGGAGTAACTGATTTTTCCACATTCAAAGCCAAAACCTGGTCTGATGACAAAACCTATGAAGGTGGCTCCACCGCCTGGAATGCCTATGATTTCAGTAACTGGCCACCAAAGTTGAAGTGGGAAACACAAGCTTCTCAGCCGTAAACAAGAAATTAAACTTTGAGTCAAGAGGTGAGAATTGAGAATTGAGAGGTGAGAATTTAAAGGTTTGTATTGTAAATTGCATTACAATCAAGTATTATTATTTAAGAAGGGAGAAATAAAATGAAAAATGCTACATTAAGTGTTCGAGTTGAAAATGATTTAAAGATTGAAGCAGAATCAATTTTACAAAAGCTTGGAATTCCTGTTTCTGTGCTTATTAATTCCCTTTATAGACAGATTATTTTTAAAAAAGGTATTCCATTTTCAATAACAATTCCCAATGAACCCAAAACATTAGATACTCTTTCTACATCTGAATTAAAATCTAAGATTAAGCACAGCTACGATCAATCAATTGAAGGCAAGGGAAGACCTTTCGACAAAGTTTTTGATGACTTAGAAAGTAGGTTATCTAAATGATTTCTTACGAAATCATAATGACTCCAGATTCTGAAAATGATTTAATCGAATTAAGTGATTATATTTCAGATGTATTACTTGCTCCTAAAACAGCTATTTCTTATTTACGTGAAATAAGAAATGAAATAAAAAAATTAGAAAATTTCCCTAAAAAGTATGCTATATTGCAGGAAGAACCATTTTATTCTCTAAAAATACGTAGGTTTATAGTTAATAATTTTTTTGTATATTATAGAATAGATGAAGAGAACAGAATAGTTTATATATTAAATATAATATATTATAAAAGAGAACAACTTAAAGCAATTATACTTTAACTTTCGCTGGTTAAAACAATCCCCTAAATCCCTTTCTCCCTATGCCCTCTTTCCTTACTTCTCTTCCAGGCACTTATAGACTTCGTATTTCTCAAAAATATCGACCAGCTCTTTGTTCAAGGAATTATTTTCCGCTTCTTTACTTAGTATATCTAACGCCTTTTTTAAAGGCAAAGCAGGTTTATATGGTCTATCCTGAGCTGTCAGAGCGTCAAAAATATCTGTAATACCCATCATCTGTGATTCAATAGGAATATCCTTTTCAACATAATGATTCGGATAGCCTCTTCCATTCAACTTTTCATGGTGAGCATAAGCAATCTCTGGAACCCTAGCCAAATCTTTTCCCCAAGGAATCTTAGAAAGGAAGTTGTAAGAGTATTTAACATGAGATTCTATTTCTAATCTTTCTTGTTCTGTTAAAGAACCTCGTTTTACAGATAATGCCGTTGCTTCTCTTTCTGTTAAATAAGCAGTTTTATTGCCATCTCTATCGATATATTCAGATTTTGCCAATTCTGAAATTTTATTTGAAGAATCTTCTTCCAAAACTGTTGGTTCGTTAGATTTAATCAGTGTATTAACAGTGTTTTCAATTTCTTTTATCTGTTTAATGAAATCATTTTCCATTTCCTGCTTAACAGACAAAAACTTTTCATAGCCGTTCTGAGAAATATAATCGTAACAATTTTTGTAATAATCTGCTTCAATTGATTTTTTTATGAACTTATAACGGGCAATAAGATTATCTAATTCATATGGATATAGCTTTTTGCTTTTGGTAAGCACTTCATCGCTAACGCTGACTTTACCGAAATCATGAAGTAAAGAAGCGTATCTAAGCTGTAATAGTTCTTTTTCGTTAAAACGAAGTTTAGCGAAAGTTCCTTCACGAATATCATTGATTTTTTTTGCCAAAGCGACTGTTAATTCAGCAACTCTTTCAGAATGACCATGAGTGCAGGGGTCTTTTGATTCTATAGCAACAATCGAAGCTTTTACAAAACCCTCAAATGTTCTTCTTAAATCATACAAGAGTCTTGCATTTTCCAAGGCTACAGCAGCTTGAGAAGCCAAGTTATTAACAAGATCAACATCTTCATTGTTAAATGGAATTATCTGGTCTTCTTCCAGCTTTACTCCTTTTTTACTGGTTTCGTAGTCTTTTCTTTTATTCATCAACTGAATAACGCCTACAATTTCTCCATTTTTATTATACATAGGAGCAGTAATCATAGATTTAGTTCGATAACCAGAAGATTTATCAAAGTCTTGATTAAAATTAAAAGGAAAAGTCGGAGGCACATAGTAAACATCTAATAAATTTAAAGACAATCCCGTTTTTGCAGTATAACCACTAATAGACTTATCGTTTATTTCCAACAGAACATCTTTTTCGCCAGTCCAGTTTGTTGAAATATTCTGAGTAAAAACAAAACGAAGATTCTTTTCGCCTTCTTTCAGATATAGGCTACCAGCATCAGCTTTAATCAGATGTCTTGTCTTTGTAAGAATGAAATTTAATAAATTCCCGATATTTTTTTGAGTTGTTAAAGCAATAGCTACATTATTAAGAACAATTATTTTTTTCTGGGCTTTAATCAGCTCTGTTTCCAAGTCTATTTTTGGTTTATAGACACAATCTTTTGATTTGGCAGCCAATAAAGATTCAATAATTTTTTCTTTAGTAGCAGGAAGCTTAATATAAGTAAAATAATTATGTTCAAAAATAGCTTCTAAGTATTCCTGGCTATAATTATCTCCAATGGCAACAATAGGATTAGTCTTATGTTTTCTTTTAAGAATTTCCAACAAATCGACTACATTATCTTCAAAAGCCGGGAAATACAAGACTATAACATCGTTCTCTTTTAAAGTATTATCTGCTAATGTCTTTATATCATCGAATCTTTTTACTTTTATAGATTCGTCATTAAGAACAGAATTATATAATTCTTCTTCAGGGAAACGATAAGCATATATTTCACTTGTATTTGACATTTTTACACCAAATCATTTTAAAAAATTTTTTATATTATATTAATATAAGTAGGGCAAAAGCAAACTTTTTTAGTTATCGAACAGAGTTTGAGTTATTTATTTTAAAATTCCCCTTAATCCCCCTTTAAAAAAGGGGGTAAGGACAATTGCCAACCGTCGTTGCCATAAAAAATCTTCTATCTTCTAT
>JAFPZP010000091.1 GCA_017417215.1 Candidatus Rifleibacteriota bacterium | reverse complement strand
TTTATCAACAAATCTATATTCTTGTGCTTCAATAGGAAAATAGTCCTGCATCCTAATATGCCATTCTGATTTACTGTCTTTGTCTTCGCCATAATGGCAAGTAGAATCTTTTTGATGTGCGAAATGGGACCTCTTTTTATAACAAATCCTGTGGATTACCTTTTCCCCACATTCGGGGCATACGCAATCAGTCAGCCTGATTTCTGACTTCGCAGAAACCTTCTGCCCTTCCTTATTTATAGCAATATTCATATTATTTCATCCCTGTTTGGCTTGAATACTAAGCTTTGGCTCCATTCTCAATTAGGCTTTTCAGTTTGTTCCTATCCCACAACAAAACACCTGTGGCTTCAGCAGCTTCTACAGCACCTTGAGTAAAAAATCTATTCGTTATCACAGCTGCGACATGACACTTATAAATACTCTTTCCTGCGAAAGCCTCTTGCACAGGCTTATTTCCTAAATCTGAAGAGTAGCATTTACACTGAATTGCATATTTTATACCTTCTTTTTGCGCTAAAATATCAATCCCTTGGTCTCCACTTCCCTTTGTGATTTCTACTCTTTCAAAGCCATTTTTCCTAAGTAAGTCAGCACAATAGTATTCGAATTGATGGCCTTCCATCTTGTCTATTTGAGCTAAGCCAAAATCTTCATTAACTACGCTAGCATCGTTGTCTGGGCTTTCTCTGTTGGTTATTTCTATATTGACACCACTAATTGATTTTTCTGACTGGGTACGATATGTTTCATAAACACTATAAATATTAGCTTCAGAACAGAATAGCTCCCATCCTTTATCAGATAAGCCCATCTGTCCTGTTAATATGTCATTTGCAATCAGCTTACTATAATTGGCGTTATCTATTTTATACTGCTTTTGAAGGAATAAAGTTATTTCTTTCTTATAAGATGGGCCAATCCTTTGCTTAAGGGATTCTTCCAAAACAAGACGAGCTATCGCTCTATATACAAATCTTTTTATTCTTGCATATAGGAGTTTTTCATATTTAAATGATGAGGCTTGAAGTTCCGAATTAATTAACTTTTGAACTATTCGATTTAATAGCATAGAGTCTATTTGAGAAGCAAACCCATCATCTTCGAAGGTGATGTTAATCTGTAAAGAATCTGAGCTATTCGGCCCAGTTGACATTGCCATCTTAATCACCCTTGCTTTTATAGATGTTTTATATATTTTACCATTAGGGAGAAGCTTTATCAACTGCCTTTGCTCTAATCATTGTGCTTTTCGAAATGCCTGTCAGCTCTTCAACCTGCCTGTAGGTCTTGCCTTCTTCCAAAAGGCTCAAGGCGTGATTGACTTGGCTACGAGAATACTTTTTCGGTCTGCCTTCCTTTGAAATTGGGGTCCTGCCTTGCGATAGCTCGCCCTGTTTGGGTGCGTTCTGCAATCATACCCCTTTCGTATTCTGCTAAGGCAAGCATAACAGTCAAGATAAGATTGCCTGTCAGCGTGTTTTCTACCAAGCCCATATTCAGAATGTGGACCTTTACACCACGCTCAAAAAGCTCTCTGACTGTCTGAACGCCCTCAATCAAAAGCGCCTCGCGCCAACTCCGCTGCAGCGGCGCCGGTTTTGAACCGGATCAAATGAGAAAGACAAATGATCTGAAAAAATACACAAATCCAGGCGCAAAACTTTGGCTATTATTTTCGGCGGAAAAATGCGTCAAATTG
>JAFPZP010000090.1 GCA_017417215.1 Candidatus Rifleibacteriota bacterium | reverse complement strand
CTCATAATTAGCTATATCATAATAGGTATTAGCCAAATTATAATGATAATCCGGATCAGTTTCTTCCAATTCAATAGCTTTCTTAAATTCAACTATGGCTTCATTTAATTGACCTGTCTGATGATAGGCTAATCCAAGATAATGATGTGTGTCTGGAGCGTCAGGACTGATTCTGGAAGCTTCTTTTAAAGACTTAATGGCTTCTCTCATATAACCGCGCTGAAAATAATAGTAGCCAAGATTGAAATAAGCATGGTCAAAATCGGGACGTGCTTTTATAGCATCCTGCCATTTTGAAACTGCTTTATCGAAATCACCAATTTTGTAATAAGTGTTTCCAAGGTTATATAAAGATTTATAATAAGATGGGTCTATTCTTAAAGAGGCTTGATATTGTTCTATCGCCTGGTCATAATCACCTTCACGGAAATACAGATTCCCAAGCTCTTTTAAAATCTCTGGATTATTAGGCTCTGCTTTAACACGAGCAGCCAGTTCTTCTAAAGAATCATTCATTTATATCACTCCTCCTATCCTTAAATAAGAATTGTTTTTCTACTATTATTAAACACTATTTACCTTATCAATTCAATACCTAATTTTGAAATACAGCTAGGGAAATACGATTTTAAATAAAAAACCAATAACAAAATGATATAATAAGAATTAAACAATAATTTAGGGAATTAAATGAAAATCATAAATAGAAAGCTAAGTTTATATCTATTATTTATATTTTTGCTCACATCTTTTTTATTCATTTTCATAGATTGCGCCAATGCACGAGCCGGGGGAGGCGGTGGTGGAAGCAGAGGCGGAGGTGGCTTTCGCAGCAGTTCCAGAAGCAGAAGCAGTAGAAGCAGCCGACCAAGCAGACCTATGACCGAGGCAGAAAGAGCAAAACTCTTCAAAACCTATAAAACTTTATGGATATTGAATTTAATCTGCTTTGGTATCGTATTTTTAAGAAGGCCCCAAAAAGAAAAAGAAGAATCTTCAATTACCATTTATGTAATTGGATTTGCAATTCTTTCCATAGCTTACCCAATTGGATTTCTAGTAGACGGAGCAATAATCTATTTTGCTGTTCGTTCGATAGTAAAATTCCAAAAATTAATGCCATTCGGCTATGAAGATGAATATAACAGAAAGATAAAGAATGAAAAAATAACTTCATACTTACAACATTCAGATCCAGATTTTAACCTGGAAAATTTTAAAAATAGAGTAAAAAAAGCTTTTACTAAAATACAAATAGCCTGGACATCTCAAGATTTAAGTAAAGTAAGGTTTATACTCGCCGATGGAACATATGAACAATTCCAGATTCAGATAAATGACATGAAAGATAGAAACATAGTAGATATCATGAAAAATATTGAAATATCTTCTATTGAACTGGAAAAATATGAAAGCAATTCAAATTATGATACTGTCTATGTTGAGATAAAAGCATCGGCAATCAACTTTAAGAAAGACCTAAAGACTAATAATATACTCGAAGGCCGCCAGTATAGCCCAGAATATTTTACTGAAATATGGTGTTTTTGCAGAAACAAAAACGCGAAAAGCAATGAAAGCAACGGAATAATAGAAGGTTACTGCCCTAACTGTTCCACAAGGATAAATAAAACAGAAGATATAAAATGTTCTTCTTGCGGCAGTATTTTAAAAAGTGGACAATTAGATTGGATTCTTACTGGAATATACCAAAAATATGAGTGGAAAGAAAGCCATAATACCGATATTCCAGGATTAAGCAACCTAATAAAATATGATTCTAATTTTAGTTTGCAAAATATAGAAGATAAGCTTTCTATTATATTTTGGCGCATAATTGAAGCCCAAAAAGAATCCTCTTTAAATCCTATTTTAAAGATTTGCACAGATGAATTTACAAAACATTTTCAAGAAGGAAGAATACAGGGTATCTTTTATACCACTAAGGACGTTGGAATAGATTCAATAGAAGTTAAAGGCGTTACCAAAACAGACGACATGCATTTTCTTCTTGCTGAAATAATATGGAATGGCTGCTCAGAAAATTCTGGAATTAGCCTTCATAAAAAGACATTATTTGTATTAAAAAGAAACATTAATTGTGTAACAGATATAAATAAAACATTCTGTGGAACCCATTGTCCAAACTGCGGAGCATTAGAAAGCTATAACAACAGCAGCATTTGTGAATTCTGCAATACAAAGGCTAATGATGTTAGTAAAGATTGGATACTTGATAATGTTTACGATTCCGAAGGTTCTATTGCTAATATGCTGTTAGAAGAAGCCAATGATTATGATTCTAAGACTAAGAGCCTCTTCAATCATTCTTATGATAAAACATATGATAATTTGGATTATTTTATACCCAAAGCAAATAAAGAGTATGATACATCTCCAAAACCGCAAGAGGATAAAAAAGAAACAATTCTTAATAAATATAATTCTCTTAGTATAAACAAGGAAATCCTAAATAAATATTCACAAAAAGACCTTTTAAGGTTTGTCGTTTCAATAATGCTGGCAGACAATATAATAGACCATAGAGAAATGCAAACGATAAGAGAGATAGCGTTAATTCACAATATCACTGAAAGACAGATTCAGAGCTGTATTAATGAAATGCAGATGAAAAGCGATCCGTTTAGTTATACTTTAGCTACATCAAACATAAGATTAGACAAAGATTTGTTAATTATATTAATAATTATTGCCGCAGCAGATGGACAAATAACAGATACCGAATACAATATTATTTCTAAAACTGCTGCAAGAATAAATATATCAGAGGTTGAACTCAGAGATTTAATAAATATGGTATATGAAGAAATATGGAATAAAAAAATAAATCTGCAAAAAGAGTTGTACCTTTAACATTAAACTTATATAATACTAAGCAAACTTATTTTATAAGAAGCGTTAAAAAATGAATAAAAAAAGAATATGCTTAGTATTATTTATTTTAGTGATAATACTATTCAAATATGGGATTGCCACAGCTCTTGCTGAGGCTTGTAATGATGACAAAATATCTATAAAGATTTGGGATTTTCCTAGATGGCTTGAAAACGAAAAATCTTTAGACAGATTTTCCTGGATAAGCCGAAAAATAAAAGAGTTTGAGCAACTTCACCCAGAAGTAAAGGTTGAGTTAACAAGACTTACTTGGCAACGAGGCTACGAAAAGCTGAAAATAGCAGCCATCAGCGGGAATTATCCAGACATTGCACCAGGCACAGTTCCATTGCTCTTTATTAAAGAAGATCTGATAGAACCTATTGACGAATATCTAACTGATGAAGACAAAAAAGACTATTTCCAAGGCGCTCTGAACGCTTTTAAAGTTAAAGGCAAGATTTACGGCTGGCCTTGGTATATGGGCGGTCAATTGCTGTATATAAACAAAGAGATTTTTGCCTCTGCTGGAGTTGAGCTTCCAACCAATGGTCGCTGGACAATAAGTGAATTTGAAGAAAAGCTCCAAAAGCTCAAGAAATATATGGCTGATAAACCAGCAAATTTCCCATTAGGTATTTATTTTCAAAAGGATGAAACTGCAAACTTTCCATTTTTACAGGCTTTTGGAGGAGAAATCATAACAGAAGACGGTAAATTTGCAGGTTCAAATCCTGAATTTATCAAAGGTATAGAATGGATAAAACATCTTATTGATGAGAAACTCATTCCAGCAGATAGTGGTGGCAAAACCGCCAATGACATATGGACAGCCTTCGGAGTTAATCATCGCATAGGCGTTGCTGCAATAGGACTTTGGGGTATTAAAGCCTTAGAATCAAAGTTTAAAATGGATTTTCAGGTTGTTCACTTCCCTACCGAAGATTCAAGCAAAACTAGTCATTCTTACATTGGAACCTCGGGTTTATACGTATTCAAAAACAAAGATAAAAACCGAGTAAAACTTGCTATGGAGCTGGCAAAGTTTCTGACAAACGCTGAAAACCAGAAAGACTTAGTAAAATACACTCAATTTCCAACAAGAGCAGCTACAGGCAATATATATGCTTCCAATCCGCACATGTCGGCAGCCTGGAAGATTTTACAGGAAGGCTGTTCTGTATTTCCAGACAGTCGTTGGCCACAAATAGATGAAGAATTTGAAGCAAACATTCAAAGAATTTTACTCGGAGAATTGCCTGTAAAAGAAGGAATGGAGAAAACTGGAGAAAACATAAACAGATTTTTATCTTTAGAAAATGGCTCTATCTGTAACGATATCAGAGAAAGCAGTCTATTTGCAAAATCAATAGCTATTATTTCCATACTTGCCTTTATCTTTGCCTTAGCATCTAGACAAACTCATCTTATAATGATAATTCCTGCGGTAACATTAATCGGTCTTTTCTTGTTCTACCCGCTTTCAGATGCTCTTTTATTAGCATTCAGGAACTATAAAATAGGTGAAGTCGGTGGAGCTACCCTTGAAAACTTCATCAGAGCATTTAATGACCCTAAATTTGTAAAAGCCTGCTGGAATACTTTAATCTACACTCTAATAGTTGTTCCAGCCAACACACTGACAGCCTTAGTAATTGCAAGCATGATTTATGGTATGAAAGGCAAGATTAAATCATTTTTCCGCGCTGCCTACTACCTGCCAGGAGTTGCTTCAGTCGTTGTATTAACAATGGTTTGGCGTTATATGTTCAACACCGAATTAGGGCTCTTTAATACAGTATTAACTTCTTTAGGCTTCGAACCAGTCGGTTGGCTTACCAACCCCTCTATAGCCTTCTGGTCTGTAATGATTTCAGGAATTATAAAATCTCCAGGCGGAGCAATGCTTATTTATTTGGCCGCCATGGGTAATATTCCAACTTCATTATATGAATCAGCAGATTTAGATGGAGCAGGACCTATAAAAAAATGGTGGTATATAACTGTCCCACTTCTGAAAAATACCACTACTTTTCTTTTAATAACAGGAACAATCTCTGCTCTTCAAGTCTTTGCACAAGTCATGATGCTAACCGATGGCGGACCAGGAATTTCAACTCAGGTAGTAGTTTACAGAGTTTATACCTCAGCTTTCAGAGACTTCGACTTTGGTTTATCCTCAGCAATGGCTCTTATTCTATTTATCGCAATAATGGTTATAACCTTAATCCAAAAGAAGCTCACAAATCAAGAGGCAGAATACTTAGCATGAAGAATATATTATTAAAACCCGTTATCATTTTATTTATATTATTATTCTTTATTTGCAATACGGCTTCAGCCCTTACAAAATCACGAACTGAAGCTAGATATAAAGCTTGTTTATCAAATCAACGTGTTATTATGAATGCCATAGAAATGTATAACATGGACCATAAAACCGCTATAGAAAAATATGATGAAAACACAGAAAATCTTTTAATTACAGAAAAATATTTAAAATCAAAACCACAAAAACCAGAACAAAAATGCGAATATAAAATGAATGGGCATGATGTTTATTGCGAATATCATGGTGGAATGGACCCCGAGAAATTAAAACCCTCACCTGAATTTGCAGAAACCTTAAAAGATATTTTGCAATATAGAAAAAACAAAACGTATGAGTATGCTTCCCAAATTATTATTCTTCTAGCAGCCTGGATTTGGCTCATAAGCTTATTAGTTAAAGTGTTTTCTAAATCAAAAAAATCTAAGGAAAACAATAATACAAATCAGCCAAATGAACAAAACAATGAAAATTGAAAGCTATTAAAATGAAACATAAATTATATTCTAAAATATCTATAATACTGCTATCGCTAGGATTAATCCTAACCTGCGGACCATTAATCTTTATGCTGATTACAGCCTTTACTTCACAAGAAGCTTTAACCTCTACCCCACCACGCTATGGTGTTTTCTCACTAGAAAACTTCAAAATGCTTCTAGGAGCTGGTCATATATTAAGATGGGCTTTAAATTCTTTTCTTGTTGCCTCAGCCATAACAATAGCTCAGACAGTGTTTAATTCGTTAGCTGCTTTTGGCTTTTCAGTTGGCAAGTTTAAAGGAAGAGAATCATTATTTATGGTTCTTTTGGCAGCAATGATGGTTCCTGGTCAGATTGTTATGCTTCCCCTTTTTCTGTTTATGGCAAAATGGGGGTTAGTAGACAGTCTTTGGTCAGTAATACTTCCTTCTATGGCGGCACCATTTGGTATATACATGATTAGACAATATATGGATTCAATTCCAGTGCAAATGTGCGAAGCAGCTAGAATAGATGGTGCCAGCGAATTTCAGTTATATTCTGACATTTATTTCCCACTTTCAAAGCCAATTTTGGCAACCTCAGCCATTTTTACCTTTATAACCGAATGGAATGCTTTTCTATGGCCATTAGTCACCCTTAATTCTGAGAAGTACTACACTCTGTCTGTTGGCTTATCGACCCTGCAAGACCAGCAAGCCATGGATTACGGCTTATTAATGGCAGGAGCAACCCTTTCTGCCGTTCCAATGGTAATTATATTCCTGTTCTTCTCAAAATATATGCTTGAAGGCATGAGAAAAGGAGCAATTCAGTGAACCAAACTTACGTTTCAATTGATTGGGGCGGCACTCACCTTAGCGGAGTTATCCTTACCCCAGATAAATCGACAAAAGAATTTGAACTGCCTTCCTGCAATCTAAAACTTCTTACGGATGAAAACCTGTCACAAATTTGCAAAAACGTTATAAAAGAAATAAATCCGAAGGATAATTCCAATATAACTTTACTTATAGGAGCCGCTGGTGTTAGCAATGACAAAACAGCCGACAGAGTAATCAACAGCTTTCGCAATTTAACTAAGTCTATAGGTAATATAGAAATTTACCCGGATTTTTTATGCAATCATGCCGCCTTTTTAAAAGGAGAAGACGGAATACTATCCATTAACGGCACTGGTTCAATTCTTTTTGGTGTTAAAGGGAAAAAGCAAATCAGGCTTGGCGGTTGGGGCTATCTTTTTGATGAAACACCATCCGGTGGTTTTTTCGGCAAAAAATACATAGAAAGCGTTTTAATGGGTTTGGAAGGAAGCCAAAAACATTTGTATTATTCAGAAGATTTCGCAAAAAAATATGGTTCTATTGGAAGAGAGGAACTCCTTAACAAAATCTATTCTGCCCCTTCCATACAGAATTACTTAGGAAGCTACTCAATAGACTTAATTAGAGCCTTTGAAAAGAAGGAACCTACTGCTAAAGAAATAATAAACAATTCTATAGAGAAACTAAGCCAATCTATTTCTTCAATGATTTCTTATCTAGAATTAGAATCTCCAAAAATATGTGGTTCAGGTGGTTTATGGGATAATTGGAAATTTTTTAAAAATCTTCTAAATGTTTCATGTGAAAAACTAGGGGTACAGCTAATTTGGAAAGATAAGAATATTTCTCTGAATTTTGGACCTTTATTTTGTTATTCTCGTACAAACAAAGAAGCCTCTGAAATATTAAAGGAATTTAGTAAGGAAGCAAATTATGAACAATAAAGAAAAAATACAAGCACTAACAGAAACTAGAAACCCGCGTACACTATATATAGACAGAGTCAGTACACGAGATGCTGTAAAAAGTTTCATACAGGAAGATTTAGCAGTTCATCGTGCCGTTGAAGCCTGTCAGGATAGTATTTCAGTGGCAGCAGATTATGCCTATGCTTCCCTGGCTAAAGGAGGCCGCCTTGTTTACATTGGTGCAGGAACTTCTGGAAGACTTGGAGTTTTAGATGCGTCAGAATGTCCACCTACTTTTGGTGTTCCCTCAGATATGGTAATAGGAATTATCGCTGGTGGTGACAAAGCATTAAGAGACGCTATTGAAGGAGCCGAAGACGATAAATCAGGTGGTAAGAAGGACTTAGAAAAAATTAATTTTTGCCAAAACGACACCTTAGTTGGAATAACCGCCTCTGGAACTACCCCCTATGTTGTTGGAGCACTGGAATATGCTAAAAGTCTAGGAGCTAAAACCGTCTTATTATGCTGCAACCCATATGGAGAACTTTTTAAAGCTGATGTTTTAATAAATGTTGCCGTAGGTCCAGAAGTTATAGCCGGTTCAACCAGACTTAAGAGTGGAACAGCCTGTAAGATGGTCTTAAACATGATTTCTTCCATAAGTATGATTAAACTTGGCAAAGTTTATGAAAATCTTATGGTAGATGTAAAGGCAACCAACAACAAGCTGAAAAAAAGAGCCCTTAAAATTGTCATGGAAGCTGGAAGAATCCCAAATTACGAAGCAGAGGCCAAACTTATTGACGCTGAAGGCAACCTGAAAGTAGCTATCATTATGGCAAGACTGGATGTTGATGCTGAAAAAGCTAAAACTATTCTAAAAAACGCCAATGGCTATCTTTATAAAGCACTTGGCGAATCCGGATATATCTAAGACTTTGCCTTGTTTTTAACTATTGAAGCTTAAATCAAGGTTTGTTATAATTTTTTCAAAAGAAAACAACAAGGAGACAGCAATTGATTAATTCAGGTTATAAAAGAATCGCTTTGTTTCTTTCCTTTTTAATAATAATGTCAGCTCAAAACATATTCGCAGCAAGATATCCAAATAGAACTCCAGAAATAAAAATATTAGTAGCTCAATATACAAATAACTGCCTCGAGTTTATGATGCCTGAAGGTGGCACATGGAAATTAGGAAACGCTGCAAGCGGTGAATTAGAAGCTGGTGTAACCTATAGAATAGAAGGTGGACTGCTCACTGAAGCAGAGAAAAGATACCATTTAATGGTAGCTACAGTTGACCTTATGGATCAGGAAAGATATATAGACATTACTGAAAAATACCAGAAAATGGGCTTTAGAACTCATACAATAAGTGTTGGTGAAGCCCCTAAAGTTTCTGGAATGCCTGATAATAGAGTAGTACATATAGGAATCGATGCTTATAAGGACAAAGAAAAAGCTGAAGCGAGAAAAGCAGCATTAGCAGCAAAACAGATAAAGACCTGGATATATATAGAAAACATAATGAATTCTTCTGGAAGCCTAAATATGAGTGGCGGAGGCCAACATTTTACTGGTGCCTTCGGTAGTGATGAAGGTTATACTCTTAAAAGCGTAAAGGGAACAATCCTTAAAAATGTTGAACACTCAAAAGGCTACTCATGGCATGGTTTTGAAAACAGAACCTATATGGGGACTCTAAAAGTTAACTTTGGATTCGACGATTGTTTGGAAGTTATTGAAGTAACTAATTTGGAAGATCTTTTAGTTGGTGTCGTTCCATCTGAAATTTCTTCAAAAGCCCCTCAAGCAGCAATGGAAGCTCAAGCTGTCGCAGCACGAGGAGAAATAATGTCTAAAAAAGGCCTCAGACATGTTAATACCGGCTATGACTACTGTTCTGAACAGCACTGCCAGGTATATAAAGGCTATCAAAAAATAGCTCCGACTATTGCTGAAAAAATAAAAGATACCACTGGCGTTATCTTAATGATGAAGGAATATAGCAAGATTCTTGATGCAGTATACAGCTCTAACTGCGGCGGACACACTTCTGCTAATCAGAATATCTGGATAGGTTTCCCCAACCCACATCTTCAAGGTGTTTCAGATGAAAAAGGCACCAAGAAACGCGATTTAACCAATGAGCAAGAAGTAAAGCAATACATCACTAATCCTCCTAATTCCTGGTGTGGTCAAAAAGGCTTTGAAGGTGCCGATAAATACCGATGGAAAAAAAGCATATCTAAAGACGATTGGAAAAAAATTGTAGAAAAAGCAGAAATAGGCAAGATAAAAAGCATTTCAATAGGGAAAAGAGACGTTTCAGGACGTATATTTGAAATGACATTTACCGGTTCTGAAGGAACAAAGGTATTTATCAACGAACTGGAAATACGCCAACTATTTGGTGGGTTACGCAGTTCTTGCTTTATTGCTGAATACGAAAAAGACAAAGAAGGGTATATAGTTTCTGCCGAACTTAAAGGCGCTGGTTTCGGTCATGGAGTAGGAATGTGTCAAACTGGTGCTCAATCCATGGCTGGCTCAGGTTATACCTACAAGCAAATACTGGAACACTATTTCCCAGAAGCAAGAATCTTAAAAATCTACTAAAAAAGATTAGCAATTATAAGTATTAATCTTTGCCTGTATATATAAAATAATTGTCAAAACAATAAAATAATAATAAAATATAGCAATTATGAAAAAGAAGCATTACTCAGAGTATATTATTACTGTTATAGCATTGGTTATAGTTGCCATAGTCTGCTATTATCAATATAACAGTAGTCAGAATAGCAGTTTTTCTAATCCTACAGACGAGATTATTCTTCTCTATACCAACGATGTTCACTGCTATGTAGACCAATACATAGGTTATTCAGGGGTAGCCGCCTATAAAGAAGAACTGAAAAAAACTAACCCTAATGTATTATTAATAGACTGCGGAGATGCTATTCAAGGTGAACATATAGGAACCATAGACCAGGGTGAATTCATCGTCGATATGATGAACAAAGCCGGTTATGACTTAGCAATACTTGGCAACCACGAGTTCGATTATGGTATGGGTTCCTTAAAAACCGTTATTAGTCGTTCTAATGCTAAATATCTAAACTGCAATATATCCTATGATGGCAGTTATGGTAATGCTCTTGCAAAAACCGCTTCTTATACTGTTTTAACTTTTGGAAACACCAAAGTGGGCTTTGTTGGTGTTACAACTCCTGGTTCCATAAACACTTCTACTCCTGTTTACTTTCAGGAAAACGGCAGATTCGTTTATGATTTCAAAAGCCACTTAAACGGCAAAGATCTTTTTGAAACAGTTCAGAAATCTGTAGATGACTGTAAGAAAGAAGGGGCAAATTATGTTGTCGTTATTGCCCATCTTGGTGTAGGCAACGGTTATGAACCTTATACTTCCATCAACCTTATATCAAATACTACCGGTGTTGATGCAGTATTGGACGGGCATTCCCATAGCGTTATTCCCTGCATGATTGTTAAAAACAAAGAAGGGAAAGACGTTATTCTTTCTTCTACAGGTGAAAAACTAAGAAACTTAGGCGAAATGACTATTTCCCCAAAAGGTATTTCAGCCAGACTTATAACAGATTATAAAAATAAAGAAAAAGAATTAGGCGAATTCATATCTAGTATCAGATCAACTTATAATGCTGAATTAAGAAAAGTTATAGGAACAGCAACCGCCCACTTATCAATGTATGACGAAAAATATGTCAGACTTATAAGAAACCGCGAAACCAACCTTGGAGACTGGTGCACAGACGCACTTTTATACTCCAGCAAAGGAGATATTGCGTTTTTCAACGGCGGTTCCATTAGAGCAGACATCAAAAAGGGAACTGTAACACTGGGTGATTTAAAAGATGTAAACGGTTTTAACAACATGATTTGCAAAATCAGCGCAACTGGTCAGGAAATTCTAGACACTCTTGAAATGTCTTACAGAAAGACAATGAACGTTGTTACAGTAGACGGTAAATGGTCTGTTGGTGAATTTGGAGGTTTCCTTCAGGTTTCAGGACTTAAGTGCAAAATAGATACTTCACACCCCTCATACGTAATTGTTGACGATAATGGAATGTTTGAAAAAGTCAATGGTCCTCGTAGAGTTAAAGATGTTATGGTGTTAGAAAACGGTGAATACGTTCCAATAGACCCCAATAAAAACTATATAGTTGTTGCAACTGATTATTTAATCAAAGAAAGTGGCGACGGCATAAACATCTTCTGTAATCACAAACTATTGGAAGATTGTTCAATTCACGTAACTCAGGCTTATATTGATTATTTCAAGCATTTAAATGGCGACTTTTCAGCCTATGAAAAACCTCAAGGTAGAATTATAGTAGAATAACCCTATTTATTACATCGAAAGGGAAAAACAATGAGCGAATGTTCACATGATTGTTCAAACTGTTCAAGTGCTTCAGGCTGCCCAAGCAAAAATCAGCCACCAAAACCAGATAACAGCAAATATTTGAAAAATACCATAGTCGTAATGTCTGGCAAAGGTGGTGTTGGCAAAAGCACTGTTTCTGTAAATCTAGCAGTTTCATTAGCTTTAAAAGGCAAAAATGTTGGCCTTCTAGACGTTGATATACATGGTCCCAGCATTCCAACAATGCTCCATCTTCAAAAAGAACATGTTATGTCTAACGGAGAAAAGCTCTTCCCCGTAGAAAAAGCAGGAATAAAAGTAATATCAGTTGGTCTATTGCTAGAAAACCCAGATGATGCAATTATATGGCGTGGTCCGATGAAAATAGGTGCCATTGGCCAGTTTATAAACGATGTTGAATGGGGCGAACTAGACTACCTAATAGTAGATGCTCCCCCAGGCACAGGCGATGAACCTTTGAGCGTTTTCCAAACAATCACAGGCAAAGTTTCTGCTATAATAGTCTCTACTCCGCAAGAAGTCTCTGCTGCAGATGTTCGTAAATCTTTAAATTTCTGCAAAGTAATGAATGTAAAGGTTGAAGGTATCATCGAAAACATGAGCGGTTTTGTCTGCCCATGCTGCAAGACTCTTACCCCCATATTCAGCACAGGCGGCGGCGAAAAACTGGCAAAAGAATTTAATGTTCCTCTTTTAGGGAAAATCCCGATAGAACCAGAAATAGGTCAGTCTTGCGATAAAGGCGAAGTTTTTGCATTTACTAACGCCAAGAGCGAAACTGGCAAAATATTCTCTGAAATAGCCGACAAGATTATCGGATAGCCAAGCAAAGCTTGGCTGTGACCAGAAGATCTGCCCCCACGAACGGTGGGGGAAGTGGCACGAAGTGCCGAAAGGGGTCTTATAATTATTCTACATAAATAGTAACTTCAGAAGCTATATCCCCATCTGTCATAGCACATATAGTATGCTTTCCCTTCACCAACGGCCAATAAGCCTCATAAGGGGTCTTTGAACGTTCAAACTCATAACCATCAACTATCCATATTACTTCATCAACCGCCTGAGAAGGCAAGGCTCTCAAGTGACAGAGGTTTTCATGACTAGGCATGATTACATATCTGTCACCTTCATAGGGTGATAAAATCTTGATAGAAGCAACATCTGCAATAGTTTCTTTTTTATTATCCGCCGAAATAACAGTCTTTCTTTCCACTTTTTCAAGCTGATAAGGGTCAACATCAGTAAGCATTTTTCGATGCTGCAGCCAGCTTGCATAATCTGTTGACAAAGAGTGATAGTCCCCTTCCCCTTTATGGAAAGTGCAGATTCCTGGATTCATATTATCTTCTACAAAATAATCCATACCAGTTAAAGGGCAGTTAATGCCATTAGGCAGCTTTCCAGAGAAAGAGCATATTTTCTGCTTTTTGACTCTTTTAGGCTTTACTGGCTCATGACAGCGATATAATTTTTCAAGATAATCAACAATATCTTTATAAATCGGTCCACAGGCTACAGCACCACTCAAACCTCTTGTAGGAGCCCCTGTAAAATTCCCAGACCATAAAGCTATAATAAACTTGGAATCTCCGGCAACCAGCCATCCATCACGATAGTCTGTGCTTGTTCCAGTTTTTATCATAAATCTGGATTCGCTTCTGAAACAAGCCGGGTTACCGAAAGTAAAAAGTCTTGCTGAAGGGTCTGCCAGCACATCGAACACAAGCCAGGCAGTTTCTGATGAAATAATATTTCTAGAAGATACTTTTTCATCAGGAATATAGGTTAATGGTCTTAAATTACCGCCATTAACCAGCATTGCATAAGCAGGAATCAAATCATACATTCTTATTTCAGGGTTCCCAATGGCCAGTCCCAACCCGAAATGGTCTGCCGCTTTCTCTTCATAGTTTAAGATTCCAAGATCAACAACGAAATCATAAAAGACTTTGATACCAAGAATATTCAGCATTTTTACTGCGGAAATATTCAAGCTGTTTCCTAAGGCCAATCTTATTGAAACAGGGCCATAAGACTTTCTGCTGGCATTATCAGGGTGATAATCGCCTTGAAGAGTCTTAAAAACTTGCATTGTATCAGGAATTACAAAAGAAGGATAATAGCCTTTTTCAAAAGCAAGAGCATACAAAAAAGGCTTCAATATTGAACCACCAGAACGCTTTGCCAAGCACCCGTTATTGAAGCCGTTGCTGATAGGTCCGTATTCAAAAGAGCCATCCATAGCAAGAATATTCATGTTAGAAGCATCCACAATCATGCCACAGGCCTGTTTGGCACCGCTTCTAAACAATCTGGATTTATGCGCACTAAGGATTTCGTGCAACTTATTTTGAAGGTTCATATCTATGGTTGTAGCAACTAATCCAACCGGCTTGCCTTTCTGCTGTAGAAGCATATCGCAAAAATGAGGAGCATTAAATGGGAGTTTCCTTCTATAAGTAGGAATAATCTGCTTTATAGCAGTTTCATATTGTTCTTTGCTACACTTGCCATTTTTCAACATCTCGGCAAGAACCCAGTTTCTTCGTTTTGTTAGTGCCAGATTTCCCTTTTTTGTAAATGGATCGAAACGCCCAGGAGCTTGAATAGCAGCGGCTAAGGTCGCACTTTCCGCAAGATTAAGCATATATGGATTCTTGTTGAAAAGTAGTAAAGATGCTGCCTGCATACCGCACACATTACTGAATAAAGATACCGAATTCAGATATCTTTCTAGTATCTCTTTTTTGGAAAGCTTCAATTCAAGTCTTAGAGCCATTAATGCTTCCGAAATCTTTGTAGAAAGGATTCTTGGTCTTGGCTTGATAACTCTGATTAACTGCTGAGAAATAGTTGAAGCCCCTGAAACAATTCTATTATTAGTAAGATTCTGCCAAGCGGCTCGCATAATTGCCATAGGCGAAACACCTGCATGGTCGTAAAAGCCCCTGTCTTCCGCCAACAAAACAGCATCTATTAGTTCCTGAGTATGACTAGCTAAGGGAATATATAAAGAAATAGCCTCTCTTTCATCAGAAACAATTCTTAAGATTCTGCCATTTCTATCGGTGTAAGCCCCACCAGTAGCAAAATGCTTTTCTAATAAAGGGAAAGGGTCTTCGCAAACATAAGGTAGGTAAAAACTGCGTAATAGCCATACTACAACCATTACAAAGGAAAAGATTATTAGACCTATAAGTATCTTTTTTAAGCGAGCTTTCACTTCTGCCACCAAAGACAATCTTAAAGAATGTTTGCAGTATATCACTCTTTGCTGTGAAAGACCATTTTTTTAGAGCACCCATCACTACTTACTAATGTTGTTGTGGTTGGTGGTTGGTGGTTGGTGATGGGTGATGGGTGATGGGTGATAAATTTTAAAACTTCCACTTGAGGTGAGGCTTAAGGACAAGAAAAACCAACCATTACTTGTGAAATTTTTCACGCACTCAAAGATTTTCAAAGTTTTTTGTCCAATTTTCCGTTTTCGATTGATTACTATATGTGAATATTAAAGCGTTGATAGTTCTTTAACAAGTGAATCTAAAAAACAAAAGTCTCTTGATAACTCAGGTATAGCAAGTTACAAGAGGCTTTCGTATGCTATACAGTCCTTGTGGCAAGAAAGGGGGTATAGCGTGAAAAAAGTTCTGATTCTCTTGTTGGTGATAGCAATGCTGTTAGTCGCAACAAAGCTTTACTAACAAGAAATTAATCTCAGTGTGCAAATGTTCCACCATTTGCACACTCTAGATTAATTATATCAGAATTTTGAGTAATTGCAATATCCCCCTTTTTTGCCTTTTATCATTAATTTTAAATGCTGAATTAGTTTAATCTGATGAAATAAGCAAAATAAAAAACTCCCCTTTCGGGGAGTTTTTTATTTTGCTTTGCTATTAATTAGCAGGAAGTATTTCTACCTTAGAAGCTTTGCTTAAACCGTATACATCATTATCATACATCAAGCTTGCTTTTGATGGTTTCATTACAAATGAACCTTCACAAGTAGCTCTGAGGTAATATACCAGTTTGTAGCGTCCGCTCCAGCAGTAGTCTTTGTAAGCTACCATAGCGTCTTTTCTGAGTTCCTTATGAGAAGCATAGAAATCCCAGCAGCCATCGTAGTAACCACAGTAAGCTTCTTCATCTTCTGAACTTACATCAGCAGGTAATGCATCGTTCTTCAAAGAAGTATTGATTGCAGTGAAACCAGCAGGTATCGGGTCTTCCAATACTAAGTATTCGTAAGAACCTTTATTGTTAGTCTTTTCAAATATGAAAGTAACCTTAACAATGTCACCTACTCTGATTTCTTTGCTGCCGTTCATGTTTTCAATGGTCTTCTGAAGCATGAAGCCCTTGTCAACTGGTTCATTGCGACCAACCATATCAGGATAAGTATAAGCGAAGTTGTAGTTAACTACAGCGTTAGTAGCTGCATCAAGCTTAATTTCTCCATTGAGTTCGTCAGCAGTTAATTCAACACTTTCAGGAGCCTTACCAATAGTAACTTCCTTAGTGCCTTTATTAGTAGTGACTTTAACAGTGAAGTTCTTGTCTTCAACTGGTTTCTGAGTCTTGAAGTAAGCAGCGAGAGCATTCAAAGCAATACCAGTATCAGCAGTAGAAGTCCAATAACCTTTGTCGGTGAGATTCTTGAAGAGGTTACCGGCAAAGTTGTCAGAAATCTTAGAGCTGCCACCAATTTGAGCATTAGTCAAAAGAACAAATGCATCACGGCGGACATTAGATTTGCCCCAACCGCCTTTTTCCATAGCCATTGGCTTGAGACTCAAAAGTTTGAATTTAATAGAGTCAGCAGACTTTTCACCAACGAAGCATTCTGCATAGTTGAGCATGCTTTCTGCTTCCTTATCGCCAGCTGGGAATTTCTTTCTCAAAGTCTGAAGGTCAGCAGCATTAATCTTCTTGTTCATAGCAAGTGCTACAACACCAAGAGCCATTACTGGACTCTTGAATGTGCTGACATTGCTGTTATTGAACATCTGGTTCTTAACGTAATCCAAAGCACCGGCAAGATATACGTTGTCATATTCATAGCCAGATTCTTTGAGCATTGTAAGAGCATAAACAGCATACTGAGTGCCCCACCAGCTTACATTTGGTTCAGAAGTCCAATAGCTGAAACCACCACTGGTAAGTTGCATTCTAAGGAGATGTTCAAGACCGTTCTTTAAGTAAGCATCAACTTCTGCAACTGAGAATTCTTTGAAGTAACCTTCCTTAGCAATATTTCTAATTGCAGCAAGACCGATGATTCTAGAAGAAGTCTGTTCAACACAGCCGTGTGGATAATCCATTAAGTAAGAAACAGCGGGAACAAGTCTTGTCCATGGAGTAGCAGCAAGAGTAAGGTGAGCTTTCATTGTTCCAGCTTTGTCAATCTGGCTCATAGAACCAACATAAGCAGGAATTTCAGCCTTAACAGATTCTTTACCCTTGAAGAAACCGAAACCATATTTATTAAAGAGGATTGAAGCAGGATTTACAGGAATGCTGTTTTCTACAGCATCAGTATTTCCATTCATATCGCCCTTCATAACGAGCTTAGCAGTTAAAGCACCCTTGTCTGCATCAAGAACAACTTTTGATACAGCAGTATTGAAACCGCCAACAGATACGCTACCAGTCTGAACATTAGCAGTTACGCCTTCAGAACCAGCAACAGCTATATTAGCAGTTCCAGGTTTATCTGTTTTATTATGAGCAGCAGTAACAACAACTGCCTTATCACCAGCAGTCATGAACTGTGGAACAGAAGGTTCGATATAGAAATCTTTGGTAACTCTGAGCTGACGTTCAGCAGAACCGTAACTAGAGCCTTTATCGTTTGCTACAGCATAAATACGATAAGAAGTCATAGTATCGGGAAGCTTGAAATCAACAGTTAAATTACCACTTGCATCACTTACGCAATCAGGTTTCCAGAATGCTACTGGTCTGAAATCCTTGCGGGCATTCAAGTCAGAGCTGATATTTCCAACACCTTCACCACCACCAGTGAGGATTCTAGTAGAGAGAAGCTTGAAGAGTTCCTGATTGATAAGACCTACACGAAGGTCACCAGAGAAAATGCTTAATGGCATAAAGAAGTTGCTCAAGCTTGTAAGAACTGGAGTTACATAACCAGTAAGAGCAAGAACTGATTCATCTACAACGCCAACAGCTACTTCAGAACTTACAGGATTACCCTTTTCGTCAGTAATCTTGAAGTTAACTTTATATTCCTGGCCAGGAAGAGCCTTTAATTCATCGCTAGTTTCTGGAGCAACAGCAATCTTTAAAGAATCAACGCTGCTCTGAACTTTTAAGCTTGTAAAACCAAAATAAGCTCTTGGATATTCAGTATCAGAATCGATAGAATAAATTGGGAAACCGCTGCGGACTGAAGGAGCTATAAAGCTTACAAATGCATTTGGCTTGCACTTATCAGTAAGAGTTTCAGTGAATTCGCCAAAAGCACCGTTGAGCTTAATAACCTTAGCATCAACGATTTCATCAGTTTCTACGGTTACAAGAGCGTAGTCACAAATTCTTGGTAATGTGTATTTGATATTTACTGGTGTGCCAGCAGCTACATTATTCTTATCTGGTGCCAGGAAAATTTCATTGGTGCTTCTGCTTCTGTCTTTCTTAGCAACATCCTGATAGCTTGAATAAGAATATTCAATCATAACTTTCTGAGCACAAACAGCTTCAATCTGACCATTTACATAGTATGCTCTAAGTAAATAATCGCCGCCTTCTGGGAAAGCAAGCATAAAGTCAGCAGCGCCGTTATTGATTTTTGCAGTATAATTATAAGATTTTATCCAAGCTTCTTCCCAGTTGTAATAGAGACCACCGTTACCATCAGCAGCACGCTTCTGAGTGTACATCCACTTTTTGCGCATTACTTCAAGAGTAACAGTACCAGCATTGATCTTATTGCCACTGTTATCAATAGCAATAACCTGAACTGGACAATCAGCACCACTGTTAACAGAAGATGGAACCTTAGAGATACCAACTCTTACAGCAGGAACTGGAGCATAGGATTTAACAAGGGTTGCTGGTTTTCCATCTATATCAAGAACTGTTGCAGTAACTTCAATCTGATTGAGACCGCTTAATACAGCCTTAGACATTGGAAGAGAAATAACTAGTTCACCATTATTGTTGAGAACTGAGTTACCCTGTTCAAGAAGTTCTTTCTTAATATCGTTGTTGCCGAAGCAAAAACCGGGGTATTTACCGTTAGCAGCATCTTTTTCAGTGAGATAAGCAGACCACTGAACTTTGCAGTTTCTTAAAACGCCGCCAGCATAGTATTTACCGATGACCTTACAATCCATGAAAGCCTGATCAGCATCACGGCCAACGATTTGTCTAATCTTGCGAGTAGAAGAAGTCATTTCCATGTCTACAAAATGACGTGGAGCTTCGAAATCCTGAACCTGGAAATTACAAGTATAAAGAGTATTTGTAGTAGTCTGTTCTGCAGTCTTGCCAGGATTCTGCTGAAGCTTTTCATTTTCAACAGCAGGTTTGCGCTGCATTAATCTATCCCATTTGGGGTCTTGTTTACCAAGACTACCAAAATTCTTAGAAGCCTGAATAGCTGCAACTTCGATTCTGTAAGAACCTCTTGGCATAAAGCTCTTGGTTTCAAAAGAATCTGCACAAGTACCATAAGCAGTAAGTGGAAGCTGCTTTTCATAAACCATGTCACCGCGAGCGTTGAATATAACAACGTTAGCTTTAACATCGCTAGAAGGAATAACAACTTTATCGTTGTTGTATTCTCTGAAAGCTGCTTTCCAATAAACAGTTTCACCAGGTCTGTAAACACCGCGTTCAGTGAAAGCGTAAGCACGAATGCTGTCGAGCTTTCTCATATCTGGTGCAGACATAGAAACATTTGAATAAAGTCTGTTTCTATCGAGAGCAATTGATGCACTGTCTTTCTGAGTAGCAACAGTTACGGCATCAAGATCAGCAATATTTAGTTTGCTTGAACCAGCTTCAAATGTTGATTTACCAGTAATTACCAAATGCTTATAATCAGTATCTGTATTAACTCTTAACAAACCATCTTTATCGGTTCTGCCAGGGAAATAAAGCTTAGCATTTGTTAAATCACGAATCATTACGGCTACATCTGCAAGAGGTTTGCCTGTTTCAAGTGAAGTTACCCATACAAGCATTTCTTTCTTGCCGAACTTATAGGTAATAGCCATATCGGTTACCTGGAAAGCTCTCATAGCTGTAGTTGGATTAGCTTTGTCTATTTCTGATACTTTTGCAACAACAACTCCGCCATTTTCAGGATTAGTTCTGATGTCTAAAGGCAATGAGAAATAGTATTCATCATCAGGATTTTCAGAACCCATGAAAGTCTGAGTCTTTACAGAAATTTCAGAATTTAAGAAATCGGAAAGATTAGGAACTGATCCTGTAAACTTTTTTAAAGCTTCCACATCATCCTTGAATTCTTTAAAAATTGCGTCATACTTATCAGCATAATTCTTTACTCTGTCTTCATCTTCTTTTGAAACATATCTATTTGTAGAGCTATTGTAATCTTTTTCATCAACCAATGGGTCTACAGAAAGAGCATCTGTTACAAATGGAGAACAAATTGCAGGGTAAGTCTGATATTCAACTTTAAAATTGCCAACATGTGTGAATTTTAAAGGAACAGCCTGTTTGCTGTGAAGTTCTACTATAGAGCAGTCTGTTGGGAACTTCATTTCAGAAGTTGCTTCTGCTGCAGTAATAGTCTTAGAGAAAGGAGCTATATTATAATCACCTTCATTAGTAAGACCGCCAACAACCTTTATTTCATATTCTTTACCGCCGACAAATTTACCATAAACTCTGTATTTGCCTTGAGTTTCATGCCAATATCTGTCGATAGTAAAATAACCGATAGATGGGGTGATTCTGATTTGTTTTCTTAAATCATAATCAGGGACCTTCTGGTCCAGAGTAATCATTACGCCTTTGCTACTTCCTGAATTAAAGAAAGTATCAACGGCTAATACCTTTGTGTTAGTTACCTTTTTTGCTGTGTCAGCCCAAAGACTGCTGCAACAAAAAATGGCAAAAAACACAACAAAAAAACATGTAGAAAGTCTTTTTAGCATGTATCCGCCTCCGTAATTTATGTACACAACTCTAATGTTATATCACATTACCAATCTGTACTCAATCAATCTTTTTTTAGCCTCTATTATTGATTTAATAATAGATTATTATTAGAATAAATAAAATAGATTTTAGAGGTTATATATTATGATGTATCCTTTCATGACTTTAAATGACAAAACAGAAATAGTTCATTCTGATGCCTATATAGATAATAATCAAGAAACCGTTAAGGTTTATTTTGAGAAACCTATATATGGTGGGTTTAATTCTGCAGAATGTTACTTACCTTCTTATGAATGGAAAAATATAAATGGTTTTTCTAAAGAAGAAATAAACTCTTTTCAAGAACTATTAAAATCAACTGCTCACATTATTATATCTCTTGCAAGAGAAGGCGGTTTTGAAAATGCCGCAAATTTTTAAAATTGGCAATTATATTATTTACTTTTGGTCTAATGAAGCTATACCCTTAGAGCCGATTCATGTCCATGTTGCCCTAGGTGAACCGAACGAAAAAGCAACCAAAATATGGATAACCCAAACAGGTAAATGCTTATTAGCAAATAATAATTCTAAAATTCCAAATAGACAATTAAAATACATTATTGATATTATAGAAGCTAGAAGTAAAGAAATAATAGAAAAATGGAAATTATATTTCCATCAAATTAGTTTTTATTGTTAAAACAGAAAAGAGAAAGAAATATGCAGACAAAGATAAGTTTCGATTTACCAGATTCCACTTTAAGAATCGGCTTTTTAGAAGCTTTTAACATAAATGTTAAACCCTCTACAGAAAAGTATCAGCAGACTATTACTAAAGACATTGAAGAAATGCTGAAACCAGGCTATGCCTACCCCGACAATATGCAGAAAGGCGTAAGAAGCCTTCTTAAGACTTTTGGTTTTCACCCATCTGGAAGAAGCAGACCCGCTTCTGAATACTTATTCAAAGACCTTACCAACAGAGGAAGTTTCAACTACATCAATAATATAGTAGATATAAACAATCATATATCTCTTAAGTATAAGCTTCCTATCAGCGTTTTTGACCTTGATAAATCCGGTTTCGACCTCTGCTTAAGAGTCGGTGGCGAAACAGAAGAATATGTTTTCAATAAAGAAGGTCAAATTCTTACTCTTAAGAAACTGCTCTTGGTAGCTAAGACTGGTGCTGAAGCCATAGGCACACCAGTAAAGGATTCTCAGGCAACCAAGGTATTTGAACCTACTAAAAAGATTGCATTTTTCGTTTATTCTTCAAGTAATATCACCCCAAAAGAAGAAATGGAAAAAATCCTGAATGAAATCGGCAAATACTTGCAGGAAGAAGCCGGAGCAACAGATATAGCAACTGCTGTTTTAGATGCTAAGTAACAAAAAAATACCACTCTTAACGAGTGGTATTTTTTTAGTTTTTATTGTAGTTGGTAGTTATTGTAGTTATTGTCTTCGGCAGCGTTTGTCCATAGTCGGTTGTCTTTTGTCCTTTTATGACTTGTGCTCAATCAACTAATAAAAACCACTATTTTTCGTTAGCTTAGAAATTAACGATAAAACAATAACTACAACAAAAACCGATTACAATAACTACGCCAAGCTTTGATTGGCTTTATCCTCTCACAATTCTAAAATCTCTAGAAGCAGCATCTACTTGATTTGAAGTTATTTCTTCAATTTCTTCTACGTTAGAAAACCAGGAACCTTCGGCTACTTTTCCTAAAAAACCACTTAATTCTGCTTGGGTTCCTACAGCTTCTATTTCTACATTCCCATCAGGTCTATTCTTAACCCAGCCGCCAACAGAGTATTCATCAGCACAGCGAAGCACAAAGCGCCTGAAACCAACACCTTGTACTCTGCCATATACTATATATCTGTTTTTAAATAACATGAAAGTTAAGGTCTAGAAAGCGGAACAGTTGCTAATTCAAAGAATCTGCACATATCCGGCTGATATAAATAAAGCATCAAATCTCTTTTCCCACTTCTATTATGAATTATTCTCAATAAGCTATAAGTATCGGTTTTTAACTTCTTGCCACCACAAAGCTGTAAAGCCTTCTGTTCCAGATTAGTAACCAGTGCAGCATCAACCTGCCCTTTTACTAAGGCTACAAACTTTCTTAGATTTGTCTTTTCTGTATCAAGATCAATTATCGTATCGCTAAATCTCTGATATCTAGCAAGATAATCTAAGTCAGATTCTTCTAGAACATTTGGACGCTTTGCAGGAGTATGTTTCACATGAATACTCATTAAAATAGTTACATTATTAGCTGAAGCAAAAGATTTAAGCTTCTGGAGCTGAACGCTTGGATTTTCACCGAAATCATCTTCATCAACAGATTCAATGACAACCATTTTATGTGGAGCTTCAGGAAGCATTTCTGCAAGTTGAAGAATATTGTCAGCTTCAAATTTTATTCTTCCAGCTTCGTTACCAGAGAAAAACAGGTTCTGAGAAAGCTTTGACTGCAATCTGTCAATGGCAGCTCCTAATGCCATTTTAACCTGATTAGCATTGGGACCAACAAGACCAGACATCATTTCAGATTTGTTGATTCCCCCTGTTAAACAGGCAGAATTCATAACAAAATCCTTTAAACACTGATCGTATGAAACATAAAGAACCGGCATTTTATTTTCTGAAAGAATAGCTTGTTGAAGCAACAAAGAAGCTTTACCTTTTTCTCGGCCACCAAGAATAATATGAAGACCACCTATAGACCAGCCACGCCCCAAGGCTTTATCCAAACCAACAGAAAAAGCCGGAACACCAGCAGGTATTTCTTTAAACAAATTATTAGAATCTTCTAATTCTGCTTTTAAAGGTTGAAAAACACCTATGAAGCTGTTAGAAGCAGTTGAAGCAGCGGTTTCAGAAGAGGTATTATTGTTAGAAGAAACATTTTGTGCCGCAGCAGGACTCTTACTAGATTTGCCAGGCAAAGACACATGAGGAAGAGTGTCCAGCAGTTCTCTAATACCTGCGACAGGAGCCAGTTCTTTATCTATGAATTTAAGCCAGTTTAAAGCTTCCTGTATACATTCTTCTTTTGAACGTTTTTTGCCACAGGTATCGGAAAAAGCAGCTATACCATAAGCAAAATGCGAAGCCCCTACCCCAACCTTTACTCTTCTCATAGTCGGGTGAATACTTCCAGGAAGAAGAATTTTTCCTTCAGGAAGAGCTGTATTTAGAAGAATAGTCTTAACATCTGTTTTCTGAGGCTTTCCACCTACATCTTTTATATTAGCTAAATGACAAATAAGTCTGTAATAGCGGGAAGAAAGTTCATTATTTCCCTGCAACCCTAGAGCAGAAGGATTAACTTCAACAGTTATATCATCAGGAGTGGCATAAAGAGCTAAAGCTTCGTTATTAAAGCCAAGCTTCTTCAAACCTTCTATACATTTTACAGAATCATCATAAACCTGCTGGAAGCCGAACACTTCAGTATTTGGTTTATATACATGTCCGTTAATATGAACAATAGTATCTGGAGCATCGAGAAGCTTTTGTAGTTCCGAATAAGCAGGAATAGCAGGAAGAGTTTTCCCACCAGTTTCTATTTTAAATTCAAGTCCCTGATATTCACAGCCTTCAAGAAGAATATCTTTAGCAGTTCTAATAGCAAAAGTCAGAGTTAAAGGACCAAAACAATCTGTTTTATTATCTTCAGAAAAAAACGGACTTCTGAAACAGGATTCGTTATTCTCTTTTAAAATCTCAGGAATTCTAGTTAATTCACAGGTTTCTACCTGCTCTTCAGCATTATGAATGTATAGTTTCAGAGTTTTCATTTTTCCCTCCCATTTTTTGCAATAGTAACACAATTTGAGTCTCGTCTACCATAAAAATAGTTGGATATTGTTGGAATGTTAAAAAGCAAAATATAAACTCTCAAGTAATTGCTATTATATTCTAGAATATGATAGAATTGCATTCTATGGAAACGAACAAATCTTTTACACTACATACTTTTGGCTGCCAGATGAATCAAGCTGATGCTCAAAGAATTCGCGGCATTCTTTTACATCTAGGTTACAGAGAAACTGAAAATGAAGAAGAATCTGATTTAATTCTTTTCAATACTTGCAGCGTTAGACAACACGCAGAAGAACGCCTTTTTGGAAGAATACGTTCTCTCAACCCCTTAAAAAAGCAGAAACCAAGTTTAATTATTGGTGTTTCAGGCTGTATGGCCCAAAATCACAAAGCAGAGCTTCTAAAAGAGCTTCCCATGATTGACCTTGTTTTTGGTCCTAACGATATAAACCAGCTTCCTCAACTTTTGCAGGAAACAAGCGAAAAGAAAGCTTTGGGCAGTTTTGCCGGCAAAGGTACTTTTGAAGGTGAAACAGCAGACGGAATCGTTTTAGCAAGACCTTTCTCCGCAATGGTTAACATAATCAGAGGTTGCACCAACTTTTGTTCCTACTGTATTGTTCCTTACGTCAGAGGTCCTGAAATCAGCCGTCCAATGAATGAGTTACTAGCCTACATCAGCGATTTAGCGTCAAAAGGCGTTAAAGAAATTATGCTGCTAGGTCAGAACGTAAATGTTTACGGCAAAGACCTTGGAATGAAAGAAGGTTTCGCCACTTTACTCGAAGAAATAGAAAAAATTGACGGTATAAAATGGGTCAGATTCCTTACTTCTCATCCACGAGATTTTACAGAAGATGCAATTAAGCGTATTTCCAATCTCACAAAAGTATGCGAGCAGTATCATTTGCCTTTCCAAGCTGGGAACAATAGAATACTCGAATTAATGAGACGTGGCTATACAAGAGAACGTTATATTGAATTAATCAAGCAAGTGAGAAGAAATATTCCAAATGTTAGCTTGAGCACAGATATTATCTGCGGTTTCCCTAGTGAAACTGAAGAAGAATTTGAAGATACTATAAATCTCGTTAAAGAAATCAGGTATGAATCGGCCTATATGTATTATTACTCTCCTAGACCTGGCACAAAAGCCGCTTCTATGAAAGAACAGCTTAGTGATGAAGTCAAAAAAGGCCGTCTGGCTCGTCTTATAGAAGTCCAGAATCAGATTTCTAACGAAGAAAGTCAGAAACAAGTAGGCAAAACCTTTGAAGTATTAGTAGAATCCTCTGCTTCCCGTTCTGAAAACAAAATGCTTGGGAAGACCAGAACAGGTAGACCTGTAGATTTTGAAGGTGACGCAAGTCTTATTGGCACTTTCGTTAAAGTAAAAATAGATTCAGCCCGTAACTGGACTTTATCAGGGAAAATAATCGACTAAGTTGTTGATAAATAAAAGGGAATTATGACTATATTATTGCACTGCTGCTGTGGTCCATGCTTATCTGGTTCATATCCTATTCTTGAAGCAGAAGTTGGCAAAGGCCAGACCTATGCATTTTGGGAAAACCCCAATATTCACCCCTTTGTTGAGCATTATCAGCGAATGGCATCTTTCATTAAAATGGCAAAGATATACGAACTGCCTATTGTTAAAGGGAACGTAGAATACGGGTTAAATAGATTTCTTGAAGCATTGGATGGTCATTTCGGCTCTGAACGCTGTGCTGTATGTTATAGACTTAGACTTGAAGCTACTGCTCAAAAAGCAAAAGAACTTGGCTTTGAAGAAATCTCTACAACCCTTTTAATCAGCCCCTATCAGAATCATGAGCTTTTGAAACAAGTTGGGAATGAAGCCGCTGAGAAATATAATGTTAAATTTCATTACACAGACTTCAGACCAGGTTTCAGAGAATCTCATGAATTGGCTAGAAAACATGAGCTTTATAGGCAGAAATACTGCGGTTGCATATTCAGCGAGCATGATAGATACATGAATGACAAAAAGCATTTTCCAGACCTATGGTGCGATAATATATAAGAAATAAAGGCAAAAAAAAGGATGAGCAAACAAATAAACAAAATATTTCAGATAATTCTTTTTATTCTATGCCTTGCTCACCCTGTTTTATCTGAAGCAGCCCAGAGCTTAGATTCAAAAGTTATTCCCATAACACCTAATACATACAGAAAAGACCCTACAGCTCCGAAAAAGGCTGTAAGGAAAGAAACCACCAAGACTACAACTACTACTGCCGATAAAAACAAAAGCACTCAAGAGACTAAAACCTCAAGTTCAGTCAGAGCCTCTTCTTCAAATACTATCCCTTCAAAAACCACTACAATAAAATCTTCATCCAGCATTAAAGTTCAACAAAAAACAGATGAAGGTCAAAAAACTACTGCTACAAATACAACCAGTTCAAATACAAAAGCCACTACTTCATCTTTAAAAACAACCAGCAACAAAACCCAAACGGCTACTTCTAAAACACCAACAAAAACTACTGTTCCAACAACAACCACCAAGGTTAATACAACTACCAAAAAAAATACTTCAACTTCTTCTACCAAGGTTTCAAAGCCTCAAAAGCTTAAAGAAGAAAGAACAGCCAAAAAAGATAGAGTTCCAGAACCTATTCTTAAAGTAAAGCTTGGAACAGAAAGTCATACAAAAGTAACTGTAACCCTGCCATATGGTGGAACCATAACCAATTCAAAAGGCAAAAGAATCAGCACATTAAAGAATGGTGGAACCTTTAACTGGACCTCTATTGTCGACAAAAAAGCCAAGAAAAAGAAAAAACCGGAACATCTTAACGAAACTCTCTCCGTTAAGCCGAACAAGAACATTTTTAATTTCAATGGAACAGACTATAGAGGCAAACTATCTCTCAAATTAACTGCAAAAGGTGCTGTTGCTGTTAATGAAGTTTCAATAGAAAATTATTTAAGAGGCGTTGTAGGAAGAGAAATAGGCTCAAGCTCTCCTCAAGAATCCTTAAAAGCTCAGTCTGTTATAGCAAGAACCTATGCTTATGCAAATAAAGGCAGACATGGTTCAGATGGTGCTGATGTCTGCAATACAACTCATTGCCAGGTCTATTTTGGGAAAAACGCCGAAACAGCTTCTGTTGATAAAGCAATAAAAGATACCAGAGGCTACATACTCAGCTATAATAGCAAGCCAATAAGTGCTTTATATCATGCTACCTGCGGCGGAATGACCTCTAACAATGAAGACGTATGGGGCGGAATAGCAGAACCATTTTTAAGAAGAGTTAAATGCAATTTCTGCGAAAAAGGCACCAAATATCGCTGGAGCAAAGAAATATCAATCATTGATTTAAGAAACTCATTGGCAAAAGAAGGAGTTAAACTTGAAGAAGTTTACGGAGCTTCTATAGAAGCCCCCTCTGTAATGGATAGAGTTACAAATATTGTTTTCCAAACTAAAAACGGTGAACAAAAAATAAGAGGTACAACAGTCAGAAGAATTTTTAATCTGCCTAGCACAACATTTATTATTGATGACAGAGAAGAAAAAGCCAATCTACTCGCTTTGGCTCAAGAAAAAAAATTGCGCTATGAAGAAAATTCAAAGCCTATTCCCTATAACAATATTCAAAGTATTTTAATAACCAGTTTTTCAGATACTCAATATTCTCCGAAACAATTATTGGTTTATACTTCAAAAGGTCTGAAACGAGCTAGAATTCCATCTGAAGGCTGGAAATGCATTTCTTATAATCCAATAGAAAAAAGTATTGCGTTATCTTCAAAAAGCGAGGATAATTATAATAGTAACAAAAAATTTAGCAATAAATCTTTAGTTACTACAACAATAAAAACTCCTCCAAAGAAAAAAGTTTTAAAACCTGTTACAAAACTAAATATCTTTGGTCGTGGTTTTGGTCATCAGGTCGGTTTATGTCAGTCCGGTGCGGTTGAAATGGGCAAAATTGGTTGGAATTACAGGCAAATATTAGCACATTATTATCAAGGTGTCGCAATAAAGAATCTTGGTTATTAAAAAAAAACTACTTAATTGTGTTAATATTAATAAGATAAAAGCCGATAAGAAACTGACGAGTAATTTATTTCATTGTCGATAGCAATTCGGCATAAATTTGGAGGAAGAGCAATATGGGTATCAGCTTTGGGTCGAACAATACTGCTGTGGGTATTGATATAGGTACCTCTGCAGTAAAGATAGTACAGCTGAAAAAGAATGCTTCCGGAATGCCTGAACTAACAAACTATGGCTATATGCCCCTGCCGCCAGATGCTATGACTGATGGGTCAGTTGGTGATTCTCAGGCTGTTGCAGAGGTTATAAAGGAAGTTCTCAAAGCACATAAAATTAAACCATCTAGAATTTTCGCTTCAGTTTCAGGGCAAAACGTAATTATGCGTTTCGTAAAATTACCTATTATGGCACCTGAAGAACTGGACCAAACAGTTAAGATTGAAGCAGAACAGTATGTTCCTTATTCTATTGATGAAGTTAGTATTGCACATTCTGTATTAAAACAAGTTGAAGAAGAAGAAGAAGGCGGCGGTAAGTATAAAATACTGCTAGTTGTAGCTCAAAAAGAACTTGTTAATTCTTATACGGAAGTTATAAAACAGTCAGCAGGCAAATGCGAAGTAGTAGACGTTGATACTATTGCAGCAATCAATGCTTTGGAAAACTCTTTCATGCAGACTGCTGATACTCAGGAAGGTGGCGAAGTTGTAGCCATCATAGATTCTGGTGCTAGAACAACTAATATTTCTGTTCTGAAATCTGGTATTCTTGAATTCACACGTAATATTCCTATTGCAGGGAATAATATTACTGATAGTTTAAAAGATACTCTTAAACAAGATTTTGAACAGGCTGAAGCTATTAAAATTCAAGAAGGTTCAATCGGTGAAGGAGCTTCTAACGAAATAGCCGAAGTAATTCAAAGCACAGTAGACGAACTTGCTTCTGAAATACGTAGATCTTTCGACTACTTCAAAGCTCAGTCTCGTGAACCAATGATTCATAAGATTATACTCTCTGGTGGTAGTGCTAATCTTGGCGGTTTCAGCACTTACCTGATGAACGAACTTGGTGTTGACGTAAATATAGGTAACCCACTTGAAGGTATAGCAATAACTGTTCCTGATACTGAAGAACTATACAACAATCTTCAGCAGTTCACTGTTGCTATTGGCTTAGCATTGAGAGGAGTGGCTGAAGATTAAATGATTAGGATTAACTTATTAACCGAAAAGCGTGCTAAACGAATTCCGATTGGGAATATTATTCCTTGGTTCCTGGTCTTGATAGTTGCTGGTCTTCTCGTATTTGGTTGGATAACAGGACAAGATTTCGCTGATCACTATAACGATCAGTTGAAAGCAGATGTTGCTGATCAAAAAGATAAGAACGAAAGACAGAGTTCAAAAGTTAAGAAGAGAGACGACTTAAAGAAACAGTTATTTAGAATTAGAAACGATATTACCAAATTACAACGTCTTTCTGGTGCTAACTTAGTTCAATGGTCTCAGACTCTTAATACTCTAACCTCTAGAGTTCCAGAAAAAACAGTTTGGTTGACCAACTTGCGTATTGACTCTGACAGACGTGTTCAAATTACTGCTTATTCTTGTAATGAAGAAAAAGCCTCAAAATCACCAAATGCTGCTGAAGAAAAACTTACTAAAGGTATTCAGGAATTCATAAACGTCCTTCTTAATCATGAATATTTCTCTGATGTTTTTCTTACTGGTGCAACTAAAAACCTTTATGAAAAGAAGCCTGTTTGGAGATTTGAAATCAACTGTCGCTTAGCCAGAGAAGCAACATCAAAAACATCGGAGGACTAATCCAATATGAATAACCACTTCATGTTAGCAATATTTATATGTATATTAATGGTAATTGGTACCGGTATTGGTTTCTATTCAACTGTTTGGGAAAAAGTAACAGAAGAAGAAACTCAGCTTAAAGCTGATCTCGAAAAACTCCAGCAGGAAGCTGAAAAACTAAAAGGTATCGATAAAGAAATAGAAAAATACAATAAGCAGATTGAAGAACAAGAAGCTTTAAGAAAGAAATTACAGACCGACTCTATTCCTTTAAATGAAGTTGTTCCAAAACTCCTTGATTCAACTGAAATTATAGCCAATAAATTCAATGTTAAATTCCAGGATATTAGAATATCTCCATTAGTCAGAGCAGAAGATTGGAACGAATTGCCAGTTGAAATGACAATTTTGGGAACTTTCAAGAATGTTACTTGTTTCCTCAATGTTATGGAAAAGAGAAAAATCATCAATCTAGCTGCTGGTTCTATGAACGTTTCAGTTTCATCTGAAGTAGACAAAGAAACTAAGAGTCCTATGCTCAGCGTAAATCTTAGTGCTAAAGTTTACCTGCTACAATAAAACCAGAAAGGAGAAAAAACAATGCGTAGACTGTTCTCTGCAAAATTCTTGGGAATTATTAGTATGGTGGCATTCTTAATGTCTGGGCCTCAGCTTTATGCACAAATGGATGATTTCTTCGGCGGAGATGATGGTGGTGCCGCTGAAACTGAAAGCACAGATGCAGAAAGTTCTACTAAGGGCAAAGATGAAACACAAGTAATTGAAGAATTATGCAAAAAAATGTGTGATGATGACGAAAAACTAGGTAAAGCTTCTCTTGAATTCAAAACCGGTAAATGGTCACCAATTCTAGAAAATGCCAAGAAAGATCCTTTCAAACCAATCATTGAAAAGAAAGTGGATATGCCACCGGTTAGACCAAAAGTTGAGGTTAAACAGCAGCCTAGAGACACAAAGCCAGCTCCTCCTCCTATTAAACCTATCAAACTTTTTGTAAGTGGCATTGTTGGTAACGAAGGAAGCCGTCTTGCAATTGTTAAATTTGAAAATGAAGAATTAACAATTTCTAAAGACCAGATTGTCGAAGGTAAATTTAAAGTTGTAGATATTTATGCCGACAGAGTAGTTGTATATTCTAATAAAGAACAAAGACGACATACCTTTAAGATTGGCGGCGAAGAAAAATAAAATTTTCTTATAAATTTTCATAAAAAAGCCTTAGCTCAGTGCTAAGGCTTTTTTTATGCCTGGTTTTCCTGAAAAAAGATAGAAAAAAATAAAAAAAATTAAAATAATACTTAAAGAATAAATAAAACCTGTCGATGAGTCTACTGTCATAGCTATAAAAATAGCTTGTGATATATATTTTTCAGACTATTACCGTTCGGAGGTATAGAACAATGAGGTTCATGGGTAACGCCAAAAAGAGAAGTAAAATACTTCTATTGTCTGCCGCCCTCGCTGCAGCAACATGGTTCCCCGGTGCAGCAATGGCCGAGGACAATATTACTCTTGATTTCCGCGATACTGACATTCGTCAGATCATCAAGGTAATCGCACAGCAATCTGGAACAAATATTATTGCTGAAAAAAGTGTTCGTGGTAACGTTACAGTCAAAATGTCTGACGTTTATTATGAAGAAGCCATGAATCTTATCGCAAAAACAAATGGTTTTGCGGTAAGAAAAATAGGTAACACTTGGATTCTTGCAGACGAAAAGAAACTTGTCGAAGCATTCGAAAAAGGTCTTACTATTACCAAGAGACTTCAATATGCTAAGGCAGCTGACGTAAGCAAAGTTATATCTTCAACAATTAGAAAAGATATCAAAGTAGCTACTGATGAAAGAATTAATGCTGTTATCGTTTCAGGAAGCAAAGATCTTCTTGATGAAGTTAAGAAACTTATTGAAACAATCGACACTCCAGTTCATCAGGTTATGATCGAAGCTAAGATCGTTGAAGTTAAAACAGATGCCACAAAGAACATTGGTTTCAAATGGCAGGCTGGTCTTGAATCAACTGGTGTTGCAGATGTTGCAGAATTCCCAGTTCTTTCAACAAAAGAATACTTTGCTCAGAATCCAAACTCTGGTCTTTATCAGAAAAACTTTGAAAATCAGCAGGGCGAAATATTTGGTCTAGGCGATTTCTACAGAGAAAGCATGCTTTTCAAAGCTACTTTTGCAGCTCTTGAAAAACGCAACGAAAACAAAGTTCTCAGCAATCCAAAGATTTCAGCGGTAAATGGTCAGGAAGCTAACATCACAGTCGGCACCAAGGTTATTTACCCTGGTGGTGCAGATCAGCCTCCAAAAGAAAAAGATACTGGTATCAAACTCAAAATCACACCTAGAATTAACGATGATGGTTATATTACAGTTGATGCAGAACCTGAAGTATCATTCGTTGAATCTTGGTCTAACAACGGTATGTATCCAGTTATTGGTACTCGTTCAGCCAAAACTACAGTCCGCGTTAGAGATGGTGAAGAAATCTTAATCGGTGGTTTGATTAGAGATGAAGAAAACAAGGAAAACAATAAGATTCCTCTCCTTGGTAACATTCCTATAATTAAATCACTCTTCAGTTACAAAGGTAAGACTGGTTCTTCTCAGGAACTGATTATCCTCATCACTCCTCATATTATTGCTCAAAGCATCGAATCTGCTGCTCCAACTTCACTTCTTCCTGAATCAGGTATGGCACCAGTAGGTAACTACTCTGCTTCTGGAGTTGTAACCCCAGCTGCTCAGCCAGCAGGAACTATCGATGACTCTTTTGACAATGCTTTTGACTCCTCATTCTGAAAATAACTCCGAAATTTAAAAAACAGGGGCGACCTTGTATAAGAGTTGCCCCTGGTTTTTAAAACAAAGAGTTATATCAGAACTGAGATGCCAATTCTAAGGCAACAACTGATTCTACAATTACAGCTGCTGCAGTAACAGCTTGAATATCTGATCGATAAAACTCAGTTTTAGTCGGTTTACCTGTTCTTAAATCTATAGACATTATATTGGAATTTGCCGGCAACGGCTTCATATAAAATCTTATTATCAAAGGCTGACCGTTAGTCATACCACTTTCTAATCCACCAGCCAAATTAGTAGAACGATAAAAATCACCCTTATCATTTATTAAAATTTCATCTGACGCATTTCCATGCATTTTAGACAGCTCAGCTGCATTACCTATTTCACACCCTTTTATAGCAGGAATAGACATAACAGCTTGTGAAATTTTGCCGTCTAATCTTCTGTCATATTCTACATAACTGCCTAATCCTACAGGCAAGCCATAGAATATTACAACTCCGCTACCCCCAAGACTTATATTCTTTTTTTCACACTCATCTATTAGATTTTTCCATGATGAAATAACATTTTTATCCGGAGTTAAAAAATCATATCCAACCTCATCTATTGCTTTTTCTATTTCATCTCTTGGCGCATTCAAATTTAATTCTGCTTTTATTCCCCCAATACTTTCAACCATACCTATTGAGTGAATACCTTTTTCTTTTAAAAGGCATCTGGCTGGAACCGAAATAGCAGTTCTTATAGCGGTTTCTCTTGCAGAAGCTCTTTCTCTTATATACCTGCAATCTTTAAAGCCATATTTAATCATACCAGCCAGATCACCGTGACCAGGCAGAGGAATATTTATTTTTCCTTCATCAGGTGAAGAAGCACAAAATGGAGCCATATAATGCTTATGGTTTTCGTAATCAGAATTACGAATCATGAGAGCAATCGGAGACCCAATAGTTTTACCATTTACTATACCAGATAAAACTTCAACCTTTTCTGGTTCTGTCTTACAGCGTTTGCCCCTGCCATAACCCGCTTGACGTTTCTTCAAAACCAATTCAAAATCTTCTTCTTTTATTTCTATCCCAACAGGCATACCTTCCAATATAGCTGTCAAAGCAGGTCCGTGAGATTCTCCAGCTGTTAAGTAACGAAGCATTACAACCCCCTCCATTTTTTTAGATTATAGCATATTTTTCAGGTAAAAAAACTCACCACTAATCACCCATCTTGTTATAAGTTTTTGTGGGTATAAAACACCCCTTCTCCCTTACCAAGCTCTGTTGCTCTAAAATTCTATTTTCTAAACTCTAAACAGATTATTGCCGATAATATAGCTGACAAATATTATGAAAAAGCACATATTATCGGCAACAATCCTATTACTTCTCTCTATGCCTCTCGCAGGAGCGGCAACAGTTGAATCTTTATACGAAGATTCTATTTCCCGTAATCTCGCCCAAATGGAAGAATTTTATCGCCAGGGCAGATGGGAAGAAGCTATGCACCTCGGCAGAGGAATCCTTAAAGATGCTCCAAAAGATTCCAAAGAAGCTTACCGTGCTCAGGATTTAATCGTTCTTTCCTTAGATGGAAAGAATAGAGAAATACTTGCCAATGAAGCAAGACGTAAAAAGCGCCAGCAAGAAGATGATGCAGCTACATTAGTCAATGAAGCTAATTCTCTTATTGCTCAGAAAAACTTTTCCAGTGCTTCAGACAGATTATCAAGAGCTATAAAACTCAATGGCGGAGATGCTCAGACTTGGTTTTTAGCTGGTTATTCCTACTTGAAATCCGGGAAAAGAAAAGAAGCTTACAATGCCCTAAAACAATGTCTTAACCGTGACCCCAAACACGAACGTGCTTTATTTCATATTGCCGGGTTAAGTTACGAATTTAATCATAATACTGAAGCTGAAGAATATTCCAAAAAACTAATTACTATTATTGAAAAGAAACTTGAAGAATATAAACAGGTTTTTTCTGGTCAGAAGAACAAAGGCTTAAATGATAAAGCCATGGCAACCACTAGAAAAATCACTGCTTTACAGAATAATCTGGCACAAGCCTGCACTATGCATGGCACTCTTGCCCAGAATAGAAAAGCATATAGCGAAGCTTTACCTTCATTGGAAAAAGCAGCTAAGTTAAA
Source organism: Candidatus Rifleibacteriota bacterium (assembly GCA_017417215.1). Classification (GTDB taxonomy): domain Bacteria; phylum Muiribacteriota; class Ozemobacteria; order Ozemobacterales; family Ozemobacteraceae; genus RUG334. The sequence goes on along the minus strand of JAFPZP010000090.1, from coordinate 29,477 downwards.
TCAGAACAATTCAGAAAACTGGTTCCGTCTTGGTAACTGCTATTTGAGCCTTAAAATTTACCATCAGGCATCTATAGCATTAGAACAAGCTGTTCTCATAAGAGAAAACAAATTAAAAGAATATACTGATAGAGCCAATAAACTCCTTGATGCAGGGAAAAGCGATGAAGCAGTTGATGCTGAACTCGAAACCAGAAAGCTTAAGCTCCAAACAGCTCAGGCTTTATATGCCTTAGCGCTTACTAATGCGAAAAAAGGCGATAATAGAACTGCTTTAAGCAATATAAATAACGCTCTAAAATTAAAACCTGATTTTATTGAAGCAAGATATAATAGAGCCCTTATTTTAGCTCAGAACAATGAACTTGACGATGCTCTTGAAGAAATGCGTAAAGTTCTAAAAGACTGTCCTCCTAACAGTCAGCAAGCTAAAAATGCTATAAAAACCATCACTATAATGATGGATCAGGTTGCAAGAAGAGATTCTCCAGTAGCTTATGTTAAGACTACTGCCCCCAAGAAAACAGTTGAAGTCAATCAATATGTCAAGGACATGCATGGGTTAGGCGGTAAACAGGCTGAATCTAAGCTTGAAGATGTATTTCCAAGACTTAGAGAAATTGCAAAGCTTGTTAATATGAGAAACTACGACGAAGCTGTCAGACGATTGGTTTATCTTAGAAGCAGTCATCCTGACATTGCTGATATTCACTCTATATTAGCTCAATGCTATATGGAACTTAACCGTCTTGCAGATGCAGAAAAGAGCTTCTCTCAGGCACTTAATCTCCAGCCCAATCATGAAGAAGCCCTTAACGGTCTGGCTTATATCTATGCTACTAGAGAAGAAAAACTTGATGTAGCTTTAAAATATGCAAAAAAAGCTGTTGAATTAAACGGAATGAAAGCTGAGTTCCACCATACCTTAGGTTGGGTTCTATTTAAATCAGGTGAACTCAAAAGTTCAATCCAGTCTTTTAAACGTGCTTTGGAATTAAATTCAACATATATTATAGCCAGATATAACCTTGGTTTAGCCTATTACTTGACTAAAGATTATAAACAAGCCTTAGATGCATTTAATAATGTATTAGATTTAAATCCAACTCACGACAAAGCCTTGATGTTTAAAGCCATAGCACTTGCTAAGACAAATAATGCAGAAGAAGCTTTAGCAACATTAGATATATTAAAGAAGAATACTTACCCCAATTCTGCTCTTAATAAAGTAGTTGCCAATCTTCAAAACAAAATAAGACTTGCCCATGAACGACATACCGATTTGCCCGTTCCTGAAATCAAGTCTCCTGCTCCTATAGACAAGCTATTGGCTGAAGGTAACGAATTTAGAAAGAACGGCTTAGTTAATAGAGCTAAGGAAAAATATCTTGAATGTCAGAGACTTGACCCTGACAGATATGAACCATATGTTGCTTTAGGCGAACTCTATTCAGATTCCGGACTTTATGTTCCTGCCCTTTCTGCTTTTGAAAAAGCCTGCAAGTTAAATCCAAACAATTACGACATCATAATGCATATAGCCAGAACACATCAAAAGCTAAGCAGATTGTCTTATGCCCGAGAATTCTTTGCACAAGCTGAAGCTCTTAGATATAAAGAACCTGAACCCAAGTATTATTTAGGTCTGATAGCCTATGAAAACAAAGAATTTGATGCAGCAGAAAGCTATGCTCTTGATGCTTTAAGAGTAAATCCAAATTACCATAAGGCTATGGCTCTCTGCGGTTTGGCTAGAATCAGACTTAATCGTCTGAAACCTGCAAGAGATATCTATGAAAGTTTATATGCAAAAGCACCAGCTAATTCTTCTATCAAGCGTCATGCCAGACAGAAAATCTGGGAAATAACCAAAATGATGGCTCCAGCTCAATACCCATCTGTTGAAGATGCAATGGAAGTTAAAGAACAGATGGTCAGAAGAATCAATGATTCTAGTGAAAACACTAAATTTACTCCAGAAAAGGTTTCTTCTTCTGAAGCATTACAAGAATACGGTAAATATACAATGACTCCAGAAGATAAAATGTGGGTATTAAAACAACTTGATAAGATGGGCAATATAAAGACACCAACTTTGACAGCCCCACTGAAATCTAATGTTAATAACCAGACCATGAGCAGTCAGGAAAAGAAATGGGTAGTCACAAAGCTTCAAAGCTTTAACGAACATAGTAGCAAATATGCGTTGCCTGATGAGCTCAAGAGTGGCAGTAAATACACTATTAAAGCTACAGAAAAGAAATCTGAAAGATTACCAGACAAAGCAGATACAATTCTTAGCTCTGGGCTGGCTAACGCAGAAAAAGGTCTGATTGCAAAAGCTATAGACGATTTCCAAAAAGCTGCTTCAATATCTCCAACCAATACAGAAGCTCTAGTTAATCTTGGATTCTTGAATACAACCCAAGGGAACTTTAAAGACGCTTTTGATGCTTATGCTAAGCTTACAGTAATGAATCCTGACGAACCCTTAGGACACTTGGGATTAGGTAATCTCTATTGGCTTGGTGGTCAAGCTGAAAAAGCAGTTGACCAATGGAACCTTATTAAAGGCGACTTTAATGTAGATGCTACTTACAATATCCTTGCCCTAAATGAAAAGGTTTGGAGCAGAATGCTGGAAGTAGACCCCGTTGATGTTGAATCCCACTCAAATCTTGGTTTGGTTTACATGTTCTCTGGTCAACCCCTTAGAGCATTGGCAGAATTCCAAGCAGTCAACCAACTAGAACCCGGTCATCCAGAACACCAGTTCTACCAGGCTCAGTTATATACTTTGCTTTATATTCAAAATAAAAGCAGATCACATAAAGCTGAAGCCCAGAAACTTCTTGAAATTCTCAGTCAAGCTAGTCCTCAACCCTTCCCACATTCGGAACGGTTGAAGAAATACGTTGCTAAGCTTCAATAATAGGTATTAATCATTCTCAACAAAGAATAATAAAGGTTATTTGCTGGATATAAATATGAAATTAAAGAAACTATTCCTAGCCTTATCATTGGTATTACTAGCATCAGCTTCAGAGCTGCCTGCTATGTATGACGATTATAACGACTACGAAATTTATTCAACAGCAAAAACTAATCCAAACCCTAATAACTATTACGGAATAGAAAAAGAAAAATCACTCTTTAAGCTGACTCCAAGAAATTCTATCAATTCCAGCGGGTTAGGCGGTCTATTTGTTGCAGAAACAGCCGAAAAGCTGACTGCCCAACAAATGGTCCTCAGCATGAAATACAAATATCATGAATTATCATCAACAAAAGGGCAAGCCTTTTATACTTCAGAAGAAGGCGATGTATCATCTGTTGAAACCTCTATAACCTGGATAGGAAAATGGGCTGAATGGTCAATTACTGTTCCTATACAGAACTGGAGTTTAAGTGCTCCAAGAACATTCAGACAAAGAGCTGATTCCAACAATGGTCTTGGAAATATCAGACTAGGTTTTAAATATACAGATATGGAAGACCATAGCTATTATCGCTTTGCACTAGGTTTGGCATGCACCTGCGACACTGGTAATTCAAACAATATGGCTCCTGCTGGTTCTAAAGATGAAACCACAACCAAAATATTTGGCTGTGTAACCACAAAAGAAACAGACAAAGCCACAGCAAACCTTGAATTAGGCGCTCTATTAAACAAAGAAAACGAAGACTGGTTTTTATATAACTTTGGTGTGACTTATGAAGTTACAGACAGAGTTTCATTTATATGGGAACTTGTAGGCGAAGTTGCCGGCGGTGACGATAAAGACAATATGGATATGGTCTTTGGTTTCAGACTGGCACCAGTTAAAGATTTTACCTTTGAAGCCGCATACTACAGAAATCTTAGGACATACAGAGAATACGGCTGGGATAACCAATTTCAAATGGGTATATCTAAACAGTGGTAACAAAGATGCGAAAAGAGCCAAGTATAGCTTGGCTCTTTTTTTATCCCCCAATCAACGATTCCATATAAACATAAGTTTTTTCGTAATTAATAAAGCTGCCAATATAGATAATAAAGTGTTGATATACTTAAAACAAACCCTCTTTTTTAAAGAGGGATGTCAGGCATGTAATGCCTGACAGGGAGATTTTTAATAACAATAAAGTCTTCGGACTTAACTTTGTACTGCTTAATAAACTTCTCAAAAATCCCCTAGATTGCTAACGCAATCATTCCCCTTTGAAAAAGGGGATATTTAAAAAAAATGTTTTTTCATTGAAAATAACCATCATTAGCCATAAAAGTTTGCATTTGCCCCATACATCCATAGAACTTGAATTGTACCCCGAAATGGGTTATAATAAAGTGTTAAAATAGTATTTTAATAGATAATAATGTAAAAAAATAAAAGGGAGTTAAATATATGAAACGAAAAGTATTGTGTTTCGTTTTGGCTTTGCTTGCTTTAGCAGTCTTCTCTTGGGGCTGCGGCGGTGGCGGTGGTCATTCTAATCCTGCCTCACCAGTTATTTCAGGCAATGCTAAGGTTAGCGGTGTGGTCGTCGATTCAAATAAGAAACCAGTTGAAAATGTCAAAATTAAACTGACTCTCCTTTCTGACTCAGTTTCAAATAATTTGCCAGATGTCTTAAAGACTTCTTCAAGACTTGTAGTAAACGATATTCAAACTGAATTTAATACAACAACAGATAAAAACGGCGTTTACTCTTTTAGCAATGTTCCATATGGCAGATATTCTCTATCAGCAGATGGCGGAAATATTGGTGGATTAAGGGCTGTAGCTATCGATGGAGATACCCAGGAATCAATACCTCTTACTCCTTTTGCAACCCTTACAGGTAAGGTTGAAACCACAGATGAAACCCCGGTTCCAGTTTACGGAGCTATGGTAAATGTTAAAGATTCAACTTTACGTTCATTCACTAATAATGAAGGTATTTTCACTTTAAAATATATTCCTATTGATACTTCTTATCAATTAGTAACTACACTTCAAGGATATGAAGCACCAACAACTTCATTCACTATTTCTGCAAGTGATTTGGAATATCCAGAAGCTAATAATCCAACCTATTCAATGGTTAATTCACCAATAAAAGTAAAAGCTTCAGTAGTAAATACTTATACTATTCCAGTAAAAATAGAAACAGCTTCTGGTGTTACTGTTAAAGCTCCTGTTTTTGTTGTTGCTCGTGATAGAAGTGACAGAAATAATATTTTCTTTAGTTTAGTTGAAAACAACTCTTGTAAACTTAATATTACTGCTCCTGGAAGTTACAATATATTTGCAATTGATTCTAATGAAACCAGAACAAATAGTGAAGGACCTATAACTGTTCCAGATCCTGTTACCGACTTTGAAACTTCAGAAATGACACTCACATTTAAGTCATCATCATCTGAAACTGAAGGCAAAACAGTTGTAGTTCAAAAAATTGCATTACCTACAGATAGCTTTGATGATAATACTCTTAATTACTATGATGGTTACGTTTCCTGCACTGGAGAACCGGGGAAAATATATTATAAAGCACTTGATAGTAGTGCTTGGAGTACTTTCACCTATGATAGTTCATTATATTACTTACCATCAAATGTTTGTGGTAAATACACTGTTTATTATCAGACAATGAAAGATAGTTCTACCGGCGATACTGAAGCTTTTGACTTTTCATATCTAGATTTTACTTCTTCAGAACCAGTTGGTACATTTGATATATCTTCTGACTCAACTGGTTACAATATAGGTAATAATAGTTTCATTTATTCTGGTGCTTTTATTCCTGACAACGGCTTTTTGGTAGATTATCAAGACAATAACATTACTAGACATTATTTAACTGTAGACTATGAAGAAACCGATGGTCCAGTTGTTGTTACAGAAAGTTATGATTACGGAAGAGATTTAAACGATTCAAATTGCTACCCTTATGGAATTAAAATGGCCAAAGCTAGTAATGGCGATCGCTATGTTGGTATAATCTATCAAACATCATCTGGCTTTGAATTTAAACTATCTAAATTTAAATCGAGTGACGTAAAATCAATTCCATTAAACGTCGACTCATCTTCAAGTCCTGAATTCAAACGTTTTGAAATACTTAGCGATGGTCGTTTTTATTTTGAATATTGGTCAAATAAATCAACAAGTGGCAGTACTTCTACATCAGTTACTTCTTGTATATATAATTCTTCAGATTCTTCAAATCCTTTACAAGAAGATAATACATCAAATCGTGTAGGTTGTTTTGTTGATTCTAATGGTAATATTTATAGATATGATCCAAATTCGAAATCAATAATAAAAACAACTACTCTTGATGGTCCTGCAGCCGATTCATACAAATTTGAAGTTACCGGAACAACTACTGGTAGCGATACAGATGTTAACGGTATACTTACTCTAACAGAAGATTCAGACGCTATTACAATTTATGCTTACTAAGAGGAGGGTAGAATAAATGAGAAATAAAAGTTTAAAATACATATTCGGAATACTGCTTTCATCAGTTCTTCTTACCGTTGGTTGCGGAAGTTCCTCCTCTAATAACCCGGTTTCTAACGGTTCAGTTAACTCTGGGTTGGTTAGTGTAAGCGGGAACGTTAAAAATGCAGATGGCAAAGGAACTGTATCTTTCTATACTCCTACAGCTATATATGGGAATAATATGACTAATGGTATTTCCAGAGCTGTAGTGAATAACGAAATCTATACTTTCAATATAGATGAAAATGGTAATTATGCTGGTCAGATTCCTGCTGGCGATTACTATATAATTGCCCAGAACTCTGATGGTTCTATGAAATATGCTTCAGCCAGACAGAGTATAAGTATGGATTCTTCAGTAGAAATTCCTGAAATTAAACTTGTTCAAACGACAGATATAAACGGTTACTTAGATTTTGAAACTACAATAAAAGAAGAGTCAGAACTTCCTTTTGTTTATATAGAAGGATTGCCCTTTGTTGAAAAAACAACATTTGTTGACGGAGTAATATCTTTCACTCTAGAATCAGTTCCTCTTGCTGATTCATATGTAATTTGTTCAGACTTATGGGATAATAATATCAGATATCATTCTTCTACAACTTATACTGATTTTTCAAAATCAGCTGTTTTAACTGATCCTGAACCAATTTCTTTAAGTGGAAAAAATGTAAAAGGTAAATTAACTAGCGATATATTAACTTCTTTGAATGGAACAACCATAATAGCTGTAACAAAAGACAAGGCATATACAGCCCAAACTGATGATTCAGGAAATTTTGTAATGCCAATTGATATCTCACAAGAGCCAATTATAGGTTGGGGTTTAAATCTTGATGATGATTATGTAAGCTTAGGTTCTGATATCACAGCTGGTGAAAACGGAGAATATAAGCTTGTATACAATGCTCACTAAGATAATCACTAAAAAGTAATAAAATGATAGCTTTTGTTTTATTGCTTAGAAGCTCTATAAGTATTTTTAATAATAAAAAGGAGTAAAAATGAAAAACAGATCATTTAAATATATATTTAGTCTAATGCTCTTGTCTGCTCTGTTGATAGTCGGCTGTGGCAGTGGAGGAAGTCAGTCTGTTTTGAAACAGGAAAGTCCGGAAACAGCAGTCATGAGAATATCTGAATCATGGAGAGGTTCAGTTCCTTCTCCATCTGTTGTTGTAGACACTAACAACAATTTTATCAGACAGGCAACAGCTCAAGAAACAGATTCTAACACCACTTCCAATTCTAGCGGTAAAGTAATCTATTTGAAAGACTTAGCTGGTGGTGAACCTTACGAACTTAAAGTTACTGATGTAAAAAAAGCTGATAATACAGCAGAAGTAACCTGTAAATTTTATTATAATAATGGTACTTTGGTTATAGTATTCAAGCTTATTTTTGAAGATGATAAATGGTGGCTTGATGATGTTGTAATCAAAGAAGAAGAATTAGGAGAAAACGAAGCCTATCTTTATATTTATCATATAGGTCCCGATAAAAAAGATTTGTATGAACAAGAACGTGATAAGGGAACAATTGGAACTACTGTTTATGCAAAAGATTACATAAAAGAAGATCCAAATGATCCAAATTATGATCTATATGAGTATGATTCAACTTCTTCACAAGAATCTATTACTATTGGTTCTTCAGAAAATAAATTAACACTTTATTATAAGAGAAGAACAGCAGAATATACTGTATATTACTATTTCTATGATGAAAATGGTAATTTAGTTACTAGCATGACCAAAGAATTTACTGGTTCTGGAAATGTTGGCGATAATGTTGATACATCAAAAATAACCTATACTATTCCTGATGGCTATGAACAAACAGAAAAACCAGAATCATTAGTAATCAATAGAGACAAAGATTCTAACAAATTTGAATATAGCTATAAACTTAACAAGAAACAAGAAGAAGAAGATAAATACACAATTACTGGTGTTATATCAGATTCTGAAGGTAAAGTCGCAAATGCAATTATTAAGTTCTATAAGGTCGACAAAGAAACAGGTAAAGCAGTAGCCTGTGAAAATAACGGTCAGGAAATAGAACTTACTACTGATTCAAATGGTGAATACAGTACTTCTTCCTTAAATTATGAATTCACAGATGGTGATTACTTATTAGTAGTTTATAAAGATGGTTATGAATCACAAACTATCAAAGTAACCTTACCTTTAACAGATACTGCACAAGACGTCAGAGCAAATATAACTCTGAAATAAAACCTGGCTAAAAAAACGGGGCAGTGATTTTAAATCACTGCCCCATTTTTTTTGAAGTTCAACAATTATAATATTAACTATTTCAACAATTTATAAACTTTTTAAAACCTCATCGAACTCTTTTATTGAGTTCATCAATCATTTCTTTTGCTATAGCAGCTTCTCTTGAATTAGGTGAAGCGAAACTCATAACCTTTTTATATCTGACCAATGCCATTTTACCAGCTTCATTATCACCTTTAAGCAATAGCATATCTGTATAAGCGTTGGCACTTTTCATCAGAAGCTGAATATTGCTGGGGTCTCTGCTTAAACCAGACTCTAAAACAGCAACAGCATCTGTCAGTCTACTTTCACGACTAAGTTTGTCGGCTTCTTGGATAATCTGGTCTATATCCATTCTTTTCAAAGCAAAATCGCTAGGTCTGGCAATTTCTTCTTCTGGTTTGGCAGAAGCTTGCTGAGCCAATTTCTGCTGTTCAGCCAAAGCAATGGCAGCCTTTCTTTCTGCTTCCATTTGAGCAATAGCCTGCTTTTCAGCTTCATATTTGTCGATTATTCTTTTTGCCTCTTCCAGATACTGACTTACAGAAGAAGCCTTATCGCTCTTGGAAACAACATCTGAATAGTTCTTTAAATCAGCTATAGCCAAATCTATATGACCAGAAATATAAATCAGCATTCCCCTGTAAAACAGACCATTAGACATTCTATTTGGTCTATCTTTCAAGAAAGTCAGACCCTGTCTGATAAGACCGTTTTCAGGTTCAGATAATAACTCTCTTTCAGCGATGATAGCATTAACATATAACTCGATGGCCAGTTCAGTTTTTCCGCTTTCCAAAGCATCCATAGCCTGATTGAAGACCATAGCTGCAGGACCTTTTCGAGAAGTCCTGTGCTTAAGATTAACAGATTTCTTTTGATTTTTTTCTTTTTCCAGACGTTCTGAAATTCTTTCGGTTTTCTCAGCTTTTTCAGATTTTTCTGTTTTTTCAGTTGATTTAACTGTGGGCTGGGTTTTAACAGCTTTTGCTACAACAGTAGTTTCGGTGTTCTGTGACCTGATTACAGGTTTTGAAACTTTTGAATCTGCAATATAAATCTGTGATTCAGACAAACCAGGTAATTCAGGAACGGGCTGATCAGCACCATCTGAAGATAAAATTCTAAGTCTTTGCAACGCCTGAGAAAAAGAGGGATTCAAAGAAAGAGCCTGACCATAGCTTTCTCTGGCTTCCTGCATTCGCCCCATTGCTTCATAACAAAGCCCCATATTGTATGGAACCCAGCAAGAATCGGGGTCTATTCGCTGTGCCTGCTGATAGCAGTGTAAACTATCTCTGAATTGACCACTCTGTTTATAGAGAATTCCTAAATTATTATAAGCATGAAAATTATTTGGATCAATTCTTAATAGAGCGAAATAGGTTTCTACAGCTTTAACAAAATCGTTACCCATGCTGTATTCCAAAGCAAGCTTTAAATGCGCATCAACGTCTTTGGGATTATCTATTATTTTTTGCTGAAGCTGTCTGACATTTGCCTGATTAACGGCAGCATAACAATTTGGATTCGACAAAAGAGCACAACAAAATAATGGTAAAACTCCCCTACCAATTTTTGTTGTCTGTCGAAACAAAGAATCAAAAAAACTATTATCTTGCTTCGATAAGGAATTTAATAGCGGTTTTTTCGTTTCCATCAATATCAATCTTAGCAAAAGCAATCATTGTAGAAAGCTCGATACCCTTTGGTGCAACATAACCTCTAGTAACAGCGATTGACTTAACTGCCTGATTTACTGCTCCAGCACCAACAGCCAGTAAAACAACTTTCTGGTCCTGTTCAACTACAGCAGCGATTGCCCCAGCCACAGACTTCGGGCTGGATGATGAAGCAACTCTGAGAATTTCCATTTATACCTCTCCTTGCTCTTCATTAACTAACAATATTATGTACAACAATCCACTATAAATTATAATAATCTAACTTATAATAATCAAGTTTTAAGATTTTACTTTGCATTTTAATAATTAAAATGCAAAGTAAAAAATTTTTATGCCTTAGTTAGCAACAAACAAGCATTTTGTCCACCAAAACCAAAAGCATCTACTAGTGCAGCATTTATCTGCTTTTCAATAAAATGATTTGGTGCAAAATTAAAACCAGCTAATTCAGGATCAACATTTTCAAGGTTTCTATTTGGATGTATAAAACCATTTTGCATCTGTATTACAGTAGCTATGGTTCCTACAACACCAGCAGCTCCAAGAAGATGACCAATCATAGATTTTGTAGCATTAACTATTGGCTTCTTAACTCCTTCTTCTCCAAAGACAAGCTTTAAAGCTTTCATTTCTGCGATATCACCCAAAGGAGTGCTAGTGCCATGAGCATTGATATAATCAATATTTTCTATTGGGAAGTTATTTAATGCAATTGCTCTTTTAACCGCTTTTGCAGCACCAACCCCTTCTGGATGCGGTGCAGTCAAGTGGTGTGCATCAGCAGAAGCACCATAACCTTTTACTTCTGCCAATATTGTAGAACCTCTCTTTAATGCGCTTTCTTCACTTTCAAGAACAATTACACCCGCTCCCTCACCCATAACAAAACCGTCTCGGTCTTTGTCAAAAGCTCTTGAAGCCTTTTCTGGTTCATCATTTCTTGTTGATAAAGCTTTCATCTTGGCAAAGCCGGCAGTAGTTAAAGGAGTTAAAGCAGCTTCACTTCCGCCACACATCATTAGATCACATTCTCCATAAGCAATCTTCAAATATGATTCACCTATGGCATGCAAACTCGAAGCACAGGCAGAAACGATACTGTAGTTAGGACCGTTCATCCCATATTCCATTGCAATACAACCAGAGGCTATATTACAAATCATCATAGGAACCAAAAAGGGACTTACACGGCTAGGACCACTTTCTAAATAGGTCTTATGTTCATTTTCAAAGAAAGTTATTCCGCCGATACCAGTAGAAACAATAACTCCTGCTCTTTCAGGATCAAAATTCTTTTCTGTTATTTTTGCTTGTTCTGCTGCCATTCTTGCAGCTGCTAAAGCTAAAACAGCATATCGGTCATGTCTTTTTGCATCTTTCTTATTAACATAAAGTTCTGGATTAAAGTTTTTAACCTGCCCGCTAATTCTGGCAGTCTGATTAGATGCATCAAATATAGTTGTAGGACCGATTCCGTTTTTACCTTCTTTTAATGCTGTAGTAAAATCTTCTATACCAACAGCATTAGGAGTTATAGCTCCCATACCTGTAACAAAAACACGCTTCATTAAATATGACTCCTATTTGTTTATTAACTTAATTTTCTTATATAAGTCATCTAAAAAAGACAATAATACGATAATCATTTTCTCTAATAAAAACAAGAGAGTTTAAGTATATTTTCAGAAAATTGAATAAAGATTTTTAAACATAAAAAAAGCTGGCTACTTGATTATTAATCTCAAATAGCCAGCTTTCAAATGCTATATATTATTCAGCTTTTTTTGAAGCAATGTAGTCTACAGCATCTTTAATGGTTCTAAGCTTTTCAGCAGCTTCGTCAGGAATTTCAACACCAAAGTGTTCTTCTAAGTCCATAACGAGTTCTACTGTATCAAGGCTGTCTGCACCAAGATCTTCCATGAAGCTTGCTTCTGGAGTAACCTGCTTTTCATCCACCTGAAGCTTTTCAACTACGATTCTTTTAATGTCTTCAAAATAATTAGTATTCATGCTTATAAATTTCCTCCTGAGAATTTTGGGAACGGTTATGCCATCACCATACCGCCATCTACTGTCAATACCTGTCCTGTGATATAAGATGCTTTATCAGAGGCTAAAAATACAACAGCATTAGCTACATCACGCGGTTGTCCGAAAACATTCAATGGAACTTGAGCCAGCATTTGTTCTTTTAAATTATCAGCAAGATTAGCTGTCATATCAGAACAAATAAAACCTGGGGCTACAGCATTTACTCTAATGCCTTTTTTACCATATTCTTTTGCAACAGACTTAGTAAAACCAATCAAACCAGCCTTGCTTGCAGCATAGTTTGCCTGACCAGCATTACCCATTAAACCAACTACAGAAGCAATATTGATTATAGAACCTTTTTTCTGCTTCAGCATAGGCTTAATAACAGCCTTAGTCATAAGAAAAGCGCCTTTAAGGTTTGTATCTAGAACCTTATCCCATGCGTCTTCATCCATGCGCATCAAAAGATTGTCGCAAGTCACCCCTGCATTGTTTACAAGAGTATCAATGCGACCAAAAGATTCTAAGGCACAAGCAACAAGCTTTGCAGCATCTTCTGCTTTAGAGATATCAGCTTTACAAGAGGCAACCTTAATACCCTTAGCTTCAAATTCACTCTTAACTTTCACTAGACTTTCTTCGTTTCGTCCGGAAAGAACTACTGCATAACCTTCTTCGCCAAATACCTTAGCGATTTCAAGACCTATACCGCGAGTAGAACCTGTAACTATAGCTACTTTAGTTACATCTGATTTGCTAACTTCTTCCACGCTTGCTCCCTAGAATATATATTTTTAACTGGATTGACTACCCTTTTTTACTTCAATACAAATTATATTTTGTCAAATAAAAAACTGAATCAACCCACTAGCTAATTTACTATTAAGGTAATCTAACCAAAGACTCACTGCTGAGCTTTAGTTAATTCCTTTGTAATTAAATCAACATAATTGCTCTTTGAACAACTTACAGCCAACTTAATGGCATTAGTTATTACCGGAGCTTTGGATTTGCCATGACAAACAAGTGAAACACCATTTACGCCAAGCAAGGGTGCTGCACTGTATTCAGGTGATGAAGGACTGAATTTCTTAATGGCTTTTTTGAAATTACCTACGGTTTCTTCACCCATAGACATTGCAGTCTTGAATACTAAGGCCTGCATATTTTCAGAAACGCCTTCGCTTGTCTTTAACAAGACATTTCCTACAAAGCCATCGCAAACTACAACATTTGCCTTACCTTCAAAAAGATGGTCTGCTTCAACGTTACCGACAAAATTCAATGAACTACCCTTAAGAAGTTCATAAGCAGCCTTAGTAAGTTCATTGCCCTTGGCTTCTTCTTCACCTATATTTAAAAGACCAACCTTAGGTCTTTCAATTCCGCATATTTTTCCGTAGTATGCAGAACCCATTAAGGCAAATTCAAGTAAATGATTTGGTCTAACATCTACATTTGCTCCAACATCAAGCAGCAATACGCCTTTATCGCCTGAAGTAGGAAGCATGACAGAAATAGCCGGTCTTTCGATGCCAGTAATTTTTCCTAATACCAATAAAGAAGCTGCCATCTGAGCACCTGTGCTACCGGCAGAAATAAATCCGTCAGCTTTTCCCTGTTTAACAAGACTAGCACAAACTGCAACACTGGCATTCTTTTTCTTACGAAGAGCCTGAAGAGGGTGTTCACCCATTTCAATGACTTCGTCGGTATGATAAATTTCGCAACTTTCTGGCAAATCTGGCCAGAGTTCACGAATTACCTTTTCATCACCTACAAGAATCAGACCAGCTTCTCCATCATTCTGAAGATAACCTTTAGCACCAGCTATCAATTCCTGTGGGGCGAAATCTCCGCCCATAACATCAATGGCAATTTTCATTAATTATTTTACCTTAAACTATTAGGCTTCTTGTTTAATGTCGAGAACTCTGTCAGTCTTGCTGTAGAATCCGCAAGCTGGACAAACTCTATGAGCCTGCTTCAATTCTTTGCAGTGTGGACACTTTGCAAGAGTTACTGGAGCAACTTTTATATGAGCTCGACGTGTGCGCCCTCTAAGTTTGGATACTTTATTCTTTGGACATGCACCCATTTTGGTTTCCTCCGATATTAAAATAAGTGTAAGGATTATAGCAAAGCTTCTTTCAAAAGTCAAATAGAATAAGCAAAACAACTGATATTTTTGTGTACATTTTGTAAAGAGCGGACAGTAGACGCGAAACCTCTATTCTCCGCACAAGGCTCGTTCCCTCAAAGTCTATTCGTAGGTACAAATACACAGAGACCGCGGAGGAGAATAAGGTTGAGCAAGCAACTGTCCGCTTTTAAAAAGATATAAGAACAAAACTTGAGATATAAGATTGAAGAAATTAGAAATTAGAAATGAGAAATGAGAATTGAGAGTTGAGAGATGTTCAGTCTACACATTCGTCATAAAAAGTATAGCGTATGGGCTTTAGCCCTGAAAGCTATACGTTTATGACAATGGGTAGGCTACTCAAAGCAAAGTTTGCCTTAACAATTCATCGAAATCGAAATAAAATTAAAAAAATATCTAAAGTATGAGCAGCAAAATGCCGATTTGTTTTCTAAGAAATAATTTGTTAGGGAATAATTGGCTATGACAAACAATAATATGAACAACAAGGACTATCAAGTAGCGGTCTCTTTGCTTGGTCGCGAACCGAGAACTCCTTTTATTATCAAGACCAGATGCCCTAACGGAACCCCCCAGACTTTACTTGCAGACCCGGTATTCTTAGAAGAAAACCTCTGGAAACCTTTCCCTTCTTTCATATGGTTGGTCTGCCCAAGAATGAAAGCCCTAACAGCCGACTTAGAACAGCAGGGTTTCGTTAAATACTATTCCCAAAAAATAAGAGATGACGAAGCTTTTCGCAACGAATTTCTTAAAGGGCAACGAGAAATTGCAGACTATCGCTTGAAATTTGCTCAAAGTAAGTTTGCTGGTTCTCTTCCAGAACATATTTTTGAAATATTAAAAAACACTTCCGTAGCAGGAAGTCGTGATTATCATGGTGTTAAATGTCTTCATGCCCATCTGGCTCATTATCTTGCTTTTGGCAATAACCCCATTGGCAAAGAAGTATTTGAAAAGATTGGGCAGTGTCCTAACGAAATAAACTGTGGCTGTAAGTCATTAGGAGGGCAGGAATGATAAGAGGAATCTATACCTCTGCAGCAGGAATGCTTGTTGAAACCATGCGTCAGGACCAGGTTGCAAACAACCTGGCAAACGTTGATACAACTGGTTACAAGCAGGACGGCATGGTATTCAAAGAACTTCCTGCTATGAGAATTCGCAGAATTAATGATGCCAAGCTTTATCCACCAAGACCAATCTATAAATACCCTCGTATAGGCAAGATTGGGACAGGTGCAATAGCCGATGAAACCTACACAAGATGGGAAGCCGGCAAGATGAGTTTCACAGGAAATGAATTAGACGTTAGTCTTGATAATGAAAAGGCCTTTTTCATAGTTGACGGGAAAAATGGAATCAGATTTTCTCGTGACGGTTCTTGGACACTAGATGATGAAGGTTTTTTGATGGACTCCAACGGCGACTACATTTTGGGTGAAATTCTTGGAGATGAAGACCAGAACTCAGGAGTTCTTATAAACGACGATGGCAGTGTTAATGCTAATTTCCAACGTATTCAGGTTGGTCTTGGCAAGAAATGCACCATTGATGAAGAAGGTCGCGTTTTACTGGACAACGTTGCTGAATATAGAGTTGTTACAGGTATCGCCTCTGAAAGAAGAGCATTTAGAAAAGAAGGTTCAAATAAGTTTGTAAGAGCTTTCGGCAACGTTACAAGGGCAGAAACCAATTTCCTGCCAGGTTACTTAGAAAAGCCAAACTTCAGCGTTGTTGAAGAAATGGTAAAGATGATTGAAGTTTCACGCGCTTATGAAGCTAATTCAAAGGTTGTTCAGTCTCATGACAACTTATTAGATAAGTGCATTAACAGCGTTGGTACAACCAGACGCTGATAGATAAAAATTATAAAGTAAGGGAGAAATAAGTCCTATGATGAGATCATTGTGGTCAGCTTCTACTGGCATGAAGGGACAGGAAACTCATATCGCAGTTGTATCAAACAACCTTGCCAACGTTTCCACAACTGGTTACAAAAAACAGCGTGTTGACTTTGAAGACTTGATGTATCAGACAATTGTTGAACCTGGTGCACCAATTACCGCAGATCATAAATACCCTGTTGGCATCCAGATGGGTCATGGTGTTA
Source organism: Candidatus Rifleibacteriota bacterium (assembly GCA_017417215.1). Taxonomy (GTDB): domain Bacteria; phylum Muiribacteriota; class Ozemobacteria; order Ozemobacterales; family Ozemobacteraceae; genus RUG334. Next base: position 12,723 of record JAFPZP010000090.1, on the reverse strand, counting down.
AACCAGTTGCTACCCACAGACTTTTCTCTCAAGGTGAATACCAACAGACTGACGAATCATTAGATGTTGCTATTGAAGGCGAAGGATTCTTCCAGGTTCAGCTTCCAAATGGCGATATTGCCTACACCAGAGACGGTGCATGGAAAATTTCTGAAGACGGAATTATCGTAACTTCTAATGGTTATACCATACTTCCAGAAGTAACTATTCCTCAAGACGCTTTAGGTCTTAATATCACATCCGGCGGCATCATCGCTGCAAAGATGCCTAATCAGACAGACCTCGAAGTAATAGGTCAAATAGAATTAGCTGACTTCATCAACCCATCAGGCTTAAGAGCACTTGGTAAAAACCTATACGTTCCATCAGGAAGTTCAGGTGACCCGGTTGTAGGTCTCCCAGGCACAGATGAATTTGGCGAAATAGCTCAGGGCTTTATTGAAATGTCTAACGTTAAAGTTGTTGAAGAAATGGTTAATATGATTGTTGCACAGCGTGCATACGAAGCAAATTCCAAAACCATCCAAACTTCAGATACAATGCTTCAAATAGCCAACAACCTCAGGAGATAGTAAGATAAAATGATTTCTCGTTCTGCTTTTATTAATAGTTCCATTATTTCTATAATAATAGGATTATCTTTAAATACCCCTACCCTTGCATCAATTAAAGATGCCAAAAAAACTGTTGCCCCTGTAACTCTTAAAAATTCTGCTGTTGTTTCTGGAAGCTCTGTAAATGCAGATATATTAGTAAAAAATGCTGACGAAAAACTTTCTAAGGAACTGGCAAATATTGAGTTGGGCAACATTCCTGACCCACTAGGAGAAATAGTATTAGATAAAGAAACAATCTGCCAAAAGCTAGGTAATTTAGCTAATCAAGTAGATATTCCTAACAGTATTACAATTAAAAGGCTTGGAACTGTTCTAAAAAGCGAACAAGTAAAATCAAGAATCATAGATTTCTGCCAAAGCAAAAGTGAAGACCCTTTAAACTTTGACTTCTCAAGGCTTTCATCAACCATAGTTCTTCCAGGAAATGTGATAAGTTGGAATATTCGTTCTAATTCATCTAATGAACTGGGAATGAGACTTTTCGCATTGGAAGCAGAAACTGAAGGCGGTCCATTCAGACAGCTTATTCAGGTAAATGTCAGCAAAAACATTGAAGCAGCAGAATTATGCCAACTGGTTAAACCCGGCGAAGTAATTACAGAAGATATGGTAAAACCTGTAAGTGTTACTATTAAAAACGAAAAAAATAATACTGCCGTTTCTTATAAAGATGTTATAGGGAAAAAGCTAGACAGGTTCAAGTCTGCTGGAACTATCATAAGAAATTCAGACTTAGCAAAAAACGATACAGTCAGAACAGCTAGTTCTAAAAAATCTAGAACTGCTGAGGGAATCAGAACTCCACAGGCATTAAACATGATGTCTGCCACAATGAAAAACGATGATATTATTGATACATGGCTAATCAAACCAGGCGACAACGTAGAATTCAGAGTAAACAGCGGCGCCCTCTCTCTAAGTATTCCTGCTAAGGCAGTTCAAGGCGGGAACTCAGGTGATGAAATCGAACTGATCAATTTAAAGAATAAACGCAGAATCAGCGGCGTTATTACAGAAAAAGGAATTGTAGAATATGCTCAGAAGTAAGTTCTCTTTGGTTTTCATAGTTTTTATGATAGTTTTTGGATTTACCGCCGATTCAAATGCTGCTTCTTTGTGGCTGAACGGCAATGACCTTTATTCGTCTCACGGTGCCGCAAGAAACTACCAGCCTGGCGATATAATCACCATTAAGATTTCTGAAACAACCAGTGCACAATCTAAAGCCACTACTAAAACAGAAAAAGAAACAACAACTGAAGCAACAGCTCAACCGAGAATTCCGATTTTTAAAAGAGTAATGAACAAAATCGTCGGTCAGCAGAAAATAAAGAATGAATTTGACGGTGAAGGTACAACAACTAGAAGCAGTGGTTTAGAAGGAACCATTACCGCTACTGTTCTTGAAATTCTGCCAAACGGCAATCTTCTCATTGAAGGTAGCCGCGCCATTGTTGTAAATAAAGAAAATCAGATTATGAAAGTCAGAGGCGTTGCCAGACCCAAAGACATTGATGATAAAAACAGCATAGATTCAAAGCTTCTTGCTGATGCACAGATTAAGTTCGACGGCAAAGGCACAGTATCTAGAGCCAATCGCCACGGAATCATGACAAAAATCTTCGACTCTATATTCTAACCTTTTCCAGCATAAAAAAAAGCTCACTTATAAAAAGTGAGCTTTTTTTAGTCTATTTGTTATTGTTATCTTATAGAGATTTTTAATAATGGTTAAATTATTCTTTACATTTTTCTTTGTTTCTTTTCTTAAAACTATTGACTAAAACATATTTTATATTCAACCATTTTTTTTAATATCAATAAGTTGCATTCCCAAATTGCTTATTGATTTGCTACAAGCTAACACTATAATAAATAGAGCAACAATTAACGAATATCTTGCAGGCGTATTTCCATAGGTTGCAAGAAAAGAAAAGCCAGCAGCCATAAACAACAAAGTTATTTTTAATAAGACCTTCAGGCTATAAACCCTCACGTCATCAAGAAAATCTCTACATATTTTTCTCATAAAACAGTAATGTGCTACTACAAAGATTATATAACATATCAATGTAGTATACCCCGCTGCGTAATAGCCAAATTTTTGTATAAAAATGTAATTAAGCACTATGTTAAGCACAGCTCCAACAATTGTAGCCGTAGTAATATAACCTGTCTTTTTAAAGAAAAATTCGAACACAGAAAAAAAGGTATAAGAATATATGAAATATACACTCATAGTAACAGGTGGAACAATCCAAATAGCTTCAAAATACTCTTTAGGTGCAAATATAGATATAATTTCAGGAGCAAAAGCTATTAAAATCAAGTTCACACCGGCGATAAGTGAAAATGAAGAGTAAGCTATTTTCGAAATAGACTTAAAATCTTTTGTCTTCAATTTTTTATATAGCCAAGGCTCTATCGTGGTATTCAAAGCCAGGTTGAAAAAAATCAAAACCATAGAGATAGAGTATGCAAAACCGTAAATACCTGCTGACCTAGAATCTACCATATTGGCAATCATAATTCTGTCAGAACAACTCAATACTAGAGTTGATAGATAATGTGGAATAAGCGGTATATTGAAAAGAAGTGCATATCTCCAATATTGTTTATTGAAAAAACTTTTTCCATTTTTTAAATGAATAAAGAAAAACCAAAGATAGATAAAAATTTGTAGAGTTACCGAGGAACCAATTCTAGCCAATACCTTATCCTGGCTGTTTAAAACCATCCAAATTCCTAGAATTGGCGTAAGAATAGAAACCATTAAAGTTACAATCAATATTTTTTTATATTTATAATCTACACGTTGTTCTGATACCCAAAAAGAGAACACCGAAGTTATCCATATTTCTGCTAACATAAAAAGCATTAAAGGTGTTGGCAAATTAAAAAGATTATTCCAAAAGTCAGTAAATGCAAAATAGATTCCAAGCCAAAAGAGCAAAAGCATGAAACTAAGCCCCTGCATTGAAGAAACAAATTCTCTACGATTATCTTCATAAACAACTAGACCACGCATATAAACATTTGCTGAAAGATTCAGCGAGACGAACACTGACACTAATCTTTCCCACGAACTGAAGACAACATATTGTCCATATTCTGCTGAAGTCATTAACCTTGTGAATACAGGAACTGTTACTATAGAAATACTTCTTTGCAAAACTGAACAGACAAGGAACCAAAACGATGCTTTTATCTGAACTGGCAGTGAATTATATTTATCTAGAAGTCTTTTAAACATTTTTATTTATATTAAATCTTATTTTAATTTTAAATAAGATTAAATCGATTTGTTTCCTCAGTTTTAAATAAGAAGCAAGAAGAAATGGAGTAAAAATATTAGCCAACGCTAACAGCTCAGTTTTACCTAAATAGTTATGATTAAAACTATATTTTAGATATTGTTTTATTTTTCTCTTAAAAAAAAGAGTATAAAAATCATTTTTCTTGCAAGAAACTAAATAATTATTTGCAAAAGCGATAATTCTTTTAAATATATATCTTTTGAGCGATTCATTTACTTTATAAGTATTATATCTAATGTTTTCCTTAATCATCATTTCTGCCGCTTTTATACCTGTTAGTTTTCTTACATTAAACTCAGCATGAGTAACTGATTTTGGATTTTCAACACAATTCCATAAGCACATAGAAAAATAGAATATGTTATCTATGTGCTGTAAATACCTGAAAACAAAAAGCCCATCTTCACCATAATGAATATCTACAGGAAATTTAATATTATTAGATTTGATAATATCTAAATTATATAATTTATAACATGCATTTTTAAGTTTATACTTTTCAAAATAAATTATCGCATCTTTTACACATATTTGGGAATCATAAGCTAGACTATTACTGATTTTATAGTCTTTACCATTTAAAACCTTTATGCTATAAAAATCACAAATAATAAATGTGCCATCATTTAAATAACTCTGTTTCAATAACATTTCTATAGCATTGATTTCAAGGAAATCATCAGCATCAAGAAACACACAATAATCACCTTCGGCCAGTTCTAATCCTTTGTTTCTGGCGGCCGAAACACCTGAGTTTTTCTGTTTAAATAATTTAATATTTTTATGTGTGTTATATTTATCTTTTATTAAATTGAAAGTATTATCTATAGAACCATCATCTACAATTATTAATTCAACATTCTTATATGTCTGATTTAAAACAGAATTTATACCTCGTTCAATATAAGACTCAGCATTATACGCAGGAATTATAACAGAAACTGTTGATTCTTTATTCATAATTGTTGTTTCCTAAACTATTACACACACTTTTCATACTACTTTATTCATAGGTAATTCAAGATAACTGCCTAGAATCTCATCCCATTTGTCAGGATAAAATTTAGCAAAACCCGAATCTGAATAGAAAGTAAACTCTGAAAAATAAAGTTTATTGTTAACAATATACCAGTCAACTCTAATAAAAGGTAAGTTTTGGCTTAATATCATTGATTTATCAAGCATATTACCTAATAAATTGGGTTTTGATAAATGATTATCGCTATTGGGATAATTCTGCCTTAAATCAAGCAAATTCCATTCAGGATCATAGTAGTCAATAGACTCATTTATTTGTTTATCATTCTGAATTACTTGAATAATTTTTGGCTTACCATTAAAAACAAATACTTTATATACAATAAGGTTTTCTTCTTCATTTTCCAATAGTTGTTCTGCAAAAATTTTAGGCTTTATTTCTTTATATGGGTATTCGCGAAAAGCATAGAAATAATTAGTTTTTAACATTTTATTAAATTTGATTTTTAATAATGATAGATCTAACTTGTCTTTATCTTTACAAACAACTACTCCTCCACTAGTATGATTTACCTTTAAAACAAACTTATTTGGCAAATTATCAAAATTAATCTCATCAAAACAATCCCAAACCCCGAGCAATTCTGCTAAATACTCCTTACCTATTATTTTTTCAATATGATTTTTTACTTTATATTTATCTGCTAAATCAACATATTCTGGACATCTATCATAAAGCTTTAACCATTGTAGTTTTTCATTAAATGATTTAGGATTTTTCAAGTTTAATCTTTTACCAAACTTTAATTTATAATATATAGACAAGAAAAGTTTATCTGGAATAAAAAAGCCATATTTTCTCAAAAATGTAGTTATTAACATTTCAGGCTTATTATAATAATTCTCAATTTTATTTAGAAGATCTTTAAAAAACATTTAAAACATACCATTCCTCATTATTTACATCTTGGCAATTTAATCCATGAACCAAAAATATAATCCCATTTATTTGGCTTAAATGGCATAAAACCAGCCAAATGAAATAAAGTCATTTCACCAAAATAAACTTTTCCATTTATTTCATAAAAATCTATTCTTATTTGAGGAATACCTTTCGATAGTTTTTCTGCCAATTCTTTCATCAATTCAAAGTTTTTGGGCTTTTTAGGTAAAACAGAAGAATTTGGATGCCCATTTGTAATGTTCAAAGAATTAAAATACATATCAAAGAAATCGAATTTTGTTTCTTCGTTTACCTTTTGCCTGTCTGAAGCAATATACATAGCCTTAGCGATTCCGTCAAAACAAAAAAACTTGTAATCCTTTAATTCCCTTGTTTCAAAATCTTCCATAAATTTCTCAGCAATTATTTTTTTATGAATATTTTTATATGGATATTCACGCTGTTGGAACCAAAAATTGCTATTCATCCATTTCCGTAAATTATTCTTAGCTTTTTTAATATCAAACTCTGATTTGCTTTTGCAAATACAGATCCCTCCAGAATTATGATTACATTTTAAGACAAACTGATTTGGCAATTTATCAAAATCTATCTCATCCGGATTATTCCATACACCCAATAAAGGAATTAAAAATTCTTCACCTATTGTTTTTGCAATATATTCACGAACTTTGTATTTATCTACAAAAGAAGTATATAAAGGTCGTCTATCAAATAGTTTCAGCCACTGAAGCTTTTCATTAAAAGTTTTTGGGGTTTCCCAATTGAGTTTTTTATAAAACCTTAATTTATATAAAATTGAAAGAAATAGCTTATCAGGTAAAAAGAAAAACGTCTTTTGCAATAACTTACTAATGAATATATTGGGTTTCTTATAATATTCGATTATTTTTTTTAAAGTTATACTAGACATCTCTCACCTTTCTTAAAGATTACATAGTAATCTCTTCAATGTTACCAATATATTCTTTAATGATAAATTCTGAATGATACTTGTTTACTGAATTTATAAGAGCCTTATAATCCCAATCAAACTCTAAACCTTTAATAATAGCTTTTACATAATCTTCAGAGTTATAACTATCAACTAAAAAACCGTTTACTCCATTAACTATTATTTCAGAAGGTCCGCTAGGGCAATTTACAGATACAATTGGCGTTCCCAATGCAAGAGATTCAATCAATATGTTTGGAAATCCTTCAAATAAACTTGTTAAAAGGGTTAATCTTGCTTTTCTATAATTATTTAATAAATCATCCCCCGAAATAAAACCAAGGAAATCAACTCTATCAATAACTTTTAAATTTTTTGCCATTTTAAGCAATTTTTCTTTAAAAGAGCCTATACCAGCTATTTTTAATCTTAAATTGGGATATTTATTCTTTAACTTTTCAAAAGATTCTATTGCTAATTTAAAGTTTTTTTGTTCTTCTAATCTTCCAATACAAAACAAATAGTCTTCTTTGAGGTTAAAATCATAACAAATATTAGTTTCAACAAGCTTATTCAGAGGATTATTAATGACTTTAATTTTGTTAGAAGATATTTTAAAACTATCTATTAAATCAAATTTCATTCCATTAGATTGACAAATAATCAAATCAGACAGATTATAGCCAAGTTTAACAACTATTCTTTTAAAATATTTTAAGAATATATTTTCATATTTAAAATCAATAGATAGTGTATTTATACACCTTGTGACTATTTTAATATAATGATAATTGAAAAGCTTCAATATACTGATTACAAAGGTTAAATAATAGTCAAATACAAGACATATATCAAACTTATTCGTTAATAGGTAGTTAAACAAACTGATTATTGAATATCTTAATCTTTTCTTATCTAAGTTTATTATTTTAACTTTATCTGATAGCCAATTTAGATATTTTGAATCATCTAATTGCAATACCACGATATCTATAGAATAATCTTTTTCAGATAATTCATTGGCTAGTGTTACAGCAACTTGCTGTGCTCCACCACCAGATAAAGAACCAATAATAAAAGCTATTTTTTTCATTTTATTTAGTATTCAAATATTTCAAATATAGTTTTTGATACTTGTTTGACATTTTTTCAGATGAAAAATGCTCTGCTATTTTTTCTGAAATATTATTCTTAGTTTCTTTTAGAAGTAGTTCCAAAGCCTGTTTTATTTTATTCAGTAAATCATTTTCATTATCTATATTAAAAATAAATACTTCATTAGGCATTTTTTCTTTTATTTCTAAATGACTTGGAATATTAGAAAGAACAGCAGGTAAACCACAACTTATTCCCTCTAATATAGAGTTAGGCAAGCCTTCTGTTTTTGAATTAGAAATTATTATATCTGCCTGCTGCAAATAGTATTCTGGATTATCAACTCTGCCTAAAAACTGTATATTTTTTTTATTAGTTAAACTTTTCAAGTATTCTTTTTCGTCACCTTCACCAACAAACAATAATGTTCCTTTATTATTGGCAAAATATTTATCAAATAGGTTAACAATACAAGTATTGTTTTTCCTTTTAATCAAATGACCTAATACTATAAATAAAGGTCTCTGAAACTTAAATTCTTTATAAACAGTATAATTGGGTCTAAATTTATTTACATCTATACCATTAGATATTCCAAAGCAGTTGATTCCTTTTGCGACTAATCTTTCAGCCAATTTTTCAGAACAGGCTACGACATGTTTGTTAAGTTTTGCCACATACCAATGTAATTTACCGAAAATATAGCCTGGAAAGCCATATAAAGCTAGATAATCCTCTAAGGCATAATTGCGTAAAGTTATAATTCTAAGATTACAATAATTATTTACCAATGACGTCAACAAATCTGCCCTTATTCCCTGTGAATGAATTATATCTGGTTTAATTCGTTTTAAATATTTTATTAATTTTGGAAGAGCTAAAAAAATTCCTTCAATACGCCCTAAGTTTAAAGAGTAACATTTAATACCTAGTTTTCTAAATTCTTCAATATAAGAGTCATTTGTTTCAGGAGATAATGTTAAAACACTTACGCAATATTTTTCCTTATCCAAATGCTTAATAATATTCAGCATTTGAAATATAGGACCACAGTTTTTTAATGTTGAATCCATATATAATATTTTTATCATTTAAACCCTCTGAAGCTGAATATTATAATTATTTATTCTTTGCATTATTTCTATCTCAACCTCTGATAAGCAAAGCGTTTTACAAAAACCGGCATCTGGGTAAAACAGAAATAAAGAAAAGCATAAAGATTTGCATACATACCGTATTTCAAATCTTTATTTTTACTGATATGCTCTTTTAGGAGTTTTAAAGCAATTCTTGTATTTGCTCTTCTTTTCATCATTTTGTTTGTTCTTCTGAAAAGATAAAGAACTTCTGGAATATTAGAAAATTTACAGTTACATAAAAAACCCTTATGCCATAATGCTGTATCTTGATTCTTACACATTTTTTCATCATAAAAGGTTCCTGTTTTATTAAAAAAAGACTTTCGGAACATTACAGTTGGATGAGCCATAGGGTCACGTTTTGCGAAAAATTTGAAACATTCATCATGAGTAATTGGGTATTTTACTAAACTTTTGATTACTTCATTTTTTTCGTCTATATCTGAAATAAATGTACCCACAACATCGATATCTTTATTTTCTTCAAGAAATCTAATCTGATTTTCAAATCGGGTTGGCAAAGAAATATCATCTGAATCCATTCTAGCTATATATTCTGTATGAATTACTTTTAAACCCTGATTCAAAGCAAACGCAAGTCCTCCGTTAACCTCAAAAGGAATAATGCACAAAGAAAGATCTTTCTTTTGCCATTTTTCTATAACCTTTTCTAGTTCAGGGGTGAGATGCCCATCTCTGACAAGAACAACTTTTCCAGCTTTCAATGTTTGGTTGAATACACTTTCTAGAGCTTGGTCTAGGTATTCTGGTTTTTCTGCTTTGTAGACGGACATCAAGACAGAGAGTTGGTTGCAGATGTTAGGCATTGTAAACCCCAACAAAGGTTTATTTAAAATCCCCCTGTCACCGATTGCTACGCAATCAGCCCCTTCAGTCTCGCTATCGCTCGACAGCTTCCCCACCATTCGTGGGGCAGCATCTACCTGACATCCCCCTTTAAGAAAGGGGGTCTGGATTGCCACACCATCTAACGATGGCTCGCAATGACGTTTAGAGCAATTACCACAAGTAACTTTAGTTCCCATCCCACAGGTCGCTTGCATACCGCCATCCTTGGCGGGTATAAAAATGATGGTATTTTTAGTATTTGCTTGTGACAGTGTTTGTTCCAGAAAAGAAGGTGTATTAGGAATTACGTCACCCTCTCTTTTATTCTCTCCCTCAAGGGAGAGCTTTAGGGCACATTGCCTCTTATCTCTAATTTCTTTAAAATCAATGCCTAGAACTGCTAAGACTGTATTGACAATAGCAAGAAGCTCGTTCAACAGATTAAAGTGTCGAATCGCTTCGAGATTGATTTTCATCTTTAAAGGAAGGACTTCGTTTATATAAGTTCTATCAACATTATCAAAACTTTTTAAAAGTCGTTCTTCATTTATATATTCATTACTGCATTCTGAAGTTACACCAGCAGGTAGAAGCAAAGTAGCATACATTTCTTTAGTATATTGCCTAACAAACTTAACTACTTCTGGTCGAGTGCCAACAAAAGACATCTCTCCTTTTATAATGTTGATTAACTGAGGCAATTCATCTAGATGGAATTTTCGTAAAAAACTTCCAAACCTAGTTACACGCATATCATTATGTATAGTAATTAGTGTTCCTTGCTTTTCAGCGTTCTCGCACATTGTTCTAAATTTGATTATTTTGAAAAGTTTGCAATTAGCCGTAACTCTAGTTTGTCTGAAAAAAACAGGTCCTTTGCTGTCTAGCTTAATTGCAATAGCTACAACAAGAAATAATGGAGATAAAACTACCAGTATTAAGCTTGCTACAAACAAGTCAAAAAGGCGTTTGGCTAAAAGTTGAATTTTCTTATTTGCCAAAATATCGTAATAAGGTTTTACCATCTCGTTACGCATTTGAGTGGGAAGTTTGTGCCAGGGGCAAAGAAGCATTATTTGATGCCTCCAGCATTTTGCTTAAAGGAATTTAAAATCCCCCTGTCAGGCAAAGCCTGACATCCCCCTTTACTAAAGGGGGTGGATTGCCACGCAGTCTTCGACTGCTCGCAATGACAATTAGAGCAATTACCACAAGCAACTTTAGTTCCCATCCCACAGGTCGCTTGCATACCGCCATCCTTGGCGGGTATAAAAATGATGGTATTTTTAGTATTTGCTTGTGATAGTGTTTGTTCCAAAGAAATATGGTTTACTACGATTTCCGTCACCACCCCGTCAGCCTTTGGCTGACACCCCTCCTCAATGAGGGGCTTTAGGACAATGCCATTCACCCTATGCTCTAGAATCATAGTCCAAGCACCTTCTGGACCGAAGCTATGACGTAATCAACCTGGTTATCAGTGAGACGCGTATGAAGAGGAAGTGTAACTTCATTTTTATAAAAATTGTAAGCGTTTGGGAAATCCCTAATATCAAAGCCTAGTTTCTTATATGCAGAATGCATTGGAAGAGGCTTGTAATGAACATTAGTAGGAACTCCAAGTTCGGCAAGTTTTATAAGAAAATCGTCTCTGCTTATTCCATATTTTTCAGGAAGTCTTGTTATATAAAGATGTCCAGATGACTTAGATTTATATCCATTGTGGTCTAAAGTAATGAAACCTAATGGCAATAAAGCTTCATCATATTTTTTTATTATTTCGTGACGGCGTTCAACAAGTCTGTGGTAACGTCTTAGCTGTGAAAGACCTATTGCAGCATGAATATCTGTCATATTACATTTGAAATATGGTTCTACTATGTCATACTCCCATGAATTTGATTCATATTTATTTAATGCATTTCTTGACTGTCCATGGAATGAAAGAAGCTGGTAATGATTATAAATGCTCTCATTATCTAGGCCTTTTTTTTCTCTCCAAGTAACAGCACCTCCCTCTGCTGTTGTAAGATTTTTGACTGCATGAAAAGAAAAGTTTGTAAAATCAGCAATAGCACCTGTTCTTCCGCCCTTATATTCAGCGCCAAAAGAATGTGCCCCATCAGCCATCACTATTATTCTGCTAAAATCTTTTTGAATATCATTTGATGGTCTGAAGAGTGTTTTTTTATTTTCTACAACCTCATAAATTCTATCATAATCACATGGTAAACCAGCTATATCAACAGGAATAATAACCTTAGTCTTATCTGTAATGGCTTTTTCTACTAAGTCATAATCCATCTCTAATGAATTCTTTTGGGAATCAACCATTACGATTTTAGCTCCAACATGAGCCACAACAGATGCAGAAGCCGTGTATGTGTAAGCGGGAACAATAACTTCATCACCCGAACCAACCCCAAGTAATCGTAAAGTCATTTCTGAACAGGCTGTATTTGAGTTTAGACAGACTGCTCTTGAAGTTCCACAATAAAAAGCTATTTCTTTTTCAAATTCCTTGGTCTTTGGTCCAGTGGTTATCCAACCAGATTTAAGTACAGATACAACTTCAGCGATATCTTCATCGTCTATATCAGGAGGGCTAAAGCCACCAGTTATAGGAGAGATTTTATTTTTCTCCATAGATTTTGTTCCTTTTCTATGTACTTCAAATTATCTATCAATTATAAAAGAAGTAACAAAATACTAGCTTATCTTCAGAATTCTAAACAAAAAAAACACAAGAAAGCGCATCAGGCTAATCTTGTGTTTAGTAATAACTATAGAATTCTTTTTAGTATAAATATTGCTTGCTTGCTTGCTTGCT